>JBPCVZ010000330.1:0-41016 GCA_051010015.1 Hyphomicrobiaceae bacterium
TCCATCTCGGCAACGGCTGCATGCGGTGCGTCGATGTTGAGGCAGGTATAATGCGCCTTGCGGTTCTTCTTGATCTTGTAGGCGAGCGATTTCAGGCCCCAGTATTCGGAGCGCCCAATGCTGCCGCCGCCATCCGTAATGATCTGCTTATATTCGTCCGTGAGCGCTTCGACCTGCTGCTGCGAGACGTCTTGGCGCGCCAAGAACACATGCTCATAAAGAGGCATGGTTTCAGCCTTTCCTGTTGTTCATTCCATATCGTCCCGGCGCAAAGCCTCGGCACGAGCCTCCTGAACGAGAGGAAAGGCTCTTAATCGTCGACTCAGTGGAGCGGAGACACCATGAACCGGGCCATTTGCCCTGACCGCCGCGAACGGCCGCCTTCATGTTCAGCCCCCAACCGGAAACGAAGCGCGCATATAGACAGGCTTGACCGCGCTTATCAAGTATATTCCGATATCGACATCCTGGTTCGGGCTTGATCGTGAGAGGCTCGCCCGTGCCCAGCTTGACAGGTCCGCGAGTGCCATGCCTAAACGCGCGTCTCGCAATTATCGTATGGCACGTGCACGAGGCCGTTCCAGTGCAGGAAAGAAAACATGTCAAATGCGTTCATTTTTCCGGGGCAGGGCTCCCAGGAAGTCGGTATGGGGCAGGCGCTGGCGGATGCGTTTCCGGTTGCCAAGGCTGTCTTCGATGAAGTCGATGATGCACTCGGCGAAAAGCTCTCGGATTTGATGCGCGACGGGCCGCAGGACGAGCTGACACTGACGCAGAATGCCCAACCGGCCTTGATGGCGGTTTCGATGGCGGTAGTACGGGTGCTGGAGAGCGAACTCGGGATCACGGTCAAGGAGCAGGCCAAGTTCGTTGCCGGCCATTCGCTCGGCGAATACTCGGCTCTTGCCGCGGCCGGTACATTTTCGATCGCTGACGCTGCACAACTGCTACGCACGCGCGGGCTTGCCATGCAGGCTGCCGTGCCGGTCGGCGAGGGCGCGATGGCGGCGCTGCTTGGTGTCGGCCTGGATGTCGCCAAGACGGTTGCCGAGGCCGCCGTCAAGGACGGTGAGGTCCTTCAAATCGCCAATGACAACGAGCCGACGCAAGTGGTTTTGTCGGGCTCCAAGACAGCGGTCGACCGCATTCAGGAAATCGGCAAGGAACATGGTGTACGCCGAGCGGTACCACTGCCCGTCAGTGCGCCGTTCCATTGCGCGCTGATGAAACCCGCCGCCGATATCATGGCTGAGGCGCTCGCCAACGCGACCGTTAATGCCCCCGTTGTCCCGGTCGTCGCCAACGTCACGGCCGGACCGCTCAGCGACCCGGAAGAAATCAAGTCACGTCTTGTCGAGCAGGTGACAGGCACGGTTCGGTGGCGCGAGTGTGTGCTCGCCATGACCGGCGCCGGGGTAACGAACTTCTACGAATTGGGTTGCGGCAAAGTGCTTTCCGGCTTAGCGCGGCGGATTGAAAAGACGGTGTCTGCGACACCGGTTGGCAGTCCAGACGACCTCAAAGCCGTTGAGGCAGCGCTCAAAGGCTAATCCAATGAGTAAGCTGCGGCCGACTGGTGACGTCAGGTGCGCCGCCCGATAAGGAACGCTAAATGTTTGAGTTGAATGATAAAAAGGCACTCATAACGGGTGCCACTGGCGGAATCGGCGGTGCCATCGCGCGCGCGATGCACGCCCAGGGCGCGACCGTGACTGTGTCAGGCCGCCAGGAAGACAAGCTGCAGGCGCTCGTGGCTGAGCTTGGTGAGCGGGCGCACTATATCGTTTGCGACCTTGCCAGCAAGGAGCAGGTCGGCGGCCTGGTTGACGGCGCCATTAAGGCGATGGATGGCCTCGATATCCTGGTCAACAATGCCGGGCTCACCAAGGACAACCTGTTCATGGTCATGAAGGATGATCAATGGGATGACGTCATCTCGGTCAATCTGACATCGACATTCATGCTGATGCGAGCCGCGGCCCGGTCGATGATGCGCGCCAAGACGGGATATGGGCGAATTATCAACATTTCGTCGGTAAGTGGTATTATCGGCAACCCAGGTCAGGGCAACTATGCCGCCTCGAAGGCTGGTATGATCGGCATGACCAAGTCATTGGCCCGGGAGGCCGCATCGCGGGGTATTACCGCCAATTGCATCGCGCCTGGCTTCATCCAAACGGCCATGACCGACGTCCTCAACGAGAAGCAAACCGCCGAAATCATGGGGGCAATTCCGGCAAATACGTTCGGGACGCCGGAGGATGTCGCCGCCACGGCGATCTACCTTGCCAGCCATGAAGCGCGCTATGTCACAGGTCAGACATTGCATGTGAATGGCGGCATGGTAATGCCGTAACCGAGCAACTCGACAGGTGGGTCCGTCTTGAGCCTTTGTTGGCAGGGCTTTTGTCGAGGTAGGACAGCTTCGGATCGGTGCTAGTCAACACAAAATAAGTGTGTTAACTGGCGCTCGGTAACTCGCGAGGAATGCGCTGGGTATTGTCATACAGCAGCCAAAACCGCTACCTGATCGGTTCAAGTACATGACGGCTTGAAGGCAGGGTCCAGTCCCTCGGTCTGGGCGTTGTTGGAAGGTGCATATCGTCCGCAACATGCGGGACGGTTCTAAACACTAAGGGTTGGAGAAAAGAATGAGCGATGTCTCGGAGCGCGTGAAGAAGATTGTTGTCGAACATCTTGGCGTGGAAGAAGAAAAAGTATCCGAAAAAGCGTCGTTCATCGACGATCTCGGCGCCGATAGCCTCGATACGGTCGAGCTCGTTATGGCCTTTGAGGAAGAGTTCGGCTGTGAAATTCCGGATGATGCCGCCGAACACATCCTGACTGTCGGCGATGCGGTCAAGTTCCTCGAAAAGAACGCCAGCGCGGCTTGATCATTTCAGAATCGACGAAACAGTAAGGCTGCTCGCGCATAGGTTTGGGCGAGCATTCACGTGCGTTTCGCGACGCTGCCGGTCATCAGCGCCCAGCCTGAATCGGTGCGCGGCTTGACAGACGGGCCTGCGCGCCGAATGCTTCTCAATCAGGGAATGACAAGGCGGGTGGTTCGGTAACGAGGGGTTGGGAAGCCTATGCGACGCGTTGTAGTCACAGGTTTGGGGCTGGTTACGCCTTTGGCGTGCGGAGTGGATGCAACTTGGAAGCGTTTGCTCGCTGGCGAGAGCGGTGCGCGCCGGGTCGAGGAATTCGAAGTCGAAGACCTCAGCTGCCAGATCGCGAGCTTCATTCCACGTGGTGATGGATCGGACGGCAAATTCAATCCCGACGATTGGATGGAGCCAAAAGAGCAGCGCAAAGTTGATGATTTCATTATCTACGCCGTTGCCGCGGCCGATCAGGCGATCGCCGACGCGCAAGGTGTTTTCGATGGCGCGTCGGATCGCAATGAATTCGGTGTACTGATCGGCTCCGGCATCGGCGGTTTGCAGGGAATTGCCGAAACGTCACTGCTGTTGCGCGACAAGGGCCCGCGCCGGATCAGTCCGTTCTTCATACCGGGTCGGCTCATCAATCTGGCATCCGGCTATGTCTCCATCAAACACGCGCTCAAGGGCCCCAATCATTCGGTGGTGACGGCCTGCTCGACCGGTGCGCATGCAATCGGTGATGCCGCGCGCCTGGTTGCGCTGGGTGATGCCGAAGTCATGGTCGCAGGTGGTGCTGAAAGCCCGATCTGCCGCATCGCCCTTGCCGGCTTTGCGGCCTGCCGCGCGCTGTCGACAGGCTACAATGACCGCCCCACCGTTGCATCGCGCCCCTACGACGAAGGCCGCGATGGTTTCGTGATGGGAGAGGGCGCCGGCGTCGTGGTGCTCGAAGAGTACGAGCGGGCCAAGGCGCGGGGCGCCAAGATCTATGCGGAAGTGATCGGCTATGGAATGTCCGGCGACGCCTATCACATCACCGCACCGGCGGAAGATGGCGATGGTGCGGAGCGCTGCATGCGGGCTGCGATCAAGCGCGCGAGCATAAACGCGGCCGACATCGACTACGTCAATGCGCACGGTACGTCGACACCGATGGGCGATGAAATCGAACTGGCGGCGGTGCAGCGGTTGTTCGGCAATGCCGCCGAGACCGCGACGATGTCGTCGACGAAATCAGCGATCGGCCATCTGCTTGGTGCTGCAGGCGCCGTCGAGACGATTTTCTCCGTGCTGGCCATTCGCGACAACATCGCGCCACCGACGATCAATCTTGACAATCCTTCTGTCGAGACGCCGATCGACCTTGTCGCGAACGCGGCCAAGGAGAAGGAGATCAACACGGTGTTGTCAAATTCCTTCGGCTTCGGCGGGACCAACGCGTCGCTTGTGTTGCGTCAGATTGAGTGACCATCGCGAAACTGGATGGGTTCGATGCCGAATTGTCGCATCTTGTAGTCGAATCTCGTAAATCGGTATCAGTTGGCGCGTCGACTGGAATGGCGTGAGACGGAAGGACATGGCTTGGCGACAGGTGGGCCGATCTGCTCAGGTGCGGCGAGCTGTCTGTGTGATGGTCCTGTTTTGCCATAATTTTACGTCTTTCTAGCGCTGAGCGAAACGCCCTTTGATGGATTGATCGGGCATCGAGGAACGCAGAGAGTGAGATGGTTCCGTGAACCTACGTCATACCGCGCCCAATCATTGGCATGTGCGTCCAGGGTACGCACCGCGCAGTCCTGCAGAAGAGATTGAGCCGACGCGTGCACCGAAACGGCCCAATGGGCGCCGGCGCAAGAGGGGATCAAAACGGATGCGGGGATTGACCCGATTTTTGAGCGGTATACTGACGCTCGGGTTTGTCATCATGACCTCGGTGGCCGGTGTCGTCGCCTGGTTCCACCAAGCCGTCGATGCTCCGGGTCCACTTCAGGAAGCGCGCAATGTCGTTATTCCGGCAGGCGACAGTACGCGCATGATTGCCGAGCGGCTGGAGAAACAGGGTGTGATATCCGGTCAATCGGTGTTTCTGGCTCAAGTCATGTCGCAAAATGCCATCGCGCGCGTTTCAGGCCGTGCCGGGCGGCACATGAAAGCGGGGGAATACGAGCTCAAGGCCCGCTCGAGCATTCGCGACGTCATAAATGTACTCACCGAAGGCCGCGCGCTGCTCTATTCCGTTACCCTGCCGGAAGGGCTGACAAGTTATGAGATTGTTCGCCGGCTTTTGAACGATGACAATCTATCGGGGGCGGTCTCGCAGGTCCCGCCGGAAGGATCGCTCTTGCCCGAGACCTTTCGTGTGCCGCGCAATACGCCGCGGCAACAGGTTTTGACATTGCTCGCCAAGGAACAGCTGAAGTTCATTGATGCCAAATGGGAGGCGCGCGCGCCGGACCTACCGCTGCGCAACAAAGCGGAAGCGCTTGTTCTTGCCTCGATCGTTGAGAAGGAAAGTGGACCGAATGACGACCCGGCGAGAATTGCCGGGGTCTTCATCAATCGACTGAGGCGCGGCATTCGCTTGCAGTCCGACCCCACCATCCTCTATGGCAAGCACGGCGCCAATGTCGCCTGGGGATCGAAGATTTTTAGGTCGGATATCAACCGCAAGACTGCCTACAACACGTACCAGATTGATGGCCTGCCGCCGACGCCGATCTGCAATCCGGGGCGCCGGTCAATCGAAGCGGTTCTTCAGCCAGCGACGACGAAAGACCTTTATTTCGTCGCCGACGGCCGTGGCGGGCATATCTTCTCGGCGACGCTCAAAGATCACGAGCGCGCGGTCAGAAACTGGCGCAAGATCGAGCGCGGCATTCGGGCCGACGAAGCAAAACGTGCACAGACTGAGAAGGCGGCTTCCGCGTCCAATGTCGCGCCAACGCTGTTGAACACCAAGTCGAGATCGTCAGTGACCGTTGCCAGTGGCACGGACACGGTCACGCCCGGCATCGTACCCCTCCCGGTAAAGCGTCCGCCGCGCTGAATGTCTGAGTTGTTCCAGAGTTGATCCGAAGGCGGTTGTCCACGCGCCTTGCTTCCCTTTCGGCGTGACACGCTCTAAAACCGACGCTCAACAGTTCATTGTGCAAGCGATCGAGCCCAATATGACCGTTATGAGCATGACCGGTTTCGCACGTATCGACGGGGCGGACGACGGTGCGACTTGGTTCTGGGAAATCCGCACGGTCAATGGACGTGGGCTCGATGTCCGGCTGCGGCTGCCGCCTGGAGCCGACCAGATTGAACTGCCGGCCCGTGAACTTGTTGCAAAACGTCTGACACGCGGCAACGTGACCCTACAACTTAATCAGCGGCGGACGGCGAGTGGATCGGTCGTCGTCGTCAATGAAAATGCGCTTCACCAGGTGCTCGAGATCGCCAGTGATCTGCGTGAACGGTTCGATGCCCCGCCACCGACAGTGGAAGGGATGTTAGGGCTGCGCGGTGTGCTCGACACCGTCGAGATTGAAGACCCCGAAGATGTCGTTGCGGCACGAACCGTCGCCCAACTTGCCGATCTCGAAAAAGGTCTTGATGCCCTGATCGCGGCCCGTGCCGGGGAAGGCCGGCGTCTCGGTGAAATTGTCGAACAGCAGCTCAAGGGCATATTCGGGATTATCGAGGCGGTGACCGCATCACCGGCGCGCACTCCCGAGGCGATAGCATTGCGACTTGGCGACGCGATCAAGCGTTTGCTCGATGAAAAGGCAGCCAGTTTCGATACGGATCGGCTACACCAGGAAGCGGTTCTGCTGGCAACCAAAGCCGATGTCGAAGAAGAACTGCAGCGCTTGCGGGCCCATGTCGCGGCCGCGCACGAGCTGCTTGCCTCGGAAGGCTCGATCGGGCGCCGGCTGGACTTTCTTACCCAGGAGTTCAATCGCGAAGCGAACACGCTTTGCTCGAAGTCGAATGATGTCGCGGTCACCAAACTTGGTCTTGAGCTCAAATCCACGATCGAACAAATGCGCGAACAGGTGCAGAATATTGAATAGCAATTCGGATACAGGGCGCCGTCCGGTCGAACGGCGTGGCATGCTGTTGGTGCTGTCGTCTCCGTCCGGGGCTGGAAAAACGACCCTGGCGAGCCGTTTGCTGGAAAGCGATTCGTCGATCGCGTTGTCGGTGTCGCTGACCACACGACCGCCACGCGCGAACGAAGTTGACGGGCGTGATTATTGGTTCGTTGATGAAGCCACCTTTCAAGCGCGGCGCAAAGCCGGGGATCTGTTGGAGTGGGCGCGGGTCTTCGACCACTTCTATGGCACGCCGAAGGCGCCCGTCGCGGCATCCTTGGCGGCGGGGCAGGATATTCTGTTCGATATCGACTGGCAGGGCGCTCAACAGATCGCCGAGGCGATGGCGCAGGATCTTGTGCGCGTGTTTGTGCTGCCGCCATCCGGTCCTATTCTGGAGCAGCGCCTGCGCACGCGTGCACAGGATAGTGACCAGGTTGTTGCGGATCGCATGTCGCGGGCGTCCGATGAGATCAGTCATTGGGCCGAGTATGACTATGTCATCGTCAATGACGATCTCGACGCGAGCAGTCAGGCGCTGCAATCCATCCTCATCGCGGAACGCCACAAACGAGAACGGCAACGGGGCTTGCCGCGATTTGTGCGTGGCATCATGGGTTCACTTTGAACGATCCATCTCGAGCGCAATGTTCGCAAGGTCGGCGACGGATAGCGTTTCGGCGCGCGCCGTCGGCTCGATACCAAGCCGCTCGAGAATGGTTTCCGGGTTGCGAAACAGTGGTTTCAATGTTGCCCGCAGCATTTTACGGCGTTGCCCGAATAGTGTGCGGGATACCTGGCCAAGCTTGGTGACATCGCAGGCTGGCAGGCATTCGTCACGCGGTTTGAATCGAACAATGGCCGATGCAACTTTGGGCGGCGGTGTGAACGCCTCGGGCCCGAGCGTCATGGCGATCTCGCAATGACAACGCCACTGGGCGATAACGGCAAGCCGGCCATAGGACTTCGTCGCAGGTACCGCGACGATCCGCTCCGCGACCTCTTTTTGAAACATCAGGGCCATGCCGTCGTACCAGGGCGGCCAGGGCTCCGTCTCGAGCCAGCCGATCAAGAGTTTGGTGGCGATACCGTAGGGCAGGTTGGCGATGATGATCACCTTTTCGCGCGGTTGTGTTCGCGCCGGTTCGATGATGGCGTTCCAGTCGGTTTGCAGCGCATCTGCAGCATGAACGGTAAGGCGTCCTGGCCAGTGAGCGGCGATGTCATCGAGGGCTGGCAGGCAGCGTTCGTCACGTTCAATGGCGATCACATGGCGCGCGCCGCCCGCGAGGAGCGCCCGTGTCAGGCCACCCGGGCCGGGGCCGATCTCCACCACGAGGCGCTCGTCGAGAGGACCTGCGAGACCGGCAATCTTGGTGGTCAAATTGAGATCGAGTATGAAATTCTGGCCGAGGTTCTTCTTGGCGGCGAGGCCATGGGTGTCGATCACGTCGCGCAGCGCCGGCAATCCATCAGAGCCGACAGGAGCTTTCATCGCGTGCGGTATTCGACATGGGCTTCGCGGCGCAGGTCGCTGAGGTACTTGCGGCCGTAGATTTCCGTGTGCTTGCGCCGCAAGGTATTTTCGGCTGCACGCCGCGCGGCAAAGCTCTTATTGCCCGACCGGCGCGCGCAAACCGCATAGAGTGCAACACCTTCACGGATCGTCACGGGTGGGGCCATCTCGCCGTTACGCGCATTCAGCAACAGGCTGCGGGTCGGTTCCGCGATCGCCGAGGCAACGCGGTAGCCCATGTCACGAAAGGAAACGTCCTTGGCGCCCCGCGTCAGATTACGTGACGTTGCACAACCGCGAAAATTCGCGCGTGCCTGACCGGCTTCCACCATGCGTTGCGCGATGACGCGCTGGTCGATCTTGGCTGGCAGGCGAAAGAGGAATCGGTGCAGGTGCAGGCTGATCTTGCTGGCATCATTGCCGGAGACGACGGACTCGTCGATCGTCTTCTGGTTGACATCGACATAGCGCCCGAACTTGGCGTTGACCAGGCGGCCCCAGGACAGTTGCGCGCGAACCCGTGTGCGCATGGTGTTGTAGTCCGTGCCTTGCCGGCGCAACCGCTCCTTGAAGCCGGCCAGCGATACCTTGTTGCGCTTGGCGATGCCGTTCATGACTCCGTCCAGCTGGGCCTTGGAGATCAGCACCTTGGCGCGCTTGGCGGCCTGCAGCTTTAGACGTTCATCAATGAGTTCCTGTGTGGCTTTGCGGCGCAGGCCCGGAATGACGCTCTTGCGTGCCATGGATACCGCTTGCTTCTGCAGAACTTTCGCATAGGCCTTCTTGCGACGCTCGAAGATGGCCAGGATCTGCTCGCGGTTGCGTCCTTGGTTTGCTTGGATCGTTTCTTTGAGAATGGCGCGGAGACGGTTGTTGGTGCTCTTGCGCTTGATCAGGTTCTTGAAGTTGGCCTGCGCGCGTTTGCCAACGCCGGAGCGCGCGGCAAGCAGCGCTGCGCGCTGACTGATCTCGTACTGGGTGATCGGGTCGTCATTGACGAGGACGGCGATTTTCAACCTGTCGGCCGACGTCTTGCGCTGGCGCGACGGCCTGGCTTGCCGGCGCTTCGTAGCAGTGCGCCGCGCCTTGGGTTTCGTCGCCTTCTTACGCGTCCGTGGTTTCGGCTTCGCCGCCGGTGCGGCGTTCGGCTGAGGTACGGTGACGATGACCGCCCCATTGCCGAATTGTGCGGCGGCTTGCGGCCCCGTCAGGGAGGCTGTGACAATTGCCAACAGCCCAACCAGAAGCTTGGTGTAAACCTGTTTTACAGGCAGATTCGCTTGGAATTTGGACGACACGAGCATGCGAAACGCATTTCCGTTGCTTTGTTGGCTCTGGTCATTCAGTCGGCACGTCGCGGGGTAGGGCGGCACCTGCGGCATGTTGCTTGACTAAATCACTACGATTCTCTCGGTTCGATCTACCATCGCCTGTAAAAGACGGCGATTTTACGAAATATGACGATCTCCGTCGGCCAAAGTGGCGGCGTGGTGTCCAAACGACGGCGAGACTATTGGTTCACACCCTGATTGAAGTCGAGTGAGTCTGTTTTGTAGTTGAAGCCGCCGAGATGCTTGAACTCCAGGCGCACCATGAACGTCTGGTCTTTGGTGATGCCGTTGTCGGCATCGATGATATTGGAATTGCGATAGGAGGTCGTCAGGACGTAACACTCGTCGGCATAGCGCAGCGACAAGGCATCCTGGCGAATTTCCTTCTCGTCGATGTCGTAGCGCAGCATGCCGCCGAGCGACCAGCGTTCGGTGAATTGAACCCACAGACTGCCAAGGACGTCTTGTTGCGGCGAGGTGTCGTCAATAGATGAGTCCGGTGCCGTATAGGAATAGGCGGCCTGCGCAACGAATGGACCGTAACTTGCGGTGGTGTAGAAGTCAGAGCGGCGAAGGTTGAGATCGGTTTCGTTGAAACGGGCCTGACCGATGAATCGCAGGTTGGTGGTCGGCGCGATGTAGCCGCCAATGACGTAATCGGATCGTGTGGTGTCGAGGCCGGCATCGCCGGTATGGCTGATGTTGCGGTTGCCGTTGATGTCGTTGGTCGGCTCGTTGCCGATGGCGTCTGCATAGCTGTTACGTCCGGCGATATGGAAACTCTGACCGGCCAGAACGCGGGCGTAGCCTCCGGTGTTGAGCTGGAACGTGTACTGCAGGCCGACATTGGCACGGGTACCGGTCTCGAGGCGGTCGTAACCCGAATACTTGTCCAGTTCGAACAAATTGGTGTCATCGAAGACGAGGCTGCGGGAGTCTTCATTGGGCAGGGCATTCTGGTCGCCGACACGGCTCGAGCGGGCAATGATCTGCCCGATCGGCTCGATCGTGTGGGAGGCATTGGCCGTGTGCTTGATCCACGGGTAGGCAGCAAGGATGCCGGCGGCGGCAGTACCGCGGAAGACGGTCCTGTCCCGGATGAGATTGTCATTCAACGGATTGACGACGTCCTTATACGTCGAGGCATCGCCGCGCAAGCTGGCAAAGGGCGTATACGTTATGCCAAGGCGGTCCATCAGGCGACGGCGCCAGTTGATATCCGCCGAGGCCCGGTGCGAGATTGAGTCCACCTTGCGGGAGGCCCCGGCGCCGTCCTGAAAACTCAGGTCCCGCGTGAAGCTGATCGCATTGACGTTCCAGCTCAGTTCCCCGCCGATGACCGGTGCGTTGACGACATAGTTCCAGTCGAAGACAGGGTGGACCTGGCTTTCCGAAACGTCCTGATCGGACAGCAGCAGTCCGCCGAAGTGGTAGGCCGTGAGGCCGACGTAGTTGCGGTTGCTGATGCCTTGCAGGAACACGGAGTTGACGCGGTCTGTCTGCAGGATGTTGTCGAGCTTGTAGAAGCGGCGGAACGAGTCGTCGCTTTCGATCGTCGCGTCCCAGCCAAAATTCCACCACGACGCAAGCGAGAAGTTACCGGCGGTCTTGATGCTGCCGCGCCAGCCATCGAGATCGGCGCGGGCGCTTGATCCTGGCAAATCGTCGACGTCCTGATCGATGCCGGCGAGTTCGATGCGATACTGTCCGGCGATTGAGCCGACCGCGATGCGGTGCCTGAACTCGCCCTGCCAGAGGACGCCCTGCTTGCTGGTGTAAGTCGGATGAAAGGTAAAGTCGTAGTTTGGTGCGAGGTTGAAGAAGTAGGCGACTTCCGACAAGTAGCCCAGATCGCCCGAAGTTCCGAAGCGCGGCGAAAGGAAGCCCGACTTGCGTTTTACGGTCGGGTCGGCATGTTCGAAGTAGGGGATATACAGCACCGGCACGCCGAATAATTCGAATGCTGCGTCCTCGTAACGGATGACCTGGGCTTCCTGGTCGTGAATCACACGGTTGGCGGTGATGCACCAGGCCGGTGGTGCGCCCGGCGTCGATTTGCACGGTGTGAATTTGCCCTGCTCGAATTCGGTAATGTTGCCTTCGCGTCGCGTTGCGCGTCGCGCAGTGATCTTGGAATCGTCCTGGGCAACGAAACTCAGTGATTGGACAAAGCCGTCGCGGAAATCGTCGGACAGCACCAAACGCTCAGCGGTTGTCTTGGCGCCGCCCGGTTCGCGTAGCAGCACGTTACCGTGTGCGCTCAGTTGACCGGCGCGTTGGTCGTAAACCACCTCGTCGGCGGTCAGGATATAGTTGTTGTAGTAGATCTCGACGTTGCCGCGGGCGGTCACGCGGCCACCCTTGTTGTCGTAGATCAATTCATCGCCTTGCAGGTACAGCGGTTGCGCCCGGTCAATTTGCGGCGCTTTCGGGAACGGGCTGCCACCCGGCTTGGTTGCCGGCCGTCCGTAGATTTGCGGCTCGAGGTTTTTGGCGGCCTCCTGTGCCGCGGCGCCGACCGCGAGGCACCAGACCGTCAGGGCGCAGGTCGCCGTAAAGCCAAACAGCCAACGTCTGGCTGTGGCCTTGATCGCGCCCACATTTTCCCAGGTCAAGCCCTGCATTTCTCGGTTCGGCCTCTTACGCAACACGTCTCAACCATCCTCCTGATGAAGGATGATCGTCGTCGCAAACGCGTACGCGACCAGAATTGGCACCCAAACCGCTACCCATGGCGCCACCAATCCAGCCACTCCGATTTGCCGGGATACTTCGACCATCAGAAAGAAGCTGATGCCCCCCAATATCCCCACAACAACCATAGTCTGGATGCCACCTGACCGGAATGACTTCAACGACACAGTGCCTGCCAAAAGAACCATTAACGCAAGCAAAAATGGTCTGGATAAAAGCAGTTGGTACTGGACATGATAGGGCGCTGATGCAAGTCCGGCGCGCTCGGCGAGATCGATGATCGTCGGCAAGTCCCAGAACGACAGCGAGCGCACCGATCCCATGGCGTCCTGCACACGATCCGGGGACAGATAAGTTGGCACCGCATAGGTCTTGAAACTCTGTGGCGGCTCGTTCGGGCGCACCACCCAGCCGTTCTCGACAATCCAGTGGCCGTCCTGTAGGCGCGCATGCTTGCCGTTGACGCGTTCGACGAACTTGTTGTCGGTGTCATACTGAAGGATGCGGACCTGGGTCAGCTTCAGGCCATTCTCGGTCGCGTTGGCCGCCCAGATCACCGACGGGCCATCATTGCCGTCTTGGCGCATCCACGGTAAGCCGCTCTGTTGCCTAAGAAAATTCGACGAGCGGCCAAATACCTCGGCATGTAGACGCTCGGCCTCGGCGCGGGCTTTGGCCGACAACGGATTGTAAACCGTGATGGCAAACACACCAAGCACGAAGGCGACGACAATGCCTGGTTTGAGAAATTGCCAGGCGCTCATGCCGCCGGCCCGCATGACGGCAAGTTCGCTGCTGCGCGCGAGGTTGATGAAAGTCGATATGCTCCCAACGAGCACTGCAAAAGTGAGAAGGACTTCGGAGTAGGCCGGCAGCCGCAGCAGCGTAATCCAAACGATCATCGACAGCTCGGCGCCGCCGTATTTGCCGGCTTGGCGCAGCATTTCGACGAAGTCGATCATGAAGATAAGCCCGGCACAGAGCAGAAACGCGCCGGCAATCGCGACGAGGAAACGTCGTGATATGTAGCGGGACAATGTCTTCTGTGTGCTCATGATCGGCGCTGGGTCCGGACGGGTCTTTCAGTTGGAAGGCTTTGATTTCGTTGATGCTATTCTCGATATCGCTCTGTGCGTCGGTTTCTGATCAGGAGCCACGCGGTTTCGATCTGATCGCCGATCGCTTCACCGACCCGTTCGCCAAGGCTGCGCCCGCGGGCCGGTGACCTCGGCCGCATGATCATGAACAGCCCAAGCCCGATGCCGCTGGCCGGGATAATGTAGAGCAGGGGCACGGCGTTCTCGTTGAGCACAACGATGTTGTTGGCCGCCATCCCGGCAATTCGAAATGAGGCGGCGGTGAGGAAACCGATGGCCGTTATCTGGGCCCGGTTCTGGCGCGTCGATTGCGCCTGGCCGACAAACGCGACGATGATCAGGACGAAAACAAACGGATAGAGCGGACTGGTTATGCGCTCGTGCAGCTCGGCGCGGTAATGGCCCTTCTTGCGCTGATAGTCCGGCTCGGTCTGGTCGGGATTGACGAGTTCGTCAAAGTAGCGCTCGCGCGGGCGCCAAGAACTCTTCTGGAGCTTGCCCTCGAACCTCTCCAGATCGATGCCGTACTGTGAAAACGTAAGCATTTCAGGTGGTTCATTGATTTTCTTGGCCCGCAAGATGTGACCTTTGTACATCATCAGAAAGCTCGAACCTGAAGACCGTTTGACGATCCGGCCGCGCTCGGCGAGGTAGGTGATCAATTCATCCGCTTTGCGCGTGTCACGCACGAGGATGCCTTCGAGCGCGCCGTCATAGCGCCGGTCCCGTATATGAATGACAACATTCGGCTCCGGACTTGAAAACCGGCCAGGTAAGAGCACTTGCGTCAACAGGTCGGAGCGCACCTCGATGATTTTCTCGCGCAGCAATCGCAGCGACCACGGCATCAGGAAATGATTGGACAACGTCAGGGCGATGCTGGTGGCGAGTGCGAGGATCAGGAACGGCCGGGTCAGGGTCCAAATGTTGGCGCCCGACGCCGACAGAATGATCAGTTCGCTATCGCTGTTGAGGCGATTGATCACATGAATGGCGGCGATCAAAAGTGCGACGGGCGCGATCAGGGCCATCAGGCCGGGCAGGGCCAGGGTGGTCATCTGGACCAACGTGAAGGTGTCCTGGCCTTTGCTGGTCACGAGTTTCAGCTGTCTGAGCGCTAACGCGATCCAAACCACGCCGCTCAGCGACAGCAGGATGAGCGCCATGGCCGCAAAGGCCTGGCGAAAAACGTATCGGCCGAATATGCCCATTCGCGGCGTGATCGTCCCCCAAGTCAATCCGGCTTGCGTCATCGAAGGGATAACGCGACGGCCCCGGCTCCCGTCCCACTGATGTCATCGATTTCACGCGAGCGTGGCCGAATTTCGGCCATTCTTCGGCCCGCCGCCCGGATGGTGGCCTGCACAACTTGTCGCACGCGCGGAGCGTCCCCAGAACCGTAAATCATCAAAGATTTGGTTGTCTTGCAATGCAAAACCGATAGTTTGCGTGCCACATCACTCTTCTTGGCGCCGGGCGCGATCGGATGCATCCAGCGGCACGCTTTTTGTTGAGCGTGCCCGATGATGCGAATCTGCGCCGCAGGTCACGTCGGTAGAGTGCACCATCGCCCGGCCCGCAAAAGCTGGGGCCACAGTAAAGGACAGCCTGATGCCGTTGACGCTCGCGATCGAGTTTGCCGATTTGAATGCCAAGTTAACCGGGACAACACTGTTGTTTGCGGGCAAGGAGTTGGCGTTGGGCGCGGCAGCCCGCAAGCTCGACAAGTCACTCGACGGACACATTACCTCTGCGGCCGCGGTGGCGGATTTTGCAGGGCAGGCGAAGCGGCACATCGATGTTCTGGCGCCGGCCAACAGGCCGGACGCGCGTTTCGTGATCGCCGGGCTGGGTGACACCGCGAAGATGACGGCCAACGACTGGGTCATGGCCGGAGGGCGCAGCGCCGGACTGCTGGGCGGGCTGCGCACCAACGCCGCGGCGGTTGTCGTCGATATGGCCGATATCGATGCGCCCGAAGTCGCCGCCGATATCGCAATGGGGGCGCTGCTGCGCCACTACACGTTCGACAAGTACAAATCCAAGAAGAACGGCGGCGAAGAAGAAGAGCAGGATAAGGCACCGGCCAAGCTCGAGCGTCTGACCGTGCATGTGGCCAAGCCGGATGCCGCACGCGCTGCGTTCGAAGCGCGTCAGGCGATTGCCAACGGTGTCGGAATTGCACGCGATCTTGTCAACGAACCGGCCAATACGCTCGGCCCGATCGAGTTCGCGGCCGAGTGCGAAAAACTGCAAGACCTCGGCGTGGACGTCGAAATTCTCGATGTCGCGGCGCTCGAAGAACTCGAAATGAAGTCCTTGCTGGCGGTTGCCCAAGGCAGTGACCGGCCGGCCCGCGTCGCCGTCATGCAATGGCACGGCGCAAAGTCAAAGCGCACCAAACCGCTTTGCTTCATCGGCAAAGGCGTGGTGTTCGATACCGGTGGCATTTCAATGAAGCCTGCGGGCGGCATGGAGGACATGAAGGGCGACATGGGCGGCGCCGCGTGTGTGACCGGCCTGATGGCCGCGCTGGCGGGGCGGGCCGCACCGGTTAACGCCATCGGCATCGTCGGGCTCGTCGAAAACATGCCATCGGCCAAGGCCCAGCGCCCGGGCGACATTGTCACGTCGATGTCAGGCAAGACGATTGAAGTGATCAATACGGACGCGGAAGGTCGGCTCGTGCTGTGCGATTTGCTGTGGTATGCGCAGCAGCGCTTCAAGCCGCGCTTCATGATTAACCTGGCAACGCTGACCGGTGCCATCATTGTTGCGCTTGGCAAGGAGCATGCCGGCTTGTTCTCGAACGATGACAAACTTGCGGGCGAATTGGCCGAAGTAGGGGAGGCGACCAAGGAGAAGGTCTGGCGCATGCCGCTTGCCGCAGCCTATGACAAACTCATCGACACACCGAACGCCGACATGAAAAACATCGGCGGTCGCATGGCCGGATCGATCACCGCTGCTCAGTTCCTGCAGCGGTTTGTCAAGGATACGCCGTGGGTCCATCTCGATGTGGCCGGCGTTGCCATGGCATCCGGCAAGACGGACATCAGTCGGACGTGGGCGTCAGGCTGGGGCGTACGCTTGCTCGACGCGCTGGTGGCTGAGAAGTATGAGAAATGAACTTGGTAACTTCTTGATAAGCATTATCTTACTTCTAGTTATTTTCCATAATATACATTATGCGAATCTAGCTGGTGCTGGAGCGGATGCGGCGCTGAGCCGTTGAGCCGGTCATGCTCGGTTGTTGCGTCTGACATGGGAGTGATTTCATGACGACGAAGGATGTACCTGACGGCGAAACGCCTGCAGCGCCACTCGATGGAGACACAACCCGCGCGCCCGAGCGTCCTTACACGCTCGAGACTCTTTGCGGTATCATGGCGGCGCTGCGCGATCCACAATCGGGTTGTCCGTGGGACAAGGTTCAGACGTTCGAGACGATTGCCCCCTACACGATCGAGGAAGCCTACGAAGTCGGTGATGCGATCGCGCGGGGCGATCTCGCCGATCTTAAGGACGAACTGGGCGATCTTTTGCTCCAGGTCGTCTATCACGCGCGTATGGCGCAGGAATTGGGTGCGTTCGACTTCAATGACGTTGCGACGGCCATCTCGGAAAAGATGGTGCGTCGGCATCCACATGTTTTTGGCACGGCGGCTGAGCGGCGGGCCGGTGCGCCACCAGGCTTCTGGGAGCGTATCAAATCGGCCGAGCGCCTCGCGAAGCACGCGGAACGCGAACGACTCGGGGTTACAACGGCGGGTGCCAAGAGCCTTCTCGATGATGTGCCGCGCAATCTGCCGGCGCTCAGTCAGGCCGTGAAGTTGCAGAAGCAGGCTGCCCGGGTCGGGTTCGATTGGCCGACGCTCGCGCCCGTCATGGCCAAGATGCACGAGGAACTCGCCGAGTTCGACGAGGCGGTGACATCCGGTGACGTCGATGCGATGCGCGCCGAGTTTGGTGATCTGTTGTTTGTCATGGCCAATGTCGCACGGCATCTAAAAATCGAGCCTGAGGCGGCGCTCAGCCAGACCAACACGAAATTTCGCCGTCGCTTCGCCCGTATCGAAGAATTGCTCGAGGCCGACGGCCGTGGGGTGGAAGGGTCAACGCTGGCCGAGATGGACGCCCTGTGGGATCGGGCCAAGCGCGAGGAATCGGGCCGGCGCGAAGAAGAGGTCTGACCCGACGCCGTCGCACGCGCGCGCTGGACAGCCCTTTGTCGCAATGCTTGGATTGTCGACGGTATTACGCGCGAGGTAGGCGGCATGACAAAAACACCGGGCGACACCAGCTTTCACTCCCCTGCCCTCGAGGCCGCCAAGCAGAACCGTTTGATGCTCGGGTTGTTTCTACCGCTGCAATCGGGTGCGTGGTCACCGTCACGCGCGCCGCGTGAGACGTCATGGACGTTCGACTATAATGCCGAGTGCACGCGTCGCGCCGAAGCGCTTGGATTTGATCTCGTGTTCGGCCTCGCCCAATGGATGGGCAAGGGCGGCTATGGCGGCGACATGCGCTTCCGTGAGCTGTCGACCGACCCGCTCATGGTCACTGCCGGCCTCGCTGCCATCACCGAACGCATTATCCTGATCTCAACGGTGCACGTCCTCTACGGTTGGCATCCGCTGCACCTCGCGAAGTTTGGCGCAACCATCGACAACATCAGCGACGGGCGCTGGGGGCTCAACGTCGTTACCGGCTACAAGCCCAGCGAGTTTGAGATGTTCGGGCTCAAACCGCTGGCGCACGATGCGCGCTACGAGATGGCGGACGAGTTCACCACCTTCTTGAAACGTCTCTGGTCGGAAGACGATGAAATCACCGTCGATGGTGAGCATTGGCAGATGAACGGTGCCTTCGTTGCGCCCAAGCCGGTCAACGATCGCTGTATTCTGGTCAACGCGACGTCGTCAGACGCGGGGCTCGATTATGCGATCAGGCATTCGGACTTGATCTTCATTACGAGTCCGGCCGGCGCCGATCTCGACATGGCCTGTGAGGCGCTGCCAGCCCACAATGCCAGGATCAAGGCCCGCGGTGAGGCCGCGGGTCGCGAAGTGCGCACGGTCATCAATCCGCACGTCATTTGCCGCGAGACCGAAGCCGAGGCCTGGGCACAGCACCAGGCCATTCTCGACCACCAGGACCGTGTCGCGGTCGACAATTTCTATGCGACCTTCGCCGGCGGTGACCAATCATCCTGGAAAGGCACGTCGCGCGACCAGTGGGTGATTGGCGGTAACGTCCATATCGTCGGCACGCCGGAGCAGGTTGTCGACGGTTTCCAGCGCCTGGCCGAAAGCGGCTGTGATGGCGTCCAGGTCAATTTCTATGATTTCCTGCCGGACCTGGATTTCTTTGGCCGCCGTGTCATTCCCTTGATGCAAGAGGCCGGTTTGCGGGTATCTTGACCGTCATCGGGGCATGGTTCCAACAACAAGATGAGAATGGCGGAGAACGTAATATGAGACGGATCGTGCGCGTTTTTCTGGCAGGCCTGTTGGCGCTCTTGCCGCTTACCGCAACCATTGCGGTGACCATTTGGCTGGTGCGATTTGCGGTCGAATACATCGGCCCCGACAGCATGATAGGCGGCTTGTTGACGTCGATCGGCCTGACCATCGATGACAAGGCGCTACTGCCTTATCTCGGTGGACTCGCAGTTGTTCTGATCGTTGTGTTTCTGTTTGGCCTCCTGGTCGAAACCAGCCTCGGGCCCTGGTTTCATGGCTTGATGGATCGCATGGTCTTGAGTATCCCGGTGATCGGCAGCCTCTATCAGGTCTCGAAGCGTTTCGTCTCGGTTGTCGACACGCAGGACCAGGGCGGCATAAAGAACATGACCCCGGTCTGGTGTTTCTTCGGGGGTGATCGTGGCGCGGCAGTGCTGGCGCTCCTGCCCTCCAGCTCGACGATCGACCTTGGCAGTGCGGACTACGTCGGCATTCTCGTGCCGAGCGCGCCGGTGCCGGTGGGTGGTGCGCTTGTCTATGTGCCACAGGATTGGATCAAGCCGGCGCAAGTCGGCATAGATCAACTGGTCAGCATCTACGTATCGATGGGCATGACGCCGCCAGCGTCGCTGACGGCTGCACCCCAGGATCAGACGCCGACGTGATCTGTTCGCGGGCCCGTCTCGGTCAATTCGGCATCAGCTCGGGGCCGCGCCGTCAATCTGCGGGTCAATGCCTTGCGGACAACCCGAGTGCTTCAAGGCGATGCAGCAGTTGGCCGTGCTTGACGTTTGAGATGCGCACTTCCAATTCACTCGATCCACTGTCGTCATTGCATGCCAGCGTGCCGAGCACGGTTGTGTTCTCGTGCAACCAGTGGCGCAACTTGCCGGCCGCGGCGGGAACAACGATGCGCAACGTAACATCGCCACGCCCGATAATCTCATCGATTTGGTCGCTCAGCGCATCGAGGCCCTGCCCCGTCACGGCCGACGTCAATATGGGTGGCAAACCTAGGTTGATCGCCTGCTGACGCTCGGCGTCGATAGAGTCATGCCGGTTGGCATCTACGAGATCGATCTTGTTCCAGACTTCGACGATCGGTGCGGCATCATCGCCGGTTTCGCCCAGCAAGTCGTCGAGGACCTGGACGACATCCTGGCGTTGGGCTTCGGTTTCCGGATGCGAGATGTCCCGGACATGCAGGATGATGTCGGCTGCGACCACCTCTTCCAAGGTCGCACGAAAAGCTGCGACGAGCATGGTGGGCAGATCGGATATGAAACCCACGGTATCCGACAGGATGACACGCCGGCCGCTACCAAGTTGTAGCTCCCGCATCGTCGGGTCCAGGGTCGCGAAAACCTGATCTTGCGACAGAACACGCGCTCCGGTCAGCCGGTTGAATAGCGTTGATTTACCGGCGTTGGTGTAGCCGACGATGGCAACTACCGGGTATGGCACCTTGGCGCGTCCGGAGCGGTGCAGGGTTCGTGTGCGCGTTACCTTCTCAAGTTCCGAGCGGATCTTCTCGATACGGTCGCGCAACAGTCGCCGGTCGGTTTCGATCTGCGTCTCCCCGGGACCGCCGAGGAAGCCAAAACCGCCGCGCTGGCGTTCGAGGTGTGTCCAGCTGCGCACCAGCCGGCTGCGTTGGAACATCAAATGGGCGAGTTCGACCTGCAGCGCGCCTTCGCGCGTTCTTGCGCGGCGCCCGAAAATCTCCAGAATGAGACCCGTACGATCGAGGACCTTGGCATTCCATTCCCGTTCCAGGTTGCGCTGCTGTATTGGAGAGAGCGCGTGGTCAACGATGACCAACCCTGCGTCGAGTTCCTCGATGCGCTGGCCCAGTTCGGCGACCTTGCCCGTGCCGAATAGCGTCGCCGGTCGTGGATTGGCAAGTCGAACGACCTCGGCACCGGCGACCGTCAGTTCGATCGCGTGGGTCAAGCCGACAGCTTCTTCGAGGCGGTCGTCGATGCTGTGTTGTATCGGCGCACGTTTGCCGTCGCCGGTCGCGGCGCTGTCACGACCGGTCAGTTCCGGCACGACGACGATGGCACGAATTGTCGGTCGATCGATCTCGAGTTCTTGAAAGGCTCCGGCGACACCGCCTTGGGGACGGTCAAAACCGCTCGGCGCCACTGACCCATCTGCTTCACGCGCCTCCTCGGCGTCGTGCAGAGTGTGGTTCTGCGAACGGAAACGTCCGTTGGCTCTCTCGTCTGAGTGGTCTATGCGGTCTTACTCCTCGCCCTCTTCTTCGTCCATCAGGTTGACCGGTTGACCCGGCATAATGGTCGAAATTGCATGCTTGTAGACCAATTGTGAATGGCCATCGCGCCGCAGCAGGACGCAGAAATTGTCAAACCAGGTCACAATGCCCTGTAGTTTGACGCCGTTCATGAGAAAGATCGTCAGCGGTACTTTGTCTTTGCGGACTTTGTTGAGGAATCGATCCTGCAGCCCTTGTTGGCGCTCAGCTGGCATTTCGGGGGGATCCGTATTGTTTTTGTTCGCTCTTTTTGAGGTCGTCGGCGTTTCGATTTATGTCACGGACATGTGCGAGGCAGACAGGCTTGATACAATTCGCGACTTATCTGCCATATAGGCGCTTATAGCACATTAAATAAGTCATGTTCACTGTCGAAGAAGCGCTCCCTGGAGCTGCAGCCGGATTCGACGGCGCGCGACCATGGTCAGGCGGCTGCGCTCGCCGCCAATTGTCGCTTCTGTGCCACTTCATGGAAGGTTTCGCGCAGGCGCAGGCTCGTCGAGCCGGGATGGCCGTTGCCGACCGGACGTCCGTCGATCTCGACGACCGGCATCACCAGATTGGTTGCTGACGTAATAAACGCCTCGCGCGCGTCCTGTGCCTCTTCGATCGTAAAGCCCCGTTCGACCAGTTTGAGCCCGTCCCGTTCGATCAGATCGATCAGGGTTGTTCGCGTAATGCCGCGCAGAATCTCATTGGTGGCCTTAGGTGTGACGAGTTCATCGTTCTTGGTGATGATCCAGGCATTGCTGGAACCACCTTCGCGGACGTTGCCATCGGAGCCGATAAACCAAGCCTCCTGGGCGCCTGATTGCTTGGCATCTTCCTTCGCGAGGCTGGCCGGCAACAGCATCACCGTCTTGATGTCGCAGCGTCCCCAGCGCATGTCCGGCATGCTCTTTATGGCAATGCCCTTGGCAGCGGCTGCCTCCTGACCGGCACGTGAGTGCGGACGAGCCAGGCAGACGACCGTCGGTGGCGTCTCGACGCCGCCGAACAGGAAGTCACGCGGACCGGCTCCGCGCGAGACCTGAAGATAGACAATGCCGTCCCTGACACGATTGCGGCGCACGACCTCCTGCATGACGGTTTGCCAGGCGCGGGTACTCATCGGTAGGGTAATCGACAGTTCTCCCAGCGAACGTTCGAGCCGCGCCATGTGCCGTGCTTCGTCGACGATCGCGCGGTCACGCACCTCACACACCTCATATACGGCGTCGCCGAACTGAAAACCGCGGTCTTCGGCATGGACAAGGGCATCGCTATAGCGGCGGTAGGTGCCATTGACGTAAACGACCTTGGTCAACTGGATACTCCTTCGGGCTGGTCGGTGCGGCCGAGTTGCGCCCGTCCTAAAAGTAATCTGGGCTCACGCGGAAGAGTTGCTCGACCTCGCGGATATTTTGCGACGGCGAGAACATGATGACACGATCACGCGGTTGCAGTTCGGTATCGCCTCCCGGGCGAAAGACTTTACCCTGGCGGACGATGGCACCAAAGCGAACCCCCCGCGAAAGATCAAGCGCCTTGATCGGTGGGCCGACCACCGGCGTTGTTTCAAGAGCCTCGGCCTCGATTATTTCAGCGGCGCCGTTGTGGATTTCGTGGACAGCACGAATTCGACCGCGACGAACGTACTGCAGGATGCGTGACACCGTCACCAATCGCGGACTGACCTGGGCATCGATGCCGAAAGAACGGACCATGTTGGCATAGCCCGTGCCGTTCACCAGGCACAGGCTGCGCCGGCAACCGAGCTGTTTGGCGAGAACCGATGTCAGGATATTGGCCTGATCGTTGTTGGTCACCGCAACTAAGGTCTCGGCTGCCGTGACATCTGCTTCGCGTAGCAGATCTTCCGACAAGGCATCGCCGTGCAGAACCACGGTACGTTGCAGCGTCTCGGCAATCTGGACGGCACGTTCGCGGCGGGATTCGATCATCTTGACGCGGACGTTGTGTTCGCGCTCCTCGATGGCGCGCGCGACGAACAGCCCGATGTTGCCACCGCCGGCGATGATGATCCGCCGGGCCTGGGTCTCCTCGTGGCCGAAAATCTTGAGGGTGCGGGCGACCTGGTCCGCCGGCACGACGACGTAGGCATCATCGCCGGTCTGCATGCGGGCATCCGATGTCGCGGCGACGAGCTCGCCATTGCGCACGATGCCGACAATCGATGCCGGCAGATCCGGGAAGAGTTCGGCGAGCTGTCGGATCGGCGTATCGACGACCGGGCATTCGGGGCCGCAATTGATGCCGACGGCGACGACCTGTCCGTTCGAAAAGCTCGCCGTCTCGAACGCACCAGGCAACGCCAGGCGGCGCAGGACAACGTTGCCGACCTCAATCTCCGGCGAGATGATATAGTCGATTTTGATCCCCTCGCGCGAGAACAGATTGGTCCAGCTCTTGTCGAGGTAGGATTGGGCGCGCACGCGGGCGATCTTCGTGGGAATCTCGAAGACGTTGTTGGCGATCTGGCAGGCAACCATGTTGACTTCGTCGGCCAGTGTGACCGCGATCAGCATATCCGCGTCACGCGCGCCGGCGCGCTGCAGGACATCCGGGTGGGCGCCGTTGCCGAGAATGGCGCGAACCTCCAGAACATCGTTGGCCCGCTGCACGAGTTCTGGCGCCGAGTCGATGATCGACACGTCATTGCCTTCGCTGGCCAGGCGCTCGGCAATGCCGAGACCGACCTGCCCTGCCCCGCAGATAATAACTTTCATGGCCGCACACCCCTATCCACGGGGACCATAGAACAGGCCTAGCCTATTCACCACCGCGATGTCCGTACCGAAGGCCGCACGGTAGCCTGCCGCACGACAGGACTAGCCGGCTGCCTGTGCGGCACTGGATCGCTGCTCGGAACTGACGCCCAGCGCCCGCAACTTGCGGTGCAAGGCGGAACGTTCCATGCCGACAAACTCGGCCGTGCGCGAGATATTGCCGCCGAACCGGTTAATCTGGGAGAGCAGATATTCGCGCTCGAAGATCTCGCGGGCTTCGCGCAAAGGCAGCGACATCAGGTGTTCGGCGCCGCCGTTAACCGGTAGCGGTACGTTCGAACCGATCTCATTGGGCAGCATGTCGGCAGCAATCACGGTCGAGTTGTCACCGCCGACGAGGATCATGACGCGCTCGATGTTGTTGCGCAGTTCTCGGACATTGCCCGGCCAGTCGTGAGCCTGCAGCACCGCGATCGCATCATCGCCGATCTTGCGCGGTGCCAGGCCCGATGTCTCGGCGATCTGTGTCGCGAAGTGGTGAACAAGCGTTGGGATGTCTTCGCGCCGCTCGGCGAGCGACGGCACACGTAGCGGCACCACATTGAGGCGATGGTAGAGGTCTTCGCGGAAGCGGCCCTCGGCCATGTCGCGTTCAATGTCGCGGGCGGTCGATGAAATGATACGCACGTCGACCGATACCTTCTGCGTCCCTTCGAGGCGCAGGAACTTCTGCTCGACGAGGACACGCAGGATCTTACCCTGCGTCTCGACCGGCATGTCGGCAACCTCGTCGATATAGAGCGTGCCGCCGTGCGCTTCTTCAAGCGCGCCGACCTTGCGGGTGCCGCCAGCATGGTCCTCGATCCCGAACAGTTCTTCTTCGACACGATCAGGGGCCATTGCGGCGGCGTTGAGCACGACGAACGGCCCGTCCGCGCGGTGTGATTTTTCGTGCAACATACGCGCAACGAGTTCTTTGCCGGTGCCGGACTGGCCGCGAATGAGGATCCGGCTGTTGGTCGGTGCGACGCGCTCGAGTTGTGTGCGCAGCTGGTTCATCGCGCCACTGTCGCCGATCAGTTCGACCGCCTGATTGGTCCGCTCGCGCAGGTTCTGGACTTCTCGACGCAACTGTGAAGCTTCGAGCGCGCGCATCGTCACGAGCAGCAGGCGATCGGCCTGGAACGGTTTCTCGATGTAGTCGTAGGCGCCACGTTTGATCGCGGTCACGGCTGTTTCGATGTTGCCGTGACCGGAGATGATCACCACCGGCAGTTCCGGGTGCACTTTGCGGATGATGTTCAGGATTTCGAGTCCGTCGAGACGGCTGCCCTGCAGCCAGATATCGAGGACGACCAGATGCGGTTTGCGCGCTTCGATCGCGAGCAACGCTTCGTCACTGTCCCGGGCAAGGCGGCAACTGTGCCCTTCATCCTCCAGGATGCCGGCAATGAGTTCGCGGATATCGTTTTCGTCGTCGACGACGAGAATGTCCGAAGCCATGATTACTCCTCTCTCAATTTGGCGCAACGAGCCGCTCAGCGATCATTTCGCTGTCGTTGCAAGCTTGGGTTCAATGTCGGTTTGGACGACAGCTTCGTTCGCTGTTGCCCGTACGGGGAGGTGCATGCGGACGGCCGCACCACTGGTGCGCGTCGCGGTAATCGGTGCGTCCGTCAGTTCGAGCCGGCCGCCGTGCTGCTCAACGATCTTTTGCACGATCGCGAGGCCGAGGCCGGTGCCCTTGGCCTTGGTCGTCACATAGGGTTCGAGAAGGCGCGAGCGCATCGCTTTCGAGAGGCCGACACCGTTGTCGATCACCTCGACAACGGCCGTCGTGCCGTCGCTGGTTAGACGCGTTTCCACGAGCCCTTCGAAGTCCTTCGGGGCGTCGGGTTGCTCGAGGACGGCCTGAGCGGCTTCGGCGGCGTTCTTGACGAGGTTGGTGATCGCCTGTGTCATCAGGCGTCGGTCGAGCAGCATCGTGACGGGCTCATCGGGCAGTTCCATGGTGAAGCGCACACCTGTTGATCCCATCTGGAACAGGGTCACCGAATCCTTAATCGCCGCGCGCACATCGTCGTTCATCAACTGCGGTTTCGGCATGCGCGCAAACGACGAGAACTCGTCGACCATGCGTGCAACATCTCCGACCTGACGAATGATGGTCTCGGTGCATTTGTCGAAGACTTCGCGATCCTCTGCCACCACATTGCTGTACTTGCGGCGGATGCGTTCGGCGGAAAGTTGTATCGGCGTCAATGGATTCTTGATCTCGTGGGCAATGCGTTGCGCGACATCGGCCCAGGCCGACGCGCGCTGGGCGCTGACCAGTTCCGTTATGTCGTCGAAGGTCAGCACGGCGCCGCCGGGCTTGTCTTCTTCTTTGCGCGTCAGGCGCACGGCAAAGGTTCGCTCATCGCCATCGATGCTCGCGGAAATCTGATCCGGCGCCCGCGCCTTGCCGTCGCGTGCGGCGCCGTCTCCGGGTTTCCCGTCGTTCGATATGGCTGCGAAATCTGGCATGATATCGGCGAGCGGTTTGCCGACAATGTCATCGTGGCTGAGGTTGAGCAGCCGTTCTGCCGCCCGGTTGGCGAGTGTCACGCGCATGTCTTCGTCGAGCCCGATCACGCCCGACGTCACACCTTCCAGCGTTGCCTCCATGAAGGCGCGACCGTCGCGCAACTGTGTATTTGTGCTGACGAGTTCGTCGCGCTGGGTACGCAGCTCATGCGTCATCGTATTGAACGTCTGCGAGAGCCGGCGCAAATCGCCTTCGCCGCGGCGCTCTGGCAGCGCCACGTTGAGGTTGCCCTGGCTGACCACCTGGGCGGCTCCGATCAACCGCCGTATTGGGGCAACGAAGCGGCCCGAGAACCAGAAACCGGCCCAGATCGCAGCGAGCAGCGATGTCAGCGATATCATGAAATAGATCAGCGCGTGTGCAGCCTTCAGCCCGCCGCGCCGTTTGCTCAATTTGCGATACTCGGCGACGCCGGCCTGTGTGCGTCGTAAATGTCCGAGCACCTTGGGGCTGACCCCGCGCGCGACAAACAGATAGGCGCCTGGATATCCATCCAGCTTTTTGAGCGCCGCGACGCGGTAGGCGTCGCGCGGCATCAGTAATGGAATTTCACCTTGTGCCGCGAGTTGAATCACGTTGCGCGGTGGCGGCCGATAGGGAATTTTTTCATCTTTTAGAACCGATACGATCGGTTTGCCGTCGCCGTCGATCACATAGGCGAACGGCAGGTCCCTGAGACCCGCCTGAACAAAGATCAGGCTCTTGAGTTTGTCGTTGTCACCACCGATTGAGCTTGCCGCGTCCTGCAAGTCCTTGCCCATATTGACGATATCGGTGCGGATAACCTGTCCGTGCTCCTCCAGGTAGGCGTTCGCCACGTCCATCGAGTTTTCGATAATCGTGCGGGTGCGGGTCGAAAACCAGCTGTCGAGCGAGCGTGAAAATGTCGTCGTCGCCGCGACTGCGAGGATCAGGGCGGGCAGCGCCGCGACTATCGAGAACAGCGCCACGATGCGGACATGCAAGCGGCTGCCGGCGACCTTCTGGCGCCACGCCTTGAGCAGACCGCCAAGCTGCGAGACGATCACGACGATCATCGCGACAATCAGGACGACGTTGATGAACAACACCGTCAGCACGACCGAATTGCGCGGTACAATCGGTGTCAACCCGGTCAGAATGAGATAAGTGGCGAGCGCGGAAACGCTGGCCAGCGATACCGTGATCAGGCCGATGTAGAACGAGCGGCTATTGGTGTCGGCGAACGGCAGTTTGGCATCGTCCAGCGCATCGTCCAGGCCGTAGCCTGTGTCTGCTGCGAAGCCGCCTGTTTCGTTCGATTGCTTCATCGGGTTCAAAACCTGCCGCTCTCGTTGGAAACCGTGGTCCTGATATGTTGGCCGCCACCGGCGCCTGCTTTTGTGACTTGATGCGTAGTCCTGAAGTCACACTGTGGCGGAACGGTGAAGTCCTGAGGAATTATGCAGAATACTTGTTGCAAATCTGCCCCAGCAGTCATCGGTTACCGGGGAAAGTGTTGATGGTCAAGCACACCCTGTGTGTCATTTGTGTGGAGTGGGCCGCGCGCACTCGATCACTATATATTACGAAATATATCTAGTCAGCTGATCGGGTTCTTAAAAATCTGGATGTTCAAGAGCTTGATGCGGCTGCGCAGTGTATTGCGATTGAGGCCGAGTAGTTCGGCGGCGCGGATCTGGTTGCCGCGAGTCGCCGTGAGCGCGGCTGATATCAACGGCACCTCGATTTCGCGAATGACGCGATCATAAAGTCCGGGGGGTGGCAATTCACCGTTGAAACCTGCGAAATAGGTTGCCAGGTGCCGCTCAACCATTTCGGCCAGGGACTGGGCATCCTCTGTCTCGGCAACCTGGTCTGCCGTGACGTTTGCATCGATGAGTTCGTGATCAATCGTATCGGCCGAAATAACGTCTTGCGGGTGCACCGCGACAATGCGGCGGATCAGGTTTTCCAGTTCTCGGACGTTGCCGGGCCAAGTGTGCTGCTTGAGGCGTTCGATGGCATCGTTGGCAATGGTGCGTGCACCGAGACCCTCACGTTCCGTCTCGCGCAGGAAATGGCGCGCGAGATCACCGATATCATCAGGGCGTTCGCGCAGCGGCGGCAGGCGCAGCGGCACCACGTTGAGGCGATAGAAGAGGTCTTCGCGAAATAGACCCTGCTGAATCTGGGCACGCAGATCTCGGTGCGTGGCGGCGATGATGCGCAGGTCCGTTTTGATTGGCGTGCGCCCACCGACAGTCGTGTATTCTCCTTCCTGCAAGACCCGCAGTAGACGGGTTTGCGCCTCGAGGGGCATATCGCCGATTTCATCGAGGAACAGCGTGCCACCTTCGGCCTGTTCGAAGCGACCGGACATGCGCGCCTGGGCACCGGTGAACGATCCTTTCTCGTGACCGAAGAGTTCGCTTTCGATGAGATCGCGGGGGATCGCTGCCATGTTGACCGGCACGAATGGGCCGAGCCGTCGCTTGCCGTGGTCGTGCAGCACGCGGGCAACCAGTTCCTTGCCGGTTCCCGACTCACCACTGATCATGACGGTCAGGTCCGTCTGGGTCAGGCGGGCGAGAACGCGATAAATCTCTTGCATCGCGATCGAGCGGCCGATCAAGGGCAGTTCTTCGCCATCGGGATCGGCCTCGGCGGGACGTTTTGCCAATCGTTTCGGCTCCGCCATGGCGCGCCCCACGACGGTCACCAGTTCGTTGAGGTCGAACGGCTTTGGCAGGTATTCGAATGCGCCACGTTCGGTTGCCTTGAGCGCGGTCATCAGCGTGTTCTGGGCGCTCATGACGATGATCGGTAGCTCCGGGCGCAGCCGGCGGATACGCGGCAGAAGTTCGAACGCATTTTCGTCGGGCATGACGACGTCCGTGATCACGACATCGCCCTCGCCTTGCTGCACCCAGCGCCAAAGGGATGCCGCGTTGCTGGTTGTGCGCGGAATGTACCCGGCGCGCGCCAGCGCCTGATTGAGAACCGTGCGGATCGCGCTGTCATCATCGGCGACAAGGACCGTGCCTTTAGCCATGCGCTGGCTCCTTGGAGGTTATGCGTCCCCGCTGCAGCGGTAACAGCACTCGGAAGGTCGTCTGGCGCGGCACGGATTCGCACTCAATGACGCCGCCATGATCGCTGATGATTTTCGCAACCAATGCCAGGCCCAGTCCCGAGCCATTGCGCTTGTCCGTGACAAACGGCTCGAAGATATGCTTCTGCAGATCAGGCGGAATGCCGGCGCCGTTGTCTTGGATCTCGATCAGCAATGGCAGACTGACGCGCGTGCCGCTGCCGGGCACGGACAGGCGTACACCGGGGCGGAACGCGGTGCGCAGGATGATGCGCCCACCAATATCACCGACGGCATTGACGGCCTCGCTCGCGTTCTTGACCAGGTTCAGGATTGCCTGGATAAGCAAATCGCGATCGCCCGGGACGGCGGGCAGGGACGGGTCGAATTCCTGGCGAAAATCGATGTCGAGGGCAAAGCCGGACTGGGCCAGTTGCCGGACGTGCTCTATGACGTCGTGGATGTTGACCGGGTCACGCGTGATCGGGCGTTCGTCGCCGAACACCTCGATGCGGTCGATGAGTTTGCGGATCCGCTCGGTTTCCGAACAGATCAGTTGGGTCATCGCGCGATCTTCATCACTCAGCCCGGGCTCGAGCAGTTGCGCGGCGCCGCGGATGCCAGACAGCGGGTTCTTGATTTCGTGGGCCAGAACATCCGAGAAGCCGGACGCCGAGCGCGCCGCGGCGCGGTTGGAGAGTTGCCGCTCGATCATCTGCGCCATCGAACGCTGCTGCATCAGCAGCATGACGTGATCGGGTTGCTCCATCAGCGGCCCACCGAATACATCGACGAGATGCGTTGCCTCGCTACGCGGCAGCACGACTTCGACGCCGTATTCATTGACCGAAGCCTGGCCGCGCCTGACCTGTTCGATCAGACTGAGCAGTGGACAGCCAAACGTCACGAGATCAGATATTTTCTGGCGGCGCAGAACCGGGGCGCTGATCCCGAACAGTTGCTCTGCGGCCGGATTGGCAAACGCGATCTTGTCGTCACGGTCGAGCAGAATGACGGCGTGCGGCAGGCATGCGAGAAGTAACTCGTGCATCTCTTGTTGTGCTTGTGCTGCCGCCTCAGGGCGTCTTTTTTGGGATGTCGTGCTCATGCGGCGGGTCGATGCAAATCTGGTGTGAAGGCGGCGCGGAGGCCGGCATGGATAGTCGCAACGTCATCGGCGGTGCACAGTTGCCGTCGCCAGTTCTTGGTCGCTGTAAGGCCGAGCCCGAGATGCTCAAGATACCAGGCGATGTGTTTGCGGGCATTGCGAACACCAAGGTACGTGCCGTAGTGGCTGAGCATGGCATCGAGGTGACGTTGCACTAAGGCGAGGAGATCATCCCCGCTTGGCGCCGATCTGACCTGTGCGCCGGTGAGCGCGTCGGCAATGCGTCCCGGTTGCCACGGCGCGCCATAGGCGCCGCGTCCGATCATCACGCCGTCTGCTCCGGACTGGGCGAGCGCCGTGCGTGCGTCATCCACCGTTGCGATATCACCGTTCACGATCACCGGGATCGTCACGGCTTCTTTCACCGTGCGTACAAATGCCCAGTCCGCCTGCCCCTTGAAGAACTGATTGCGGGTGCGTCCGTGAATTGTCAGCATGGCGATGCCGGCGTCTTGTGCTCGCCGGCCGATCTCTGCTGCGTTCAGCGATTGATTGTCCCAGCCCTTGCGCATCTTTAATGTCACCGGCACATCGACGGCAGCGACCACGGCCTCGACGATTGACAGCGCATGATCGGGATTTCGCATCAGTGCACTGCCGGATTGGTGGCCAGTGACTTCGCGCGCTGGGCAGCCCATGTTGATATCGATGATGTCTGCGCCCATATCGGCGGCGACCCGTCCCCCTTCCGCCATCCAGATCGGATCATAGCCAACGAGTTGCATGACAAAGGGTGTCAGGTCGCGCCCCCTCGCGCGCAACAGGACATCCGGCCGCTCCGAGACCAGCTCCCGGCTCGCGACCATTTCGGAAACGACGAGACCGGCACCAAAGTCGTGCGCGAGGCGACGGAATGGCAAATCCGATACGCCTGACATCGGCGCGAGTAGGACCGGCCGTTCTAGGGCGTGTGGACCGATACGCAAAGGGCCGATGGGTCGATCGGAGCTCATGGCTTGCGCTTTGCTCAATATTTAATCATACAGCGGTTGTGATTAAGTTTTGCGCAAAATACGTGGTTTTCCGCTCTATCGCAAGTGCGAAATGGCTGAGCGTCGGACGTTGTTCCCTTATCCACATCGACGCGGTTAACGTGTGCGGTTCTGCAACCGTCTTGCCCAGCGTTTCCTGCCGGGTTACGCCGGGAACATGCCGATTTTGAGAGGCGAGCGGATATGAACACGGTTGCTGTCATTGTCGCGGCGGGGCGGGGTAGCCGTGCTGCAGGCGAAAGCGCCGGCGTCAAGCAGTACGTCGATATCGGCGGGCGCAGCGTGCTGGCGCGGGCGACGGCGCCATTTCTGGGGCATCCGTTGATTGCTCACGTCCAGGTCGTGATTCATGCCGACGACGGCAATCTCTATGACCGTGCCATGGCCGGTATGGACTCACCCAACCTGCTACCGCCGATCCATGGCGGTGCGACTCGGCAACAATCGGTTCTCGCCGGTTTGCGGGCCGTTGCACCGCTCGCTCCCGATGTCGTTCTCATCCACGATGCCGCGCGCCCCTTCGTGTCGGCGGATGACATAAGTAGCGTGCATGCGGCGCTGGAGACGTATGCCGGTGCGATCATCGCGGTCCCGGTTGTCGATACGCTAAAACGCGGCGACGGGGCGACCGCGGCGATCACGGCAACCGTCGCGCGACAATCGCTGTGGCGCGCGCAGACCCCGCAAGGTTTTCGCTATGCCGAGATCCTCGGGGCACACGAAGCGGCTGCCGCCGGTGATCGCAATGACTTTACCGATGATGCCTCGATCGCGGAAGCAGCCGGCCTCAACGTTGCACTTGTCGCCGGCACGGAGCGCAATTTCAAAATCACCACGTCAGCGGATTTCGCCCGCGCCCAACAGGAACTCGATATGACCGCGGAGATTCGGACTGGCAGCGGCTTCGACGTGCACAAGTTTGCCGAGGGTGACCACGTCTGGCTGTGCGGCGTAAAGGTACCGCACACGGCCACCCTGTCAGGGCACTCCGACGCCGATGTCGCCATGCACGCACTGACCGACGCCATTTACGGCGCCATCGCTGAGGGCGACATCGGGGCCCACTTCCCGCCGAGCGATCCGCAATGGAAGGGTGCGGCTTCGCACATCTTTCTTGCGCATGCCTGTGAGCGCGTTGCGGCACGCGGCGGAACGGTGGTCAACGTCGATGTCACGATCATCTGCGAAGCGCCCAAAATCGGCCCGCATCGCGACGCCATGCGGGCTCGCCTGGCCGAGATCCTCGGAATCGACGTGGCGCGCGTCGCCGTCAAGGCAACCACCACCGAAGGCCTCGGTTTCCCCGGCCGGCGCGAAGGCATCGCGGCTATGGCGAGTGCGACGGTGAAACTCGCTGTTTGACGGCCCGGTACGCCGCCATCAATCCGCCGCCGCGAATTCCGCGAGCACATCGCGGTTGATTTCGATGCCCAGGCCCGGCCCATCCGGGATCTTGACGACCCCACCCGCGTGCTCGATCTCGCGCTGCATGATTGCCTGGCGGAACGGATGCTCGCTGCGGTCGAACTCGAGCATCGGATCGATCGGTGTGCGCCGCGGTGGCGTATGGGGCAGCACGGCGAGAAGCTGCAGCGACGCGGAAAGCCCGATGCCGGTCCCCCAGACGTGCGGTACGTAGCGCACGCCGAACGCCGTTGCCATGTCGGCGATCTTCTTGCATTCGCTGAGGCCGCCAGCCGCACAGGTGTCGGGTTGGATGATATCCATCGCGCGCCGCGTCAGCACTTCGCGAAATCCCCAGCGCGTGAACTCGCACTCGCCACCGGCGACCGGCACGGGCTGCCCGGCACGCACTTCGCAGTAACTGATCAGTTCATCCGGTACCACCGGTTCTTCGAACCAGCCAATCGACAGGTTTTCGATGGCGCGGCCGAGCTCGATCGCCTCGATGACGTCGTAGCCGTGGTTGGCGTCGATCATCAGTCCCGTGTCGGGCCCGATCGCCTCGCGCACGGCGCGGATCAGGGCGAGGTCTTCCTTGACGCCAAACCCGATCTTGAGCTTGAGCGCGCCAAACCCCTCCCTGACGTATCCCTCGACCTCTTTGACGATGTAGTCGAGCGGGTCGCCTTGCCCCCAGCGATAGGTGCCAGTTGCATAGGCCTTGACTTCGGTGCGCAGCGGACCACCCATCAGGACATGGATGGGCGCCTCGAAGTGCTTGCCGCGCAGGTCCCAAAGCGCAATGTCGACGCCGCTGATCGCGGTCACCGTCAATCCCTTCTGGCCCTGATCGCGAAACTGGTTGTAGAGCGTCTGCCAGATGCGATCGCCGGCGCGGCAATCCTGTCCAATGAGGAGCGGTTTGAATGCCTTGACGATCGCTGCATTGAGCCGCGCCGGCCCGAAACATTCCCCCCATCCGCTCGTGCCATCCTCCGTAATGATTTCCACAACGCAGGAGCCGCGCGCGTCGGATTGGTTGAACGACCACCAGAACGGCTCTGCGATCTTGGCTTCGAGCACGTGACATCGGACGTCGGCAATGCGTGCGGACATGGTTTTCCCTCGGTAATCGGACGAATTTGCCGCTACTCCAGAACATTCACCTTGCTGGGGCAAGTAGAATCGAGGCAACCATGCCCAAAGGCAATTTGGCCGCGGCCCAGTGGAGAGATCCATGAATGTGATGACCCCGACACCGGTAGCGACTAGTCCTGATATCGCAGAGATCGCAGAGCAGACGAGCGGTGCTTGTCTTGCCTCGCGCGTGCGCCAGTTGAGCCGCATCGTGACGCGCGTTTATGACGACGCGATGCGCCCGCTCGGCATAACCGCGAGCCAGTTCACGCTGCTCACGCAGCTTGGTCAGCAGGACGGCATCACTGCCGTCGAGATCGGCTACTCACTCGATATCGAAAAATCGACCTTGTCGCGCAATCTGAAACGGCTTTTGGCGCTTGGCCTGATCGACATGGAACCGCCGGCCGGCCGTCGTGGACGCGGCCTGCACCTGACGCCGAAAGGTCAGGTGATGATCAAGGAGGGCTTCCCGGTTTGGAAGGAGGCCCAGTCGCGTGCCGCGAGCATGATGGGTGCGGATTGCCGCGATACGCTGGACACATTGCTGCATGGTGCGGAGCGCCTCGCCGCCGAGTAGTAGCCAGACGCTTCACAATTGGACTACGATAAGCCGATCATGCCGATGCGCATGGTCGGTTTTCGTATTTCGGAGACACCGAGCATGTTTGATCCCATCCTAACGGACAAGGCCGAAGCGCTGTTGGAGACGCTGCGTCAATCCAAGCGCTTGCTGGCTACCGCTGAAAGCTGCACGGGCGGTCTGATCGCCGGGCTGCTGACTGAAATCGCCGGATCGTCCGATGTCGTCGATCGCGGCTTCGTCACGTACTCCAACGAGGCCAAGAACGAGTGCCTTGGCGTGCCGGTTGAATTGATCGAGGAGCATGGTGCCGTCAGCGAGGAGGTCGCGCGCGCGATGGCCAAGGGCGCGGTCCATCGATCGCGCGCGAGCATTGCTGTTGCGGTGACGGGCGTCGCGGGGCCTGGGGGCGGCACGGATGAAAAACCGGTAGGTCTCGTGCATCTCGCGGTCGCGAAATCAGGCGGCGAGACGTTGCACAAGCGTCTCATGCTCGGCGACATAGGTCGTGCCGAAGTGCGGTTGGCGACCGTTCGCGAAGCCGTTGCACTGCTCGAAGCGGTGGCGCACGCCAGCTGAGGGTTTAGACTGTCGCCGGTGCGGTTGCCGTCGCGGGGCCCATGTCATTGCCGTAGATCTGTTCGGCCCTGCTTTCGAAGGCCACCAGAAAACGGCGAAATGCACGATCGAACATGGCACCGACCAAGAGCCCGAGCATCGGCGACTTGAAGGCATAGTCGATATGAAAATGCGCCGCTGAGCCGCCGGGCGCATAGGTTTTTGGTGCCGGCTCAAACCGCCAGAGGTTGTGCAGGTGACTGAACGGCCCGTCGACGTATTCCACCAGGATCTCGAGTTTCTCGGATTTCAGCGTGACGCGGCTCGTGAACGTTTCCTGGATGGCTTTGTAGCCACACGTCATGTCGGCGATCAGCTGCGGATAGTCATCGGCATTGGTTCTGCGTTCACGGATGCGCAGTGCTTCGCAGAGCGGCAGGAATTCGGGATAGGCTTCAATGTCCGCGACAAGGTCGAACATCTGCTGGGCAGTGAACGGTACGGCCTGGGTCGTCTGAAAGCTTGGCATCTGCGGCCGGCACTCCCTTGGTAAGGCGATGATCGATGACGCTTAGTTCTGACTGTCAGACGGCATAGCGATTGCGGATTTGGCGGTTCGGGCTGCACGTAGACGCTCGAAGTCTTCGCCGGCGTGATAGGACGAGCGCGTCAGCGGCGAGGCAGAAACGAGGAGAAAGCCCTTGGCCAACGCGACCCGCTCGTAGGACTTGAACTCTTCCGGTGCGACATAGCGGTCGATGGCGGCATGCTTGCGGGTCGGTTGCAGGTATTGCCCGATCGTCAGGAAGTCGACGTCGGCGACGCGCAGATCATCCATCAGCTGGAGCACCTCTTCGCGGTTTTCTCCAAGGCCGACCATGATGCCGGATTTGGTGAAGATCGTCGGATCGAGTTCTTTGACCTGTTGCAGTAGGCGCAGCGAGTGGAAGTAGCGCGCGCCGGGACGGATCGCCAGGTAATGTGACGGCACCGTCTCGAGGTTGTGGTTGAAGACATCGGGCTTGGCTGCGACGACAACTTCGAGTGCGCCGTCCTTGCGCAGGAAATCGGGGGTAAGGATTTCGATCGTCGTCTGCGGTGCGCTCGCGCGGATGGCGGCGATCACCTCGGCGAAGTGTTGCGCCCCGCCATCCGGCAGATCGTCCCGGTCAACGGATGTGATCACGACGTGCTCGAGGCCGAGCTTGGCGACCGTGTCACCGACATGGGCCGGTTCAAGTGGGTCGAGAGGCGCCGGCAGGCCGGTTCGCACGTTGCAGAAGGCGCAGGCCCGGGTGCAGGTATCGCCCATGATCATCAGCGTCGCGTGGCGCTTCGTCCAGCATTCTCCAATGTTGGGACAACCTGCTTCCTCGCACACCGTGACGAGGCCGTGTTCCTTAACGATCGCGCGCGTCTTGTTGTAGGCGGGAGATCCCGGCGCCTTCACGCGGATCCAATCCGGTTTACGCAGCAGCGGCGCGTCCTCACGCGCCATTTTTTCGGGATGACGAATGTCGGACTTGGTCGTTTTGTCGATCAGCGTGACCATCGATGGTTCCGTCGGAGGCCGAAGTAGGATCAAAGGCGAAACTGCTTGCCCTGGATAATGGGGCGCGGCGCCGGTTATTGCAATGCGGCCAATCGGGTCAAGTGTCTGGTTTATCGACCAATAATCCGAGCCAAAATGATTACGAGCAGGGCGCCGATCGTCGACACCGCGATCTGGTTGCCCCAGGCGCCGAAATCGAACGGCAGGTTCAGCAAGCCTTGCTGGACCAGGATGCCGCCGAGAAAGGCGCCGATTATACCGACAATGACATTGCGGATGAGGCCGCCCCCGCCGAGCAGCAGTCCGGCGAGCCAACCCGCGATCAGGCCGTTCACCGCCATGATGATCCACGGCAGGTAGGGTTGTATCTCGTTCATTGACTTCGCTTCCCAATCTTAGTCGGTCAAATGATCACGCGGGCCAGCAGCACCACGACAATGGCTCCGATGGTTGAGACGACGATCTGCGACAGCAATTTGTTCGAGATGCCGAGATTGATCCCGGTGGCGTTGACGAGGAAACCGCCGACAAACGACCCGATAACACCGCTGACCAGATAACCAATGAGGCCGCTGCCCCCGACGATGAAGCTTGCGAGATAGCCCGCGACCAATCCGATGACGAGGAATACGATCAGTGCCTTGTTGTCCATGCCGTGCACTCCGGGTTGGACGGCCTCCAGCAGGCCGTCTCGCGAATCATTAAGTGTCAGCGCAGCTTACATGGATCTGGACTACATGTGCCGGACTACATGTGGATGACGCGGCCATACGCATCGAGGACGCTTTCGTGCATCATCTCCGACAGGGTCGGGTGCGGGAACACCGTGTGCATGAGGTCTTCTTCGGTCGTTTCGAGTTGCATCGCCACGACATAGCCCTGGATCAATTCCGTGACCTCGGCGCCGATCATGTGTGCGCCCAGCAACTGTCCGGTTTTGGCATCGAATACCGTCTTGACGAGACCGTCGGGTTCGCCAAGCGCAATCGCCTTGCCGTTGCCTTGGAACGGAAAGCGGCCAACCTTGATCTCGTGCCCGGCTTCCTTGGCCTTGGCTTCGGTCAGGCCGACGGATGCGATCTGCGGATGGCAATAGGTGCAGCCCGGGATCTGGTTCTTGTCCATCGCATGGGTGTCGAGCCCGTTGATCGTCTCGACACAGATGACGCCTTCGTGCTCGGCCTTGTGGGCGAGCATTGGCGGCCCCGCGACATCACCGATCGCATAGATGCCGGCGACGTTGGTGCGCCCGAGGCCGTCGGTAACGATGCAACCGCGATCGGTCTCAACGCCGAGTCCTTCGAGGCCGAGTCCTTCGATGTTACCTTGTACGCCGACCGCGGAGATGAGGCGCTCGGCTTCAAGTGTCGTGCTCTTGCCGTCTGCGGTCGTGACGGTTGCCTGAACCGTCGATGACGTCTTGTCGACCTTTTCGACTTTGGCACCGGTGAGCAGGGTCATGCCCTGCTTGGCAAACGCCTTGTGCGCCAGTCCTGCAATCTCGGCGTCTTCGACGGGCAGAATCTGCGGCATCAGTTCGACCACTGTTACGTCACAGCCAAGCGTCTGATAGAATGATGCGAACTCCATGCCGATGGCGCCCGAGCCCATGACGATCATCGACTTTGGCATGTCGGTCGGCACCATTGCTTCAAAATACGTCCAGATGCGCTCGCCGTCCGGCTCGATGCCTGGTAGAACGCGGGGGCGCGCCCCGGTTGCAATGATAATGTGCTTGGCCTGGTATGTGCCCGGCCCTTGCGTTCCCTTCGGTACCGGGTTCTGCGGCTCAACGATCTTCTTTTTCGTATCTGTCACGGTTACTTGGCCGGGCTTGTCGATCGTTGCCTCGCCCCAGATGACATCGACCTTGTTCTTCTTGAGGAGAAAGCCGACGCCGCCATTGAGCCGGGCGGAGACGCCGCGCGATCGTTTCACGATCGCACCGGTGTCCGGCTCCATCGTGCCGTTGAGTTTCAGGCCGTAGTTTTCCGCGTGGCTTGCCTGATGATAGATCTCTGCCGATCGCAGCAGTGCCTTGGTTGGGATACACCCCCAGTTGAGGCAGATGCCGCCGAGATGTTCGCGCTCGACAATCGCGGTCTTGAAACCAAGTTGAGCGGCGCGGATCGCTGTCACATATCCACCTGGGCCTGCGCCCACGATAATCACGTCATAAGAGCTCATGTCGCAGGCTATCTCCGATCGTTCGTGTTTGCGCCAATCTATTGCTAGGCCGTGTCGGGTTTAATGTACCACAACGCAAAAGACCGCACCGAAATTCGGTGCGGTCTGGATTTTTTGACGCTTCTCGCGTCGGCTTGCCTTGTTCTTATTGTCTGGGCACCGCGACGATGGGTTTGCTTGGCGCTGGCGTAGACCTCTTGGCAATCGGCGTGGCCGGTGCTGCGATCGGCTTCGCGGGCGCTGCGATCGGTGCGGCGGCCGCCGTCTGCGTGCCCGGGTACATGGAGCACTTCATCTGGAATTCAGCGTTCAGCCGATCCAGTTCGGCGACTTTCGCCAATGACGCCCGTTTGATGCTGACGGTGCGCGTTTTGCCTGTCGCGACGGCATGAACACGTGCCGGCGTACCTTCCAGGCGTACGGATTTGATTTGAGCCGCAAGCGCTGTGCAAGCCGGATTTGCGACGACCTTTTTCGGCTTCGGTTTGGAAACCGATGATGTCGTCAGCAGGTTCGGTCCGGACCCGTTCGCGCAGCCGGCTAACGCCAGCGCAGCGACCAGGCTCGTGAAGGTTAGTATTTTTGTCGGGCGCATCTATCCGCCTCCCATAACTGTCGAATCACAAATGTACTTCCGGAACGGTGCGCGCGATCCGACCGCAGCTCAAGATCGTCGACCCAAATGCTGTGAGTAACCCGCATTGCTCATGGATGTGGGTAAAGAGGCAAGCCAAATTGCAGCAACACCGCGTAACATTGCTTAAGCAACATCACTGAGTGTTGCTGATATGCATCATAAATATCCTAAATTGATACTTATCAGACGAGCATTTGGACCGGGTCTTCGATGTACCCCTTGAACGCGTTGAGAAGTTCTGCGCCCAGCGCACCGTCCACCACCCGGTGATCACACGACAGCGTGCAACTCATGATCGTGGCGACGCGAACGTTGTCGCCGTCGACAACGGGGCGCTTTTCACCTGCGCCGACGGCTAGGATCGTTGCGTGCGGCGGATTGATGACGGCGTCGAATGACTTGATCCCGAACATTCCAAGGTTGGAGATCGATGTCGTCCCCCCCTGATACTCATGTGGTGCCAGGCGTTTCTTGCGCGCTCGGTCAGCAAGTTCCTTCATCTCGTTGGAAATTTCACCGAGCGATTTGTACTCCGCGTGACGGATGATTGGCGTGAAGAGTCCGCCTTCGATGGCGACCGCGACACCAACGTCTGAATGCCGGTGGCGCAGCATGCCGCCTTCAGTCCATGACGCGTTCGCTCCCGGCACCTGCTGCAAGGCGAGTGCCATTGCCTTGATGATGAAGTCGTTGACCGAGAGTTTGTAGGCGCGGTCACCTTCCTTCGGTGCGGCAGCGTTCATGCGCGCGCGCGCGCCCAACAGTTCGTCGAGGACGCACTCGATGGTCAGGTAGAAATGAGGGATCGTCTGTTTCGACTGCGTCAGGCGCTGGGCTATGATCTTGCGCATGCCGTCATGCGGCACGACTTCGTAGCTGCCTTGCTCGTAGAGCGCCAGGACCTTGTCGTCCGCCATGGCCTCGACCAGCGGTGTCGTCGGGACGGTGAGTTCGCCCTGCGTCGATGCCGGCTTTGCTGCTTTCGGGCCACCATCCGCGATCGCCGCGTCGAGATCGCGTTTGACGATGCGCCCGTGGGGGCCGCTGCCGCGCAGTGCGGCCAGGTCGAAGCCGGCTTCGAC
>JBPCVZ010000331.1:0-12275 GCA_051010015.1 Hyphomicrobiaceae bacterium
CGCTAGTCCCAAGCGCCAGCCTTGGTATGCGTATGTCTCCTGTTGGATCGGCGTACCGTTCATGAGCAGAGCAATTGCAATTGCAAGCTCATGGCATTGAACAAGAAATCCCACCTGCGAAGTAACCAGCTTCGCAGGTGGGTGGCCCACGAGGGGCGGGGAAGGCCGGGGCGGTGTCCGGGAGAAAGCGAACACGGAAGCTGCATGATGCAATGTCGACATCAAGAGCGGCAGCCCGCGACCGGCCTTGGCCTATGCTTGACGAGCGGGGAACGGGCGCTGCGCACAGGCAAAATCCACGACGTTTCGGATGAACGAGGCGTCGCTCTATGCTTTCGTCATGATCACCTCAAGGTATTCCGAGGGCACACGCATGCAGCCGTCGACAGCGGTGTTGTAGGCGGCGATCGTGTCCAGAATATCGGATCGCAATTCCCCTTGGCCGGCTTCATCCAGCGCGAGAAACGCCTTGTGGACAGGGCCGTAGAACGCCGCAAAGATGTCGACGAATTCTTCCGGCGAGCGGTAGCGGAACACGTAGTTCTTGGCGACGACGCCGATCTTACTTGTTCGCGGTGAAAAGGTGCGCACCAGCCAGTCTTCGCTGCCCCACAAAGCGGGGGACTGGACACCGGGTGGCGGCGGCACATGAAGACCCAGCGTACTGAACAACGCGCCAATGAAACTAGTCGGCGTCCAGTTCGCGAGGCCGATCCGTCCACCCGGCTTGACGACCCGCAAAAGTTCGCTGGCGGCCAGCGGCTGGTTGGGTGTGAACATGACGCCGAACGTGGAGACGACGGCTGTAAAACTGTCATTGTCGAAGGGAAGCGCTTCAGCATCGGCGACCACGAATTCGATCGAAAGCCCCTCGGCGTCGGCACGATCGCGGCCGCGCATAAGGAGAGCTTCGACATAGTCGGTCGAAGTCACGGCGCCGCCGCGACGGGCAAAGGCCAGCGTTGCGTTGCCGTTACCGGCGGCAACGTCGAGAACCGGATCGCCGGCCGTGAGGTCCATGGTTTCGGCAAGCTCTTCACCGACAAGTTGGAGTGTGACGCCGATCTTTGCATAGTCGCCGGACGTCCACGCGGCGTTCTGCTTCATCTTAACGGCTGCGTAGTCGGGTTTGGGCAAGGCTTGTTCGATCGTATGCATCTCGGTGTCCTCAAGAATCATCGGGTGTCGGTCGCGGAACCTCGACGGGCGGCGCGGGAATGGCGGTTTGCGGGGGTGAACCAGGGCGGACTGGTTGCCGGACCCGATGCACGCAATGCATTGGCATTGCGATGCACCGGGCGGTATCAGACACGGTTCCTACTCTTAGTAGTAGTAGTGAGAGCGGCACTGGTAGTAGCGTTTCCACCAATAGCGCTTGCCGCTCCAGCGCGCCTTGCGCTTGAGCCAGTAGCAGCCTCGGTGTGGCCGATAGTGCCAGTTGTTCCAGTGATGGAAGTGGCGGCCATGTCGGAACTTGCGCTTGTGGGCAAGCTTGAAAGATTTCGGCCCGACTTTGCCGAAATGCTTTGCGGCTGGGGCGTGGAAGCCGTGGCCTTTGCCAGCGCTTGCGCTGCCGGCGAAGGCCAGCATTGCGGCGCTGGCCAGTGCAACAGCGATCATCGTTTTCTTCAACATTTCACTTTCCTTTGTCTCATGCCTTGCGGCGGTTGTGTCGTTATCGACAGGAGACAATTTGGACAGCGCGTGTTTCAGTTGAATGTCACGAAAGCCGGCAAAGTGTTTCGATTGTTTCGCTGGCGTGATGTGGGTCACAAAGTGAACCGGAACCGCCCGATAATGGTGCGGTGTTCGATTTCCGCAATCACGCAGGCGGAACAGGACACGCTCTCGCGCGAGACGTGGAGTCGCCCTAGGTGGTCCATGTGGTGAGCGGAAATATCGGCTCGGTCAATCTTTCGGAGCCAGTGCTTCGGAGCGGCTGTCCTGCAATCGCCAGACAGGTTGGCGGTCGAAGCCGCGAATGTCATGCTCTCCGATATCCTCGATATCGAACTGTCCACGCAGGCTCGCCGCGACGGCGTTGGCAACACTGATCTGCATCGGCTCGGAATACTCCTGCAGTCGGGTGGCGAGATTCACGGCCGGCCCGAATATATCGTAAACGTACTTCTGAATGCCGACGACGGAGCCAACGACAGCGCCGCTCGCCAAGCCGATGCGGCAACGCCACTGATTGGGATGGCTGGCGTTGCGTCGCTCGAGATAGCGCACGAAACGTATCGCGGTATCTGCGACGGCCTTGGCATGCTCAGGTGTCGGGTCGGGCAGGCCGGCCACGGTGATATAGGCATCGCCAACTGTCTTGATGCGCTCGCAACCGAACTGTTCGCCGATGCGATCGAAAGCGCTGTAGATGTCGTTGAGCTCCGAGACTGTGACGCTTGGATCGGCTGCGGCGACCATGTCGCTGAAGCCGACAAAATCGAGCATCAGTACAGACACCGGATCGTATAGCTGCGGCGTGACGACACCGAAGGTCTTGTATTCCTCGTAGACCGAGCGCGGCATGATGTTGAGCAGAAGTTTCTCGACCTGTTCCTTCTCGCGTTTGATCTCACGCGTGTTTCGCTCAACCATCATCGAGTACGAGTCGATCATCGACTCGAGTTCTCTGATACGCGTAATGTTCTGGCAGACCAGGACGACGAGCTCTTGTTCGACATCCTTCGTTGCGGTGAAGTCCGCCGCGATAATCATCGTGCGCCGTTTGCGTTTGTGCTTGATCTCGGCCGTGTAACGGCCGGTCGATGTCAGGGCATCATTGAGCGCCGTGACATCCAGTTCTTCGAAGACTTCGGTCAGCTGCCGGGTGCTCAGACGGTCGGCGAACCACTCCTCGAACGTATCGTTTGTGAAATGGAAGCTGAGCGTACTGCGATTCAGCAATGCGACGCCGACACCGATGGCACGCAGGAGTTGCTCGTTGATGGCTTCAATTGACATTGCGATTTCCTACGATGAGCACGCGCCGGTTTTCGAATTCCTGCAGGACGGCGTCAATGTCGTCAGCCTCGAAGTTGTGGGTGTCGAGAGTCTGTCTGAGAACAACCTTCAACTCGTCAAAGTGGGCATCCTCGATTGCCAGGTGCGCATGTAGCTGGCGCAGTTGCGCGTCCGTGTACGCGGCGGGGCCGCCAAGCAGGGATGCGATGAACTTGGTCTGATGGTCAACCATTTTCGCCATGTCAACGTCATCGAAAAACGGACCAATTTCGTCGCTGTCGAGCAGCGTGTCATAAAAGGAAAGAACGACGCGGCTGACCCGGGAAAACCCGCCGTATTTTTCAAACAGTGTTTGCTCAGCCATCGCCACCGAAACCTTCCGAACTACGCGTCAATGCGATCGCCGAGGGTAAACCATTCAACTAATCTGTAAAGTGACGGTAAGCGCGTCTTGCGCGCTGGCAGACAGGTCAAGATGATGTTTCTATGGATGTTGTTGATGCGCCAATCGCCTTCTTCCGTCTAGCGGACAAGGGGGATGGCGCGCCCGGCTGAAACAATTGAAACAATTGGCAGCTGCATTGAAAAGCGACTGAAACATGGGCGCGATAGGGAAAATGCCATGACCCAGGGTGCCAACCTCGAGATGGAAGATGGCAACGTACTCGATTTGCTGAGAGATGCGATCGAGTCGCTGTCGGAAGGATTTGCGCTCTACGACCACGACCACCGCCTCGTTATGTTTAATAGCCGATATCGTGAAATGAATGGCCTCGTCGCTGACCTGCTCGAACCGGGGCTCGATTATGAGATGATGCTGCGTGAAATGGCTCGACGCGGTGGTTACAGGGATGCGGTTGGCCGAGAAGACGCCTGGGTGGCCGAACGCATCGACAATGCGATGGAATACGCCCAAGAAGACGAGATCACGCATACCAACGGCAACACCTATATCGTGTCGATCCACCCGACCAAGCTCGGCGGCTTTGTCGTGACGCGCACGGATGTGACCAAACGCAAGCAGGCTGAGGAGCGCGAACGCGATGGCGACTTGCTGATGCGTCGGGTTCTCGAGGCCAGCCCGGCCGCGGTCGTGATGGCCCAGGTTGGCAGCGGCGACATTATCTACCGATCGCCGGCCGCGGTCGATCTGTTCGGGAAGGTCAAGAACGCGATGGAGATCTTTCCATCTCCGGCCGATCGAGCAGACTACATCACCGCACTCCTCGCTGACGGGCACGTGGATGAGTACAAGCTCAATCTCATCAATGCGCGGGGTGAAGAGTTTGCCGCCGTCTCGTACGGTCGCCTCGCCGATTATAAGGGGGAGGAAGTTGCCGTTACGACGACGATCGACCTCACTGAGCAACTCGCCTTGCAGGCGGAACTGGAGAACCAACGGGAGTTGCTCTTTCAGAACGAGAAGATGTCGGCACTCGGCGAGTTGCTCGCCGGTGTGTCCCACGAATTGAACAATCCACTGTCCATTGTTGTCGGACACTCGCTGATGATGCGCGAGGAAACTGACGATCCGGATACGATCCGTCGCATCGAGAAGATCAGCAATGCGGCTGAGCGCTGCGCCAAGATCGTCAAGACGTTCCTCGCCATGGCGCGTCAGCAGCCGACACGCATGGAGCCGACTGACATTCGTTCCGTGATCACGACCGCGGTCGATGTCGCAGGATACGGCCGACAGCGTGAAGGCACGACCGTTAGTGCCCGCTTCGAGGACACCATTCCCGATATACGCGCCGATGCCGATCAGATCACCCAGGTCATCATCAATCTCATCATCAATGCGGACCATGCCATCAGCAATGCCGGTATCGGTGATCGGATCGAAGTGGTTACCTCACTCGTCAAGGAAGGTCGGTTCGTCCAGATCGACGTATCGGATAACGGTCCCGGCATTCCCAAAGACATGCGCCAGCGGGTGTTTGAGCCGTTTTTCACGACCAAGGATGTTGGTGACGGCACGGGCATCGGCCTGGCGTTGTGCCATCGCATTATTCATTCGCACGGTGGGCAGATTTGGCTTGACGATGATCATGCGGTCGGCGCGCGCTTTAGGATGCGGCTGCCTGTTGGCGATGTCATGCAGGATATGGCTGACGCGGTGGCGGAGCCCGAGTCCAAGACGCGCTCAAAACGCGTGCTCGTTGTCGATGATGAAGCCGATGTCGCGGAACTGATTGCTGAAATTCTCGACAAGGACGGCTTTGCGGTTGATATCGCCAAGACGGGACGGGATGCGCTGAAGTACCTGCAAGGTGCGCACTACGACTTGGTGCTGAGCGATCTCAACATGCCGGAAATGGACGGCGCGGGACTGCTGGATGCCCTGTCGGCGCAGTTCCCGCAACTCGTCAAGCGGACCGGCTTCATCACCGGCGACACGATGGGGGCGACGTCACAGGACGTGCTGCAGTCATCGCGGCGCCCATTCATGGAAAAGCCCGTGACGCCATTGGAGCTTCGACGGCTCGTGCAGGAACTGCTTGATCAAAAAGAAGGCGCGGACTGATGGAAAACGAAAACGGCCGCATTCTGGTCTGCGACGACGAGGTTGGATTGCGCGAAATGGTCCAGGAGTACCTGACCAAGCGTGGGTTCTCGGTGTTGACGGCGGCAAGTGCCGTTGAACTGAGGACAGTCATGGCGTCCGGCGGGGTCGACCTGATCGTACTCGACATCAACATGCCGGGAGAGGACGGGCTATCTGTGCTGCGCACACTGCGCGCCGATAATGAGGTACCCGTCATCATGTTGACTGCCGCCGGAGAGGTCATCGACCGGGTGCTGGGCCTGGAGATGGGCGCGGATGACTATCTTGGAAAACCGGTTGATTTGCGTGAACTGGAAGCGCGGATCAAGGCGGTCCTTAGACGTCAGGGCGGCGCGGAGCGGCCCGAGGCGGGCGACAAAACCGCGAACACGGCGCAGTTCGGTGATTTCACGCTGCGTATCGATACGGCGCGGCTGGATGATGCCGACGGTACCGAGGTACAGCTGACGGCGATGGAGTTTAATCTACTCAAAGTCTTTGCAGAAAACAAAGGCCGGGTGCTCAATCGAGACCAGATCCTGGAGCAGGCGCACGACCGTTCGTGGGATCCGTTCGATCGAAGTATCGACATTCGCATTTCGCGCCTGCGCCGCAAAATCGAGAAGAACCCGAGCAAGCCGACGATCATCAAGACCGTGCGCGGCATCGGTTACATCTATGATGCCGATGGTTGATTTGCTTCGGGGCGGCGCCCAACCTCTCGCATGATCCAGTCGCGAAACGATTGGAATGCAGGCGTGCGCGCGTGATCCGGTCGATGGACGAGATACCAGCTCATGCCTTTCGAAACCGGTTCATCTTGCGGGGTTTCCGATCGCCTGGCGTCTGCCGTCCGGGCTGCTTCGAAGGGAGCAATGAGGCGGCCTGCAGCTACGTCGTCGTCGATGTAGGGTCGCAAGCCCATCGCAATGCCGACGCCGTCGGCCGCGGCCTGGATGGCATGACCATAGAATTCGAAGGTTGCCCCTTTCGGTTCGACATTGGGCAGGCCCTTTGCCTTGAACCAGCGCTGCCAATCATCAGGGGCGTGCCGCACACGGAGGAGAAGCTCGGCCTTGAGACACGATGGATCAGCGAGATCGGCGGTGTGAAGCTCCGGGGTGCAGACAGGCACGAGATCGGCGGCAAAGAGCGGCTCGGCGATAAAATCCGGGTGCACGCCGTCGCTCAGTTTGATGCCGCACGTCCAGTCATCATTGAAAGCTGCCGCTGCGCCACCGGTCGCAAACCGAACCTCGATGTCGGCGTGTTCGGCCTGGAAACCGGACAGTCGCGGAATTAGCCAGCGCACGGCGAATGTGGGGCCAACGCCAATCGTGAGAACGGGCGCTTTTGCGCTGGCGATGACACGCGCGGTGAGACTTTCGAGTGTGTCGAAGAGCGGGGTCAGGCCGGATTGATAGAGGCGACCCGCAGGCGTCAGACGCAGCCGATTGGCAGAGCGCTCGAAGAGCGGTGTCCCGGTGCGTTCTTCGAGCAAACGGACGAGGCGACTGATTGCAGCGGGGCTGACATGCAACTCATCGCCGGCTGCCGTAAAGCTGCCCAGTCGGGCGGCCGCTTCGAAGGCCCGCAAGCCGTTCAAGGAAGGCAAGATGCGCATGAACTACCCTCAGGTTATATTAGGCTAAGGGCAACATAACTCAGTTTGTTTTGGGTCGCCACTTCATGCATTTCTAAGGGTGAAGGAGATCAGCTATGGCGCCCTCACTCATTGCATTTATCTGCCTGACCATCGTCGGGACGTCATTTCTCTCGGGCCTTTTCGGGATGGCCGGCGGGATGGTGCTGGTAGGTGTCCTGATTCTGATCCTGCCATTACCCGCAGCGATGATGCTGCACGCGATCACGCAGATGGCCTCCAACGGTTGGCGCGCCGTTCTTTGGCGCAGACACGTTAAGTGGCGTACGGCCGCGGCCTACGTCAGCGGGTGCCTTGCGGCGCTAGGGCTCTGGTCCGCCGTCAGTTTCGTACCGAGCAAATCCCTGGCTTTGTTGTGCCTCGGCCTGACGCCGTTCATTGTGCAGTTGATGCCGACACGGTTGGCACCGAATACCGAAAGTGCACCGCAGGGCATCATCTACGGCTTCCTGTGCATGTCGCTGATGCTGCTGACCGGCGTCGCGGGGCCCTTGCTCGACTCGTACTTTCTGGGCGGTCGAATGGATCGCCGCGCGATCATTGCGACCAAAGGCATGTGCCAGATTTTCGGGCATGGACTGAAGCTGCTGTATTTTGGTGGTATTGCAGGTGATCTCAGCGTGCTTGACCCGATGCTGGTCGTCATGGCTTTGCTCTCGACGATGGTTGGGACAACAATTGCCAAGCGCTTTTTGGAGGCGATGTCGGAAATGCAGTTCCGACTTTGGGCTCGATCTCTGATCACGGGGATTTCCGTCTACTATGTTGCCTACGGAAGCTATCTCTGGATCGGATACGCCTAGGACCCTGGAGGATGAAGAAAATGCTGGAAACAAAGATCAAGGCCGACCCGTTGTTGCGCGACTTGGTTCAATGGGTCGGTCGCGGTCCGCGCCCCTATGCGGAAGTGATGGACGCCTGGCGCACGCACTGTCCGCGTCTCACAATCTGGGAAGACGCGGTCGAACAAGGCCTGGTGACGCGGACATTCGAGCCGGGGGTCGGCGACATCGTCTCCGTGACAGAGAAGGGCCGTCAATATGTTGATGACTTGGCTCAATAGGTGCCGAGAGCTCCAAGATTGCGCAGGCATGTGCCGCCTTGCCTGGTGCCACTGATCACCGCACGCGACGGGTCATTCAACCGCCAGTCAAGCAATCGTATACGAGTGCTCGGCAGGTTTGCTCATTTTTTCAATCTCGCCGAAGAACTGCTGCGTGCTTTCCTTCCAGGAGAGATAAGGCTGTGGCGCGCGATCGGCGTTATCGGTCATGCTGTGGGTTCGGCAATGTTCGGCAATGGCGCTTTCCAGGTGAGCCGGATCCGAAAGATCAAAGAACGTTGCCTTGCCGTCCGCAATTTCACGGAAGACGGGAATGTCGCTGCAAATCACCGGCAACCCGTGCTGAAAAGCTTCGACGATCGGCAAGCCGAAACCTTCGATCTGAGAGGCAAAGACAAGGGCCGACGCATTCTTGTAGGCAAAGTTCAAGTCGGCATCATTAGCCGATCGCAGCAAAAAAAGTTCCTTGTCGGTTTTCGGATGATTTGCCACACGATCGAGAAAGCCTTCGTTCTTCCAACCGTGGGCGCCGATGATGAGAAGCGTTGCCTGACCTTCGTCTTGCCAAAACCGCTCGAACGCATCCAGGATAAACCCATGGTTCTTTCTGGGATCGATTGAACCGACTACCAGGAAGACGGGATTGTCGCGCGAGAATATCTCCTGGACGGCGGTCGTAGGGCTTTCGTCGGAGCGCAGCAGATCCAACTCTGCGCCGAGATAAAAATGTGAAACCATCGGCGCATGAGCGAGTACTCCAGTCTGCGTGCGCTCGTCGATGATGTCCTGCAGGCAGCGCGCAGAGAACGCGGAAATACAAACGATGCCATCGGCGACGTCGAGCAGCGAAAACAGCCATTGCCGGAAAGCGGCGGTCAACTTGTCAGCGCACAGGTCCGGATGCGTCATCGGGATAACGTCGTAGACAATGCCAACGACGCGACCGCCGCGTTGCTTGAAATCCTTCACCTGGGCCCAAATTGCCGGATGCTCCCAGGATGCATCGACAAGAACGAGCGTGGCACCCTCCGCCGACAGCCGGTGGAAGTGCTGCCGGACTTTGCGGAACGGAAACAGGAAGAGCCAGGAGAGCCCTACGCGACTGGATGGTGCGCGAACAAAATGCCGAGCCTGCTTCGATGGCAGCAGCAAGCTGATGAACCAGAGTAATTTCTTGTACAGCTTGTGAGGTAGAGCCATCAGGCCAATGCCGTTCACGTCACCTTGTTTAGCTGGTTCGATCAGTGAAGACAGGTTGGAGCGATTGAGCGATACGGAGTCGAAAATGACGAGGTCGACATCGATGCCGATACCGGCGGCAACCTCTGGGGCGTTTTTCGCGAGGTTGCGGACGACCCGTTGAATCCCTGTATTGATGTCGCTGTTTGCGGTTGATGTCGCCTCGAGATAGATCGTCCGCCCGTTCTGACCGGCATCGCTTGGCATAGGACTACCCCGTGAACACTGAGACGATCCGACGTTTCAGTCGATCAACGCTATTATATTGTGGCTGTTGGTTTATTGCCATCGACTTGGAGATATGACGTGTGCGTCTTTTTTGGCAGGCGCGCGCCGCCGCCTCCAAATGAATTGATCAAGTTGAGAAGGCGGTCCAAGTGCTAGCCGTCAAGTGGCGTGGTCGCCTGAACGGATACTTCGACAAACGCCGATGAGAGCTGCTTCAGCACACCCTTGGATCGCCAATGGTCGATCTACGCGACGCCATTCCTTTCCCCGAACTGAATTTCAAACAAGCGATTGTAGAGACCTTCGTTCTTCAGCAATTGTGCATGCGAGCCCGATTCCAGCACGCGCCCGCTTTCGATGACATGGATTACGTCCGCATGCAGGATGGTCGACAGGCGATGGGCAATGACCAGCGTCGTGCGCCCGCGGGTCAATGTAGCGAGCGCGGCCTGAATCAGTTGTTCGCTCTCGCTGTCGAGTGCTGATGTTGGTTCATCGAGAAGTACGATCGGTGCATCCTTCAAGAACGCGCGGGCAATCGAGATCCGCTGGCGCTGCCCTCCCGAAATTTGTGAACCCAGCTCACCGACCGGTGTATCGTACTGCTGCGGCAACGTCATGATGAAGTCATGCGCGTTGGCCAGCTTCGCGGCGTGCTGGATTTTCTCGTCATCGAGATCGTCTCGCCCGATGGTGATGTTCTCGCGGACCGAGCCCTCAAACAAAAAGACATCCTGGCTGACGTATGCGATCTGGTTGCGCAGAGACAACAATGAAGCCGTTTCAATAGGCTGGTTGTCGATGTAAATCTTGCCGTCGGCAGGCTCCCAGAAGCGCATCAGCAAGTTGAATACTGTCGTCTTGCCGCCGCCAGACGGCCCGACGAGCGCCGTGACTTTACCTGGCGGTGCCTCGAACGTCATGCCGTTGAGGACACCGGTGTCCTCGTTGTATGCAAAATGGACGTCTTCCAGCCGCACGGCGCCCTGCTTCACGATCAGGTCCGTCTCGCCTGGCTTCGGGTCATCGGTGGGAGGCCGGTCCAACGTTTGGAACATCATGCGGACCAAGATCGCCTGTGTCGCCAGTGACAGCTGCATCTTCGACAAGCGGCGCGCCGGATCCGCTGCCAGCAGAAGCGAGGTGATAAACGCGAAGAACTCGCCGGGCGCGCTTGCTGACCTCAAGGTTTGCCAGCCAGCGTAGGTAACCACCAGGGCGATCGCGAAACCACCAAGCGTTTCGATCAGCGGGTTGACGCCGGCCTGGGTGCGCGCAATGCGATTGGACAGGCGTTCGACGGCTTCGACAGCGCCGAACATCTTGCGCGACATAACCGGCTCGAGTTGAAAGGACTTGACGATCCGGATGCCTTGCGAGGTTTCCCGCATGGTGCCGATAATGGCGGCAAGGGAGGTAACTTCGCTGCGGGCGGCCTTCTGCACCCGCTTGACCATTTTGCGCAGCCCGATCGCCGCAAATGGGCCGACAAGCAAGGCAATGCCCGCGAGAACCGGATTCATCGCGAACATGACGCAGACCAGACTGATCAGGGTCATCAGGTCACGTCCAAGACTGACCGCAACCAGGTTGAGCATGTCACGCGCCGCGTTGGCGGCGTACGTGATGCGCATCGTCAGATCGCCTGAGGGCAGTTCCTGATAGAAGTCAGAGCCCATCAGGAGCATGTGATTGTACATGCGCTTTTGCATGCTCGCGACGATGCTGTTGCCGATCCGGCTGAGAATGACTTCCTGAAAATAAGTAGCCAGTCCCTTGCCGACAAATATGACAATGATCGTCAAGGGCACCCAGAATAGCGCCGACTCGCTGCGATCGACGAAAATGCGATTGATGACATCTTTCATGATCCACGCGCTGAGCGCTGTGGTGCCGGCGACGATCGCCATGAATACAAACGCCAGCGCATAGCGCGGCCAATAGGCGCGCCAGTTCTCCCGCACCAGGCGAGAGATCACGGCGATCGTACTGTCGAGGCTCAGCCGATCCTCAGAGCCGCCGCCGGGCGACTTGCGATCAATCCATGCAATCAACCGTTGCAGTAAGCGGTTCTTGATTTCAGCTGCCATGCCGCAAAGTACTCATCGCCAATGTCTCATGAGTCCATTTCCAAGCACACGGCCAAGGGCATGCAATTGTTCGGAGTGACGCGCGACAGTCTACGGGGGCCCTCGTGATGGGAACGTGACCGTCTTATACAGAAGTCATCTTGGCGTGCAACGTCTAACTCGCGAACCGGCGGTTCGCCGCGGTGCATAACCAAAGGTGCGACAAATCAGGCGAATCCCCGTGGTATTGCTGTGGAAATGCAACCAGCTATCGCTCGCGTCAATCGGCTTTCGCGCCGGTAAACTCGTGCCTCGAAGAGGCCATTCCGTGTGCTGCTCGATGGGCCGACGTCAGCGCATGCCCGAAACGTCTGCAGCTTGCCACGCGGCGCCAGGCTCGACGGAAGCACGGTGCAACGCCGGCAATCGACCAGGTCCTGCCCGGGACAGCAGGCGCGCTGCAGCCCTTCAGTGCTTGACGACACCAAGACTAGTCAAATG
>JBPCVZ010000332.1:0-17012 GCA_051010015.1 Hyphomicrobiaceae bacterium
CGTGGCCGGGCGTGTCCATCAGGTTGAGCTGATAGGTCTCGCCGTCGGAGTGGCGATAGTCGAGGCGCACGGTCTGCGCCTTGATGGTGATGCCGCGCTCGCGCTCGATGTCCATGTTGTCGAGCAGCTGCTCTTTCATGTCGCGATCGGCGACGCTGCCGCAATGCTGGATGAGGCGGTCGGCGAGCGTCGACTTGCCGTGGTCGATGTGCGCAATGATCGAGAAATTGCGGATTTTGGACAGTTCGGTCATGGGCAGTGATTAGCACCACTAATGAGGGCCTGGAAGTAGTAACTTTGGGCGTGTGGGCAGGTTTCTCAAGGGGATGCCTGCCGATTGGCTAACGCGCTGTGCTTGATAGGGTTTTTCGGGCGAGGGAGGTTCATTAAGCGCGCCGCATGGTCGGCCCGGCGTGCCGGTTCGTAACCAGACGTTCGCGCGTTCCTCAAATCTCGGTCCCTGATTTGGTGAGAACGTCTCTTTTCTTGAAGATCTGGATCACTTCTGGGCAAACATTTTCGTAGACGGCCATTTGCGCATGGCTGGCAAATCGCACGGCGGACGGCTGGGGAGCCGTCGTCACCAAGGGCGGATCGACGGCGTCTGCTTCCGTCGGGTCGACGCTTTCGACAAGGCGCATGAGTGCGGCTCTGCTTTCAACGATCGGGGTGGGAAAGCCATAGATTGCATCCGCCGGCAGAGATCGAATGTTCCGGAGTTTGATGGGCTCGAACTCGCCATATTCAACCGTGTACAGAGAAACGGTATCGGGCCCCAGTCCGCGCAGTGATCCGCCGGAATGGTACGCCGCCATGGGATAGATATCGTCCTTGCCGGTCAGCCAGAAGATCAGGGCCCCGACCTTGGCTTGACGCAGTATCGTGGGTAGGTCGTGCAGCAAAGGGCCGGCGTCGGCCTGTCCGACCGCCATCAGGTCGAATTGCCGTCCCAACGCACCAACCGACGCCATGTCGAGCGTTTGCAGGGTCGCACGTGCGTTGGCGAATAGGCCCCAGGGATCGGTCATGGCCAGATCGACGCGCTCGCGCGCCGTCAGGTCCTTGTGGCGCTGGCGAAGGGCCAGCCAGTAGAGGCACATGGCGATATTTAACTGCAGGGGAATGCCGCCAAATTGTTGCGCGATCTTCTGCAATTTAGAGATGTCGGGGTGGTTGGCCTGTAGGTAATAGATCGAGAACATGCGCAGGGCCCCCATCGGGTATCTTGGTGCTTCCGGTTTGCGCCCTTTGGAAGGTGCAGATCGGTCGATCGTGGTGTCGACTCGTCAACCGCTTGCCCTGCATGACGGAATTTCTCGTCCGGCAGGCGGTTCTGTCAACCGGCTCGCCGCAATTGCAAAAGGGCGATGGCGGATCGGCATCAGTGTCGACTGCGCGGCTTGGCCCGTGCAGTGGCTTCGGCGTTGGCCGGATCTTCGGGCCAGGGATGTTTCGGGTAGCGCCCGCGCAAGTCAGCACGCACGTCGGCCCATGATCCGGCCCAGAACTGCGGCAGGTCGCGGGTCACCTGGATCGGCCGGCCGGCCGGTGAGAGCAGAAACAGGGTCAACGGCAGGCGGCCGTTGTCGATCGCCGGATGCGTCTTGAGCCCGAACAGCTCCTGCACGCGCAGGGCAACGCTCGGCGCGTGTTCGCCGTCGTAGGTAATGACATGATTGTTGCCGGTCGGGGCCGTGAAATGGGTTGGCGCGCACCGCTCCAGCGTCTGACGGGCCGGCCAGTCGAGCAGCACGCCGAGGCCGTTGCCGAGATCATCGGCGGTGATGGCGGCGACGGCGGTCTTGCCGGCAAGGAACGGCGCGAGCCAGGTCTCGATGCCGGCGGTGAGCGCGGCATCGCAGAGGTCCGGCCAGCTCTCCGGTTCGGATTGCGCGAGGAAGGCGACGCGCGCGCGCAACTGCAGCTGCGCCTTGGACCAGGGCAGGACCGCGAGGCCGGCGCCGGCAATGCCGGCGGCGAGTGCCCGGGCCGTGTCGGGCGATGGCGTGATCGCAATGGCATCGCTGCCGAGAACGAGGGCGTCGAGGCGGCGCTGGCGACGGGCGCGCAGCGCCAGGCTGGCGCGATCGAAGCCGATCTCGATGTGCGCTGCGATGCGGTCGGCGGCGACGTCCAGCAGTTCCGCTTCTGTGATGGCGGCGGCGGCCGTGATGCGGCCGGCGCGGGCGGCGCCTTGCAGATCGGCGACGACGAGGTAAGGCGTGCCGGTCAGCGTGTCGTCGGCGGCAAGAACGCCGCCGCTGCCCCCGGCCATCAGGTAGGGCGTGCCGTCGCCACGCGCGCTGCCACGGGCCTTGGCGACGCGGTCGGGATAGGCGAGCAGGAGCAGCGCCGCGGTTGAACGCGTCGGCGCATCGTCCGCGATGTCGCCGGTCTGCAGCGCGGCCATTGCATTTTCCGCGGCGCGCGACCAGCGGGCCGCCATGTCGCGCATGGCGCGGGCGCGCTGGCCACGGTCGCGGCGGAAGCGCTCGAGACGCGCGTCGAGATCCGTGTCGTTGCCGCCGAGGCCGCGCTCGACAAGCAATGCGGCAATCTCGGCGGCTTCCGGGGCGGCGCCGAGCACGGCGGCCTGACAGACCATGGCGGCGAGCGTCGGCGGCAGGGGTAGTGCACGGATGGCGTCGCCGAATGTCGTGATGCGGCCCTGGTTGTCGAGCGCACCGAGGGTTATGAGATCACTTCGCGCCGCATCGATCGCCGCCGCCGGTGGGGCGTCGAGCCAGGTCAGCGAGGCCGGGTCGGTGACGCCCCAGGCGGCGCAATCGAGCAGCAGGCCGGTGAGGTCCGAGGACAGGATTTCGGGCGCGGCGAACGGCGCCAGGCTTTGTGTTTCAGGTGCCGCCCACAGCCGGTAGCAGGTCCCCGGCCCGAGACGGCCGGCACGGCCGCGGCGCTGATCGGCGCCGGCGCGCGACACGCGTACCGTTGCCAGCCGCGTCAGCCGGGCGCCGACATCGTAGCGCGGTTCGCGCGCCAGGCCCGAGTCGATGACGGCGGTGATGCCCTCGAGCGTCAGCGAGGTCTCGGCAATCGCCGTCGCGAGGATGATCTTGCGCTCGCCGGGCCTCGGCGGTGCGATCGCGGCGTCCTGGGCCGCCCGGTCCATGCCGCCGTAGAGCGGGGTTATGCTGGCGGCGTCGGGCGGCAAGTGATCGGCAAGCGCGGTCGCGGCGCGGCGGATTTCGCGCTGGCCGGGCAGGAACACGAGGATCGAGCCGGACGTTTCGTTAAGCGCGCGGCGGGCGGCGGTGGTGACCTGGCTTTGCAGGGGCGTCGCCGCTGCCCGGCCGAGATACTGCGTCTCGACCGGGAACGCGCGCCCCGCGCTGGTCACGACCGGGCAGGCCGCGGCGTTGCCCGCCGCGAGGCGCTCGGCGATACGGGCGCCATCGAGCGTCGCCGACATCACCAGGATGCGCAGGTCGTCGCGCAGGCCCTCCTGCGCTTCGAGCGCGAAAGCGAGTCCGCTATCGGCATCCAGTGAACGTTCGTGGAACTCATCGAAGATAACGAGGCCGATGCCGGTCAGTTCCGGATCATCGAGGATCATGCGCGTGAACACGCCCTCGGTGACGACGTCAATGCGCGTCGCCTGCGACGTCGTCGTCATGAGCCGGGCTTTGAGGCCGACCGTTGCGCCGAGTTTTTCACCGAGCGTTTGCGCCAGCCGCTGGGCAGCGGCGCGGGCGGCGAGCCGGCGCGGCTCCAGCATCACGATGCGCTGCGCGCCGAGCCACTTGGCGCCGAGCAACTCGAGCGGTACGCGCGTCGTCTTGCCGGCGCCGGGCGGTGCGACCAGAACAACACGGCAGGTGCTGCTCAGGGCAGCGCGCAGGTCGGGCAGCGCGTCGTCGATCGGAAGCGGATGGCGGCTCATGCGTCGCTTTATAGCGATGAACCGCTGGTTCGTAAGCGGTGAAAATACGCCGCCGTCGGGTCGTCGGGCCCTATCTCTGCGGCATCTGATTTACACACATGTTCGGATATCGAATTATGCATTCTAAGGTTGCGTTGTGAGGCGATATACAACTATAGTGGTGATGGATGGTTCGAGAACTGCTGAAATCGCGTATTTTTCTCCTGTTTATGAAGACTTCATGAATCCATAAAAAGTTCATCCTGACAGCAGAAAAAGTCGTATTTGCTAGATTTTATATGCAATTATGTTTGTAATCTAACGAGATTTCGCGTTACTTTTGTTGTTGTATCGGCGATTTTGCTAGCCGATATGAACAAGAAGAATTCAGACGTACGCACGCGATTTGCCCAGCGTTTGCGAGCCATCCGCGTCCCGCGCGGTTACAAGACGGCGCGCAGCTTCGCGGAAGCGCTCGAAATCGACGAGAACCGCTACACCCGTTACGAGCGGGCCGAGGTCGAACCCGATCTGCGCTTGATGATGCGGATTTGCAGCCTGCTTGGCGCCACTCCCAATGACCTGTTGTGCGATACCATCGGCGCGCCGTCGGTCGAGGTCGACATGCCCTATGGCTTTTCCGAGCGCGGCGTCAGCGGCTATCAGGCCCATGCGGTCCGGCCGGCGGAGCAGCACACGGCCGCCGTCGCGGTGGCGCCGGCGCCGAATGCCCTTGGTGATGTGCGCAAGGCCGTTGGCTTTCAGCTGGCCGAGGCGATCGCTACCATTGAAGCCGAGGCCTCGGGCCTGCAGGCGAGCGCGCTGACGCCGCTGGAAAAGCTGCGCCGCACCGTGCCGATCGCTGCGCGGATCGAGGCGGACGCCTTCGTGTTCCTCGGCGAACTGCCCGACCGCCTGGCCAACGTCAGCGTCGCCAGCCACAGGCAGGCGCTGATCGACCGCCTCATACAGGAACTGATCCTGGCGCATAAGTCCGGCTACAACGACAACGATTGATTGGCGCTCGGCATGGCGCTGAGACCCCGGCGCGCCTCACTTCAGAGGCGACTGCGTCCACGGCGTGATCAGCATGTTGTCCATTTCGTCGATCAGCGGGTGGACGTTCGCGAGCAGGCCTTGCCAGTCGGGGTCGTCGAGCGCGGCCGCGCGGATTTCGGCACGCCGGTCGAGACTGTCGTAGGCCCACATGTGGCAGACCTCGTTGGGCTGGCCGGCCATCGTGTTCCAGACACACACGTTCTTGGAGAAGCGCTCGCGGCCCGGCAGTGCTTCGAGCAGCAATTGGGTGAATTGCGCCGCCTTGCCGACCTTGCAGCGGTAGTAGCGGAACTCGTAGGTGTTGCCCGTCGTGGCAGGTGGGGCAAGCGGGCGCGCGGCCGTCATCAGGCGGATATCCTGGCGCAGGATCAGCGGCAATGCCTGCGGCAGATACTCGTTGCGCCAGCGGTCATTCTGGCTGAGCGCGCCGCGCCGCGCCTCGCGATGACCGAGGTCGTCGTAGGACCACAGGTGCATGCACTTGTTGAGCGGTCCGACCTCGGTGACCCAGTAGCCTTCGAGCTTGCCGTAGTCGTCACCGCGTATCTCGCGCGCGATCTCGGCGGAAAGGTTGGCGAGCACCGGGGCTTTGCCGGCTGGCGTCGTATAGGTGCGCATCTCGTAGATCATGACGGTCTCTCTTTGTCGCTGGCGGCAGTTGCCGATTACATCCGGGCGCGTTCTTCGGGGGACTGCTGCGCGAAGAACGACGTCTTGGGATATTGCGGACGTTCGATCTGATAGGCCTCGGCACGGATGGCACCGCGGTCGCGGCCTTTGACGAACAGCCCTTCGTGTTCGGTCGGCACCGGGTTGGGGGTCAGCGCGACGGCGTCGCCGGCCGAATAGACGCAGATGAACAGCGTGCGCGGATCATTGGACCGGTTGGGCGCCGATCCATGCGCCAGGCGCGTGTGCATCAGGCACACGGAGCCGGCCGGGCCGATGCATTGCACCGCGTTGGCCTGCATCTCGGCGGCGGTCTCGTCTTCGATCGCGCCGGTGAAGATGCCGTCCTGCCAGATCGAATGCAGCGTGCCGGTGTGCGAGCCGGCGACGACCTCGAGCGGGCCGTTGTCGGGCGTGACCTCGTCGACCATCAACAGTGCCGTGATGACGTCACTGTTGGAGTGCGGCGTAAACGGAAAGTCCTGATGCCATTTCACTTCGGTTGCGGCACCGGGGAGTTTCGAATTGATCTTGGTGTGGTGCAGCTTGACGTCCGGGCCGATCAGTTCGCCGACCATCGCCGTCATCGCGCTCGATGCCATCGCGTCGTAATAGGCCTGGGAGACCTCGGTCGGCGCCTGCACGCGACGCAGCGTCGGGGCTTCCGCCGAGTGACCGGGCTGGAGATCAAAGCGTGGCCGCCCGTCGATGGTTTCGCCATAGGGCTCGGTTTGCGCGCGGCTTTCCTCGACCCAGCCGTCGAAGTCGCGCTTGAGACCGGCAAGTTGCTCGGGCGTCACCGCGTTCTCGACCGTCAGGACTCCATCGCGCCAAAACGTATCGATCTGTTCTTGCGTGAGCGTAGGCATGGCAGCGGACCTTTTCGCGTTCCTGATGACGTGTCGCCGTATTGTGCCGGGGAAGCAGGCATGCGCGCAAGCGGGATTTCGCCCTGTCGCTGTGCCCGTCACCGGGTATGCGCCGATGCGCCGTTCAACGATGCAGCCTTTTCCCGCCGTGTTGCGCGCGATAGCATGGCCGCAGGCAATCAACGGGAGATCAAGGTATGACACAGCAGACATCCACGCGCTGGCGCGAGGTGCGCGGCGACGATGGCATTGTCATTGCGCAGCTCGACCGGCCACCGGCAAATGCGCTGACCGCTGATTTTCTCGCGGAGATCGAACGCGCCTTCCAACGCCTCGAAGCCGACGCCGCCGTACGCGGCGTTGTGCTGAAAGGCTACGAGCGCATCTTCAGCGCCGGCATGGACCTCAAGCTGCTTGCCGAGCTCGACCAGGCCGGAGAAACCGAGGTCGTCGACGCGCTGAACCGTGCCTACGGCGCGATGTATGCATTCTCCAAGCCCTATGTTGCGGCCGTGACCGGCCATGCGATCGCCGGTGGCTTGTTCTTTTTGCTCGCGGCCGACTATCGCATTGGCGGCACCGGCAATGCCCAATTCGGTCTCTCCGAAGTGCGCGTCGGCGTGGCCTTCCCGGTCGCGCCGCTCGAGATCGCGCGGGCGGAACTGCCGGCCGCGGCGGCGCGCCGGCTGCTGCTCGGCGGTCAGCCCGTCGACGTCGAACGGGCCGCGGCCTGGGGCATCCTCGACGAGGTCGTCGCACCCGACGCCGGAGAGGCCCGCGCCATCGCACAGGCGGCGGTGCTGGCGGCCAGTCCGCCGGAAGCCTTCGCCCAGGTCAAGCAGCAGCTGCGCGCACCGGTCCTGGACAAGATCCGCCGCGCGATCGACGCGCGCGAAGACCCGACCCGCGACGGCTGGTTTACACCGCAGACGACACGCGCAGCGCGCGCTGTCCTGGCCGGCGAGCAGTAGGGCGCTTCAGAGCATGGCAGCATCCAATCGGATTCGACATCTAGGCCGCGACCGCGGCCCGGCCACGCGTGCGGAGCACGCAAATCGCACAGTGGGCGCCGCCCCAGCGAGCGACGCACGCTGACGCGTGCAGGGCGGAGGCCGCGAGCGCAGCGAGGGAACAGCCGTGAGCCAAAAGGAAGCTAAAGCGGGGAACATTTTATGTGACACGCTTTGGCGCTCACATCAGGCGCTGGGCCGCACTGATGATGATGTAGAGGCCGAGCACCAGCAGCGACACGAAGAAGACTTTCCGGAACAGCTGTTCCGACAGCAGCTTGCGCAGCTTTTGACCCGCCACCATGCCGCCGATCGCGGGCACCACCGCGAGTAGCGAGACCCAGCCGAGCTGCGCCGTCAGCAGGTTGTTACCGCCGAGCACGATACCGAGCATCACGGTCGAGAGCGTGAACAGGACCCCCATCGCCTGGACGAGCGCGTCGCGGGGCAGGCCGATCGCCTGGAGATACATCACGCCGGGGACGACGAACGAGCCGGTCATGCCGGTCAGCACCCCATTGGTGATGCCGAACGCAGGCCCCGCCCATGTTTCCGATTTAGGCGTGATCGACGCGCGGTAGCCGGCGAGGCTCAGGCCGCTGTAGAGCGCGAGCAGGATGCCGAGCAGCGCCGCCAGCCAGCTCAGGTTGAGCCGCGACAGCGCGAGGGCACCGATCGGAATGGTCACGGTCGCCGCCAGCAGAAACGGCCACGTCCGCACGAGGATCTCGCGCAGCTTGCCGCCGACCACGCCTTGCCACAGGTTGGTGACGAACGACGGCGCGAGCAGCAGCGCCATCGCCGTTGGCAGATCGATCGCGGCGGTCAGGATGCCGAGGCTGACGGACGGCAGGCCGAGACCGATGACGCCCTTGACGGCACCGGCCAGCAGGAAGGTCGCCGCGACAATGATCAGCGTGTCCGGGTCGAGCATTTGGATGTGGCCTCAATTGCGGCGTCCCGGTGCCAGTCGCGGTGCCGGTGCGTGAGGCCAATAGCAGTCGCACACGCATCCGGCAATCGCGCATGTCCGACGTCGATCAGTTGGTCAGTGCCGTTGTCGGGCGCTCGTGCTGGACGTTGCAGCCACCGCGTTCGGAGGCGCGCGTGTGCCACTGGCGGGCCTTTTCCGGGCTCACGTCGACGCCGAGGCCAAGCTCGTAGAGATGTGCGAGAAAGCACGTCGCGACGGTGTCGCCGCTGGCGCTCGCAATTTCCCACAGCGTCTTGGCGGAACCGTATTCAGCTTGCCGGCGCGGGACGGCGCCGGCCGTGTGCAGCGTGCCAAGCTGTGTCATCGCCCAACTGGTGTCCGGCTTGGCGAGCATCAGCGAGATCGATTTTCGCAACCAGTAGCGCCGCTCGGCGATGCTCGACTTGCCGGCCTTGTCGAAGATCGCGGCTTCGGCCCGCTGCAAGGCGTCGTTGGCGGAAAGGTCGGCCGCGCTGGTCCCTGCGGGGCTGACATCGCCAACCGCAAAAACGCGCGCCACCCAGTCCGACGACGCCACCTTGTTGAGGCCCGCCGGCGCGCTCGGCTGCCGGGCGGCGGTGCCCGATAGCATCGGCCACAAGGCAAACAGGATGGCGGGAACGGCAATGACGGACAGCACGATACTGAGCCAGTCGCGACGTACGACATTGTCGTGCGGCGCGTCCGCGACCCGCGCAATCGGCACAATGGCGCGCGATGCCGACGGCGGTGGCATGCGCGGTGACGGTTCTCCGGCAGCCGTCGGATGATCCGGCTGCGCAGTACCATGCGGCGCGTCGACGGCCAAGTTGAGCACGGGCGCGGCCGGCGCGGTGGCAAGGTTGAAGTTCGATGGCTCGCGTGGCGCCGTTTCCGTGCGCCGTGGCCGGGCGCCGGTCGCCGCCGGGCGCAGCGCCGCGGAGAGGTCGGCAAGATTGATCACCGGGCTCGGCGCTTGGTCGGCCACGTCTTCCTCGAGTGTCGGGTCGCTGGCGAGCGAGGCGGCGATCGCATCCACCATTGCCTTGTCGGCTTCGGCCCGGGCGGCGGCTTCTGCCTCGAGGCGCTTGTTCTCGATCTTGTGGACGCGCAGTTCCGAGGGATCCATTACCGGCACGGGCAGACTGTCGGGAATGGTCACGGGCAGGTCCGGCCAGCTGATCTCGGCGCTGACATTGGCGGCCGGCACCGCGAATGCGACAGGCGTACCGGGTTGCAATTGCGGCGCATCGACGACGTCCGGGCCGATCTTCAGGACAAGACCGTCCGGCGTGAGATCGGCCGCTAGCGGTGCTTGTTCGTCGAGCGACCACGCGGTGTCCGGTGCCGGGTTGTCGGGATCATCGGGTAAGGCACGGATCGAGAACCGCACGCGTTCGGGCAACGCGGTCACATCGCGGACCACGACGATGGCGTGACCACCCTCGGGGTATGTGTCATCCGGAGAGATGTCGATCAACGGCTGCATCACAGCTCGACCTCCAATGGATTGCTGGTCAGCATCGACAGATACTCACCCAGTTCATGATCTGCGTCGCTATGGGCCGTCAGTCCCTCGGCGGCGATGATATTGTCGTCGATCATCCGGCGAAAGAGCGCCGGCCACTGACTGATGCCAGCGGTCTGTCTCTCAGTATGCGGATGTGTCGTGCTGAGCACATTCTGGACCGGTAGGTCGCCAAAAGGGCCGGTCGATGGCCCAGACAGGGTCTTCACGTCCGGTGGTCTTTGCGCGGCTGCGACGGCAAGGCGTTCGAGGAAGCTGCCGAGCGTGCGTGCTGCGACGACCGCATAGCTGCGCGCCAGGTCACTGTGCGGATTGCTCGCTTCCAGGGTGCGCACGAACTTCGCCGCAACGGTGCCAACAAGGTCGGCGCGATGCACGCCGATCACGATCTCGTCGATCATATGCTGGAAGACCGGTTGCGCGATGTTGAGCTGGCGGCACAGATGGCGCGAGCCGGCAGCTTCATGCATGAGCTTCAGCCATGCCGCCACGACCGCCTCGGCACAGGCATCCGGGTCGGGCAGCGCCGCGCGCCCGATCGTAATGTCGATCGCATGACCGGCGCCATCCTGGTAACCGGCCTTGGCGCCTTTCAAGCCGGACAGCAGCATCTCGGCTTCGACCTCGCTCAGCGTCAGGATGCCGAGCAGAATGCCAAGCTGGCGTGCATCGGCGCAGGCTTCGAGGCGCTTGGTCGCGACGTTGGCAATCTGCCGGCGCCAATCGGTGAACTGCGCCGGATTGTTCGAGCGGTGATAGCGGAACATGCGTGCCTGCATGGCACGCTGGATGGTCGCCAGTTGACGCCGGATTTGCCGGTTGCGGATGACTTGTGAACTGTTGGCTGCGATCTCGAGCAGGACGCGTGTTGCCTGCGTCGGCGTTATGGATGGCGGCGGCCGGGCCGGGAACACACCGCCTTGCGCGGCGACGGCAAATCTGTTCACCCGCGGCGGTGTTGCGATCACTGCCGGATTGGCAAAGCCGGGCACGAAATGGATCTGTGAGAAGGGTCGCCCCGGCGTCCACTCCCGCGCCCATCGGTTGTTTTCGCCGAGCAGTTCTGCAACGAAGCGATTGCGCGCGACATCGTCCGGCGCATCCGGGCCGGGTCCGTCATCGGCAGTCGTTGCCGTGCCCGATGTCTCGGTGGACGTCTTGATGAGTATGGCGAGGCAGTTTTCCATGCGCTCGCGTGCCCGCGCGTCCGCACCTTCGGAAAGTTCGATCCAGTCGGATATGGCGCGCATGTGCGTGTCATCGGCCGGCGCCGCGGCATCTGCCAGCAAGACAACGGCGGCGACTTCGTTATGGCTGCATGCGCGCGAGAACAGGTAGGCGGATTTGCAGCGCGCAAAAAGCATCCCGGCCAGGTCGGCGTCCGGATCATCGCTGGCAGCTGTGCCCGTGGTGAAGCGCAGCGCCAGGTCCGTCACGGGCGGCGGCGATGGGAAGATTCGGAGATCGGTATGCTCCAGCGGAAAGGGCGCGGCGCGCGCGATGCGCAACGTCACCGTATGCGCCAGCGCGGCGATCGTCGCTCGGTTCGTGTTGCGCAGCGTGCCCTGGCTGATGGCAACCCGGATGTCGGGTGCCGGCATGGCATCGGGCAGCAGGCCGGCAGTCGTGGCCTGGCGCATGATCGACTGAGGATGCGACGTGGCGTTGCCGCTATCGGCATCCGTGCTGAGCAACGCCTCGATCGGGAGGCGCACGCTGCCCGCGTAGCCAAGGTCGCGCAGCGCGTTGCCAAGGTGGCGAAACAGGGCGGTGAAATGCGGATTGAAGTGCCACAGGCAAGACAGGATGTGACAGCGCCCGTCCATGCGCAGATGCGCAATGTGCTGCGCCAGCCATTCCCAATAGCCCGATGTCGACAGCGTTCTGAGGCCATCGACCCGCGGTAGGTCGGTCCACAGGTGCTGGCGCAGGCTGAAGATGTCGTCCGCGGAGATGCCCGGAACCGCTGCCGTCGACAACGCTTTGTCGGCGCGATCGATGGCTTGCTGGATGTCGTCCTGGTGCAACCGGGTGCGGCCGGCATCGGGAACGTGTGCATAGTAGGCGGCGACAATGATTTTGACGATATCGAGCGTGCCGAGCAAGTCGACCTGGACGGGAAAGAGATAGCCGTCACCGGCTGATGTCCGCCCGCCGACATGGCGAAATCGCAGCGCCGCGCCGACGTCATCACCCGCGACCTGCTCGAGGATGGTGTGGACGCCGTGCAGTTGATGGCGCAGATCACTCAATTCGTGGATCGTTGTGGTGCCCGGTTGGATCAGCGAGGACGTTGCGAGCTGCAGGCGATCGACATCCGAACCGCCGACGACGCCGACGCACGGCGCAAAGTCGATGCTGTGCATCACCCTTCGCAGATCGAGCGTGGCCCGTTCCATGGCCGTGCCGATAACCGGCTTGACCTCGGCAGCGAGCGCGTCGCTGCGCTCCAGCCAGGCGCCGAGCCGGCCTGCAACTTCAATCGTCTTGCGGCATCCGATGCTGACCGCGGTATCTGTCATTCCTGCCTCCAGCACAGCCGCCGGTCTGCGCCACGTGTCGTCTATGCGACTTCGGATTCGAGCTGCAGCGTGTGTTCGATGCCGGCCATGCCGTCGAGAGCGAGCAGGCGGCGCTTGCCGATCACGGAACTCAGGACGCCGGCGCGGATCGGAATGGCCACGTCCTCGGCGCCGTCGAATGCGGGATAGTCAGCGTTCCATTGCTCGTCGAGGATGACGAGGCGGTGCGGACTGATCGGCAGCAGCGACAACAGCGCATCGCGCAGGTCATGCCTCGACCTGTAGGTGCTCGCCACGAAGATCAGGTCTGTCTGTTCCACGTCGATCGTGCCGATCACCGCGTCGAGCAGCGCGTGCAGCGGCCGTTGAGTAATGTGACCCAAGCTGTGTCGCGCAAACGGGACGGTGACATCGCACCAGCGCACCTTGTCAGCGCCCGGTGCCGCGACGTGTGCGCTGACGATCTCGGCGAGCGTCTCCAGTCGGCCGCCGCCGCGCGTGACGAGATGGGGCAGCGTGAGCCGTTCGATGCCGTGTGCGCCATCGGACGGCTTGCTCGTATAGAGATCGACGAGCGTACGGGCAGCGGGGCGCAGCACCTTGTCTGTGAGGCGGATGGCGAGATCGGCTGGAAATCGGGGTGCCGCCGTGCGATCCGCGTCGCCGGCGGGCGGCGCCCGTCCGAGCAACTCGTAGGCCGTGCCCGGTGGCACGTTGGCGTCGGCCCGGCACAAGGCCGTATCGATGACGGGCAGCAGAACCTCGTCGATGACCGCCTCGTGAACGGCGGCCAGTCCCTTCGGCACCGTCTTGGCAGCGACCAGGCGCGGGCGGATGCCGCCACTGCCGATCACACCGAAATCGGCGACCACGGTTCGCGTCGTGGCAGACCCGATGCCGATCGAGGCGAAGCGCAACGCCTGCGTTTCACCTATGTCCGGTTTGCGAACCGGATCGAGGTCCTCGATCAGCGCTGCGAGGTCGCCGCCGTAGACGTCGCTCAGCTGGTTGTGCAGGTAGAGCATTTGCACGCCGAAATCTCCGCCGAGACCGAGTTCAATAGCCGGTTTCGTCGGCGCGTATCCACTCGCGTCGCTCTCCCAGCCCTGGGCGCGCCAGACAAGATCGACCGCCGTGCGGGCGCGTTCAAGAATGATGTCGCGCTCGTCGGAGTCGATCGAGACCGGCAGCGACAGGCGCACCGTGTTGAGGCTTTGCGGCCCTCCCGTCGGGGCCTCGGCAAGTGCGCCCTTGCGCGGCGTATTGAGCGCGCTGACGGCGTGCAGGACAAGTTCGGCGATGAACAGGGTCAACAGCGACGACCGCGAAAAGCGCGGCCGCAGCGCGGGCTGCAGGCTCGTCGAGGCATCGATGACATCGCCGGTCTCGGTGAGATGCCGCATGGCCGGGCTGCGCGTCGGCGGGCCCAACTTGCCGGATGGATCGGTTGCCGTGCTGCTGCGCCACAGGCCGGCAAGCGGCGTTGTGTCATGCGCGTGTTCGGCGAGCGCCGTCGAACCTGTCGTGCCGGCCAGCGCGTTGGGGCGCAGCGCGAGGCGGTTGGCCTCGTCGCCGATGCGCACCGGGCTCGACCAGTTGAACGCATCCGAGCGCCCGGACAAGCGCGAGATCCACGGATACCCGAACGGTGCCGTTTCGAACTCCACGCGAACCGGCAGCGCGCCGACGTGAACATCGGTCGGATTGCCGAGGTCGCGGACGGGCACTGCGCGGCAGTGGTCCTTGTCGGTTGCCGCGGTCGTCGCATCCTGTCCGACCAGCACCGCTAGCCCGACATCATCGGAGAGATCCAGCACGAGTTCGGTGGCGGCGGCTTCGGTCGGTTTGTGTTCGCGGACCTGACCGGCAAAACGCAGGATAGGTGCGGCGCAGGCCTCGCACAGCACCTGCAAGAGGAACAGGTAGCGTGCGATGTGTTCCTGCTCGAAGCGGGTGTGTGCCGACTTCGTACCAGTCGACGCTCCGCCGCCGTGACGCAGAACTTCGCGGAGCCAGTCATTCAGCCAGACTTCGCTGATCGGGCCGGCCAGCTGGCCGCTATCATCGCTGAGAACGAACGTCGAGCCGAGGCTGACGTCTTCCAGGTTCGGCGCATTGTAGCGACGCCGGTCGAGGCGACTGCCACCGGCCAGCTGCGTGTCGATCGCCAGCACGGCTTTCAGGGAAGCCGCTTCGTGGAGCGGTCCGTCGGGCGGGCTGATGAAAACGCGGACCCAGTTCAAGGGGCCTTGATCAACGCTGCCATCCGCCGTCGCCTTGGCGGTCACGACGCGCAGATAGGGCAGTGGCAGCCAATGGCCGATGAACGGTCGGATGCCCTGATAGCCGGTCAGCCACAGCGCCTCGTTGGCGCCGAGCGGTTGGAACGTTTCGGGGTGCCAGGCGGAGCCGTCGTCGAACATATGCTCACGGCCGACGGGCAACAGCACCGTTCGCTCATGTCCGGCGACGCGCAGCGTTTCCTCGACAAAACAGGTTTTCATCCGCGCCAGCTCGGTCGCCGAGATTTCGAGGTCCAGAAACGCAACGCCATGGTTGGGGCGCAGTCGGTAGACTGATGAGTGCGTGTGGCGCGCCATCATGTCGGTTGCCGTTCGCATTCTCGTTGTTCGCTCCCACGTATGTCGTTGGCAGGGGCGTACGTCCGCCTGCGCGCATGAATTCGATGCTGCTCCGTCCACCGCTTGAGGCGTGCGGTGGGAGCCGGCATGGAGACGTGCGGCAGTGACTGTTCACCAGTCTGCAATTCCGCGCGCGCTCCATTTGGACACGGATGGCGCGAAATTGTGGTGAATGCGTGGGGATTGGCGAAATCATTCGCGAAATCAGAGACGAAAAATGTTCCGTATCATGATTTCTTGCCGACCCGCAGCAGCGCTTGATCCAGACCCGGACATCCGCCCATGCGCTGGGCCCGCTCATACTGGCTGCGGGCAACGACGGGGTCGGCCGGCACCCCCAGTCCGCGCTCATAGAGACGTCCGAGAAAACATGCCGCATGGGCATCGCCGGCGTCGGCCGCCCAACCCCACAGCAAGCGGGCTGCGGCATAATTCGGGCGAGCGGATTTATCCGATGACGCGTAGGCCGTTCCGAGCTGGGACAGCGCCCACACCAGGCGCGGTTCCGACAGCCGGTGTGACAGCGCCTTGCGCAACCAGTAGGCGGCTTCCTCGCGCTCGTGCGGTGTCTGCGCGCTTGCAAGCAGTTTGTTCGCGCGCTCCAAAGCCTGGCGTTGGGTCACGCCGGACGCGTCGACGCCGGACGGCGACGTCGGGCCAACGTCGAAAATGCTGGTGAGGACCGCGTTCGGTCGGGTATCCGCCGCAACAGGCGCGTCCGGCTTGGCGACAGCTGTGCGCAGTGCTGCAAACAGCGTCATGCCGGAGCCTTCGATTTCGGTCGTCCGCAGGAACGTCACCAGCATCGCGGCGACAATGACGAGTCCGAGGCCGAGTGGCAGGAAACGCATCGCCGTGTCCGCCGGTGCCGCGGCATTTGTCGTCGTGAGCTGTCTGTCGCGCGGGATCGTGGTGGCGATGGCGGTCGGCCTCAGCAGCGTTGCCGGCGGCGATTGTGGTGGCGCCACGCTATCGGCCGATGCAGCCGCTTTGGCGCGTGCGGCCTGTGCCGCCTCGGCCGCCGGTCCGCGCAGGCGCAGGCGTGACAATCCCTGCTCCGCCGGCTGCGCGCCGGGGCCGCTTGCCGGGCGGCCCGCCGCGCCGCTGTTGGTCGTGGCCGACGGCAGGATGAGCGGCGATGCGGCCCGCGCGGCCGGCGCCTGTGGCTTGGCCGGCCTGGCGCTGGTTTTGCCGGACAGGTCCGGCCAGTCGATGTGGGCGTCGGCGCCGACCGACGGCATACGGAAGTGGACGGCCGTGCCGGGCCGTAGAGCCGTCGATTTGACGATTTCGGGGCCGATCAGGAGTTCGACGAGATCGTTACCGGCGCGCACGCCGAGCGGCTTGAGGTCGCCATCGGGCCAGCCGGTCGGCGCCGAGCCAAGCACCGGCGCTGCAACCAATTGGAATAGCGGCGGGCCGTTGAGCTCGCTGATCCCGAACAGCTTGATCACAGCGAAGCTGCCCACGGGATTGCGCGCGTGGGGAACGACTTCGATCCGACTGACTTTCACATCGACCCCCCGAGGTGAGTGCGATAATCGCGATACGCCGACTTCGCCGCTATGCCGGCGCCATCTGCAAATCCACCCCATCCCGCGCCATGGCAAGCATGTGTTGCGACCATAGCGCCAATTGGAGCATGGCATCACGACCTTTCGCGATCAATATCGCAGCCCATTGCATCAGCTTTGCGCTGGTAGTTCAATCTAAACGGGCGTTTGGCCTATTTCGTGGCGTTTGCGCAACGCTGCCGTGGTGTTGCGGCACACTTTACAAGGCAGCCATGACCCGCCTTGTATCGTGCAAACGCCAAGTCGGTGGTCCGGCGACAACTTTCGGCATTGTCGCAAGGCACCGCTCGACGGCATGATCGTGGGC
>JBPCVZ010000333.1:0-4380 GCA_051010015.1 Hyphomicrobiaceae bacterium
GGTTCCTGGCTGAACCAGCTTGGTGACGTTATTCTGGGACACGGCATATCGCTCCTTTGGTGGAGAAGTGAGGTCGTCAAGCAACCTCATGATATGCCGCCTTCACCGATTCACGCCGTCACCAACTTCTGCACATAGCTCCTTGATGGCTGGCGCATTCAACACTGATGTGGGACGCTACCTGCATGGCGGAAGGCATTGACCAGACACACAGGACGCGCGCGCTCAGACTCTTCTGGCGGCAGTTGTTCCTGTGTCGCAGGGTCTCCTGCAATCCTACTACACCCAACGCCGAAGCTATTGCCGACCTCAGCGAACCGCGCGGCAACGACAAGTCCAAATTGTCTGGGAAAGGGCCTCGCAACGACATCAAGAAGGACTGACGTTCGAAGTTCCATCCGCAGGTGAGTTGCATGCGTCGCGTCAATCAAATCTTCGACGTTGCTGTCATCTTCGGCATGACGCTGGCTGGCTATTACCAAGTATCAATGATCGTGATCATCGTGGGCGTTGGCGCGCTGGCCGCTGGTCCGATTGCTCGCAGCTGCGCTACCGCCCGCGCGCGCCCACACGTCGACACCCGCCAAATCTTGCGCAGCATCAGAATAGACGCGGCTTTGTATGGCGCAGCGGCTGCGATTTCCGCCTATCTGCTAGGTCGCCTCGTGGCGCTATTGTGGGGCCTATAGCCCGCCCAGCGCCCACTCATAGCCCCTCCAAGACGATCCCCTCGTTGTGCCGTATCAGGTCTTCAACGGCCTCCACATCGTCCAGCGTCGCCATTGCATCGCGCGGCGGCAGCAGCGACACGATCTCCTCGTCAATTTCTTCCTGACCGAGCCACAGCGTCTCACCAAATGACAGCGGCGACCTGGTGATCATCTGGAGCCCCGCCTCGGCGCCGCCACGGGCCACGCCCATCACGACTGACGCATCAGGTTGCATCAACTCCGTCGCCATGACGAACGAGCGAACCATCTTCACCAGCATGTAGCTGCGCACCAGCCCGACGCGCCATTGTCGCTCCTCGAGGTCGTCAGGCATCTGGACGAACAGCAACACCGCGCCATCCTCGGTCATCATCCTGACGCGCCACCAATTCGCTGCCGCCAGCGATGATTGACTGCGACCGAGCCAACTCTTCTTCGATTAGCGCGCGCATATGGAGCCCGTCATCTTGTAGTTGTTGAAAACGGCAAGATTGGAAACTCAGTCGTCGGACTTCTGCCGTAGCCTCTAAGTGCACACAGACATTGTACGAACTTACGAGGTTATCCAATGCCCGTGATCAAAGAACTTCGCGATGTTGTCGAGCTCATGGGCGTTCATGATGACGCGTATCAACCCAGCGCGGTGGAAGCAGTGCAGCGGGTCCTCAACGCAGCTGAGCAAGATATCGCCAACGGTCACGCGAACTTGGCAGAGCGGTGGGAACAACAGCACGAATGGCGGCGGCAGCGGCTACTTGAACGGCAGGAGTGCTTGTTCGGCAAAGAGGTCGCGGATGCACTGCGGGCAAAAAAGCTGGAACAGGACGAGCGGCACCGCCAAGCGCGGCGAGACCTCGGTCTCGAATGAAGAGCGATAACGTTGGAGTTTCTACACTTCAGTTGCGATTGCACAGCCGACCCTCGCCGACTTGACCAATGGAGCTGACCCAGCCCACTCGCAAAAAAGCCCCGGACGCCAGAAGGCACCCGAGGCAATTGGTTCTCAACTCTACAGGGACGAGAGTTTCAAGCCACGCACCACAACGCGGCGCGACACGACACGACTAAGCCTTACCCAACTCTACTGGACTGGAGCTGGCAGCTCACCCTCAGCCCTTCAATCCCTGCCGCACAGGTTGCATCCGCACTTGCTATCCCACCACTTTGGCGCGAGATGGCACATCGTTGGCGCACGCCTGCATCGTAGGCGTGGCGATCCGTATTCCTGAAATTACAGGCTACTCGGCACGCGTCGCCCCTGATAAAGGTTCTCAATGCACGGCGGTTGCTTGCGGACAGGCTTCTGATCCATATGTTTGCAGCAGACCCCCGCGCCGTTGTCAGCAGTGAGACAAAGAGTAAGACGTATGAAGAGCATTGTGATGAGCGCCATCTTGGTCCCGATTTCCCGGTTCACCAAAACGCTCATTGATGGGTGCAACAAGTTTATTGCCGATGCGTGTCCCGATCCTTTATGCCGGGGCACAATGCAGATATACGATGAGCGGGTGAACCGCGATTTGTGTGACACCTGTGAGAAGCCACGCTGGTTGTTGGATAAGGAAACGCAGAGCATCCGGCAAGGCTAAGTCCGCAGCTGGCTGGCCGCCAACAGCAATTGCCAATCGTCCACCCAATAGCCCCGCCGCCGTCCCCGCTTTGGCGGGGTTTCTTTTTGTGCTGCGCTCCGCATGCGTTTCAGAATTCGCTTGCAGCCGCCGGATATGCATTAATTGAGTATTGCCGGTGCGGCGGCGCACCGCCGGTTGTTAGTTCCCCCACGTCCCCGGCGGTGCGCGCGATCTCAATCGACACGCTTGACCTGGATCAAGAAAATCTTTTAAAAATCATCTGCAGTCCCCCCTGCAGAAGGTGGCTGCTAACACCTTCCCCCTGTACCTTTTTCACGCGGTTCTTTGAAGTGATGGCGCCGCTGGTCGCGCGTAGTGAAGCGTAGCGGAACGAAGCGTGACCAGCGGACGACGGTCCGAAGCGGCATATCCTCTCGGAACCGAGCCGATTCGCCGGGAGCAGCCAATCAGCCCCTGTGGCTTGACCACCTGGGGGGGACGCGCGCCTCGACGGATTGGCCGCGATCGATGCCCCGTGGGGAGTCCGCGCCGGACCTGTATCGAGCTTTCCGAGCGCCAGTACAGGGATTGGCGGAGGTTGCGGTGGCTCATACTTTCAAGCGGGGAGAGACCATGACCAATGAGCAACGATGGTTCGCCGGCGTCGATTGGGCGAGCGAGAGCCATCACGTTTTCCTGACGGATCGTGCTGCGTCGCGTATCCATTATGGCCAGGAGCGAAAAGGCTCCGCAAACGGGCCGGATACAGATGCGCAAAACCACTACGCTCCAGTCCACCGATTTCTGCTTGCAACGCACGGCCGGTTCATACAGAAGGGCCAGCTGCAGACCACCGGCACCCACATCATGGTGCACTGCCAAAAAGTTGAGAGATCCCAGAAGCAGACATCAGTCGCAGACACATTGACCGGAGGCCAGCGATGTTCGTATCGCGCAAATAAGTCGTACACATGAGCGCAGCCGACCAACTTGCAGAGTTGAGAAAAACCTTGCCAACGGGGCGTCGTCCACACATGAGGGTGGTTCGACAATTGACTACTTGGACAGTAAGTTCATGCGAGGCTCGATGGCCGTCACGCTTCGCAAGCCAACAGACATGCACGAGAGCGACATTTTCTGCCGTTTGCCTCGCCTATCCGGCCGACGCTGCTATTTCACTAACGCTGGCAGACAAGCTTATGATCCCAAGCCGCCGCTCAACGACAAGTACTGATGCGGCGAATTGTAAGTGGCGGTGATTGACCATTCCCCGTTCTAGTTCTTCGGTCGCGACAAGAATTCAATGGAGCATTTCATGCAGACGTTCGCCCCCCTTTTTGCAGCGGCTCTACTGTTGACGCCGACATATGGGAATGCGCAAGAACGACAGGTCAAAGGCTCCGAGTTCGTAACAATCATGAACGGGAACACACTCAGCGCAACCAACAAGGCGGGCGTCAAATTCAAAGCCTACTTTGTCGGCGGCGGCATCGCGACGTACGAGGACGAAAAAGGCACGCGCGACCACGGCCGTTGGCGGGTGAAGAACGGAGAAGAAGTTTGCGTGATCTGGAAAATGGTCAACAACGGCCAAGAACACTGCGCACGCGTTTATGTGAGTGGAAACGAGATTCTCTGGAAAGGTGAGCACATATCAGGCGAAGGCAAGCTCTTGGGTACCGTGCAATAGAAACTTGGCCTTGCCGGGAAATGTGTAACTGAACACGCTCAGCTGTTTTGATCGTACGGTCAAGGAAGCACTTCGCCGATTATAAGATCAACAGGATCTAGCAGCCACTGCCCCGGTGATCAAACGAGCTGGCCGAACGCTCATGGCCGCCTGCAAAACCCTGACCACCAAGCCGGCGGACGGTGACCTCGTTAACGAAAGGTCTGATGATTTCTGGCAAAAGGCTTGCGTAGCGTATCACCACGAAATCTAATCAATTTGGTCCGACCCTCAATAAGGTCGACAAGGCAAAACCCCGATCACGAGGTAGTAACATGAAACGATGCGGATCATTGTTCGTACTTCTTGTCAGTCAGCTCCCGACGCTCGTTTGGGCGCAAGGGACGAGCACGATAACAGATCCGCTGGC
>JBPCVZ010000334.1:0-6349 GCA_051010015.1 Hyphomicrobiaceae bacterium
CCAGCTCGACACGCTGCGCAAGAGCCTGATGTCGGAGATGGACACGCGCATAGCGCAGACCGCCGATGTCACCGCCAAGGCGGTTGCCGGCGCCGAACGGCTCGACCGTGAGGTCGCCGAGATCAAAACCGACACCGCCCGCCTCGACCAGCGCGCGACGGTGCTCAAGACCGCCAGCGACAAGCTCGCCGCATCGACGCGGGCGATCAGCGAACAGTCTGCGCAGCTCAAGGTCGAGCTCGATGGCCTCAAGGGTGATGTGAAGCAGGAACTGGCAAAGGTCGCGCGGCCGGGTGATGTCGAGCAGGCCATCGCGCCGGTCAACGAGAAGGTCGCCGCGATCGAGAAGAATCTCGGCTCCGTGCTGGCCAGCGAGACCGCGCGCAAGGCCAATGCCGAACGCATCGTGCTGTCACTGGAACTGTCCAAGCTGAAGCGCGTGCTCGATCGCGGTCAGCCGTATGGCGCCGAACTCGCCGACGTCAAGAAGATCGCCGGCGATGCCGTCGATTTCGCGGCGCTTGATGCGCACAAGGAAAAGGGCGTGGCATCGGGCGCGGAACTGACCCGCCGGTTCAATACCGTCGCCTACAAGATCATCGATGCGCAGAACGCGCCGAAGGATGCATCTCGCATCAATCGCCTGCTGGCCGCGGCCAAGTCGATCGTCCAGGTGCGGCGAACCGATCTTCCCGCGGAGGAAAAAACCGCCGAAGCCGCCGTCGCGCGGATCGAAAAGCAGCTCAAGAGCGGCGATCTGAGCGGCGCCCTGGCGCTGGCGGAAAAGCTTCCCGACGAAGCCAAGACGCCGGCGCGCGATTGGATCGGACAGCTTGCCGCCCGTGCCGGTGTCGACCGCGCCATCGCGACGATCGAAGACCAGCTCAAGGCATCACTTGGTGGCTCGGCGGAGAACAAGAGCTAGCCCGCGACTTTATGCGGGCTAACGTTTTGCCCGCGCGAGCGGGACGATGTATTCGAATTGTGGGACCCAGACCATGTTGCGTATCGTCATATTCTTGATTGCCATCGCTGTCGCTGCGGCCGGGCTCGCCTGGTTGGCCGATCGGCCCGGCGAACTGCTGATCAATTGGGAAGGCTATGAGATCCGCACCAGCGTGTTCCACGCCATCGTCGCGCTTGCGATGTTGCTCGGGCTTTCGATCCTGCTCTGGTCGATGTTGCGCGGCATCTGGCAAAGCCCGGCCTCGATCGGCAATTTCTTCAATCGGCGGCGCGAAAAGCGCGGTCTTGAGGCGCTCTCCAGCGGCATGATCGCGATCGGCGCCGGCGACCGGGCACTGGCGACGCGCTATGCCATCCAGGCCCGCAAATCGCTGCCCAACGAGCCGATGACCCACCTGCTGCGCGCCCAGGCTGCCCGCCTGTCGGGCGACCAGACCACCGCACGGCGCATTTTCGAAGCGATGCTGTCATCCCCCGATACCGAGCAGCTCGGCCTGCGCGGCCTGTTCCTGGAAGCCGAAAAGGAGGGCGAGCGCGAAGCAGCCCAGCAATTCGCCGAACGCGCGCTCAAGCTCAACCCGAAACTTTCCTGGCCGGTCGAGGCGCTGCTCGGCATCCAGTGCAAGCAGCTCAACTGGGCCGGCGCCCTCGAGACCCTCGCGACCGCCCGCAAGAACGGTCATATCGAGAAACCGGCGGTCGATCGCAAGCGCGCCGTGCTGCTGACGGCGCAGGCCCAGGCCGGCGAAGACAGCGATCCCGAGCGCGCCATGAACCTGGCGCTCGAAGCGCACAACCTCGCTCCGGACCTGATTCCGGCGGCGGCGATTGCCGGCCGCCTGCTCGCCGCCCGCGGCAGTACGCCGAAGGCGGTCAAGGTCATCGCCAAGACCTGGAAGAAAGCGCCGCACCCCGATCTGGCCGTCGCCTACGCCTATGCCCGGCTCGGTGATAGTCCGAAAGACCGTTTTGAGCGTGTCTCGAAGCTCGCCGCGATGGCGCCCAACGTGATCGAAAGCCCGATCGCGCTTGCCAATGCGGCGATCGAGGCGCGCGACTTCGATGCCGCCCGCCATGCGCTGTCGTCTTTGGCCGAGAACCGTCAGACGCAACGCGTCTGCACGCTCATGGCGCGCATTGAAGGTGAAACCGGCAACGCCGGTGGTGTCCGCGAGTGGTTGGCGCGCGCCGTCAATGCGCCGCGCGATCCGGCATGGACGGCTGATGGCATCGTCGCTGACGACTGGGCGGCCGTCTCGCCCGTCACCGGCGCCCTCGATGCGTTCCAGTGGCGCGTGCCTGTCGAGGCGGTCGAGCCGCGCGACAAGGAACTGCTTGCCCAGAAGATCGAGGAGCTTGTCCAGGTCGGCGCACCGCGCGAAGCCGCGATCGCCGCGGCACCAGTTGTCGCGGCGAGCGAGCCGGCCGCGGCAAGCGCACCCGCGTCTACACCGAGTGAACCTGCACCGACAAGCGCGACTGGCGCCGCAACGGTCACGCCGGCACCGGCCAAGACCGGCGATGCCGTTGATGCGGAGGTTGTCGAGGTCGTCAAAGTCGTCTCGACGACGCCCGAGACCACGGCGGCACCCGCGGCCACGACGGATGCGGCGCCGGCCATGAAGGTTGTCGACGTCGCACCGCCGCCGGCCAAGCAGCCGGAGCCTGCCGCCGAGGAAGCGTCAAAGCCGGCGAAAGCGGCCGCCACCGCGGGCAAGGCCGGAAATGGCAACTACGGCGTCAGCGCCGCGCCGGCCGCGGCGGCACCGACTGCCAAGACAGCCGAGACCGAGGTCGTACTCGTCAAGGAGGCCGCAAAGAAAGGCGTTGCAGGTGCGGCGAAGCCGGCCGAGCCGAAGATCTTCGTGTCGCCGCGGGCGCCGGACGACCCCGGTCCGATCGCCGACAAAAAGAACTGATCCCGCAATCGGCGGTGCGTGCAATGTGATTACCGGCGCTCTAGTGGGCATCACGGCTGCGTGTTTTGCATCAACAGCGCTCTTGCAAAGCCCGTGCGATCGGAGTATTCGACTGCCTTTCAGGCTCACGCCTTGGTGCGCCGCATTAGCTCAGCTGGTAGAGCACGGCATTCGTAATGCCGGGGTCGGGTGTTCAAGTCACCCATGCGGCACCATCATATTTACTAGCAATATCAAATAGATAAATCTTCACAGGCTTGCAGCTCGGGTTCTCGATCGCCAGCCTTGGAACTACTGTGGAACTAATTTGCAAATTTGACGAACTATCCTCCCACTTGACCACATAGGCCAAATCAGACGAGCAGTGTCGTATCTGACGGTTATTGCAGACCCTGTGATTCAGCAGACAAGCGTTTGGTGTTGGGCCGCTACTGCGCAGATGGTGCTTGAGTATTTCGATTTCCCAGACATTGATCCAGTGGGCAACTATCAATGCGGAATGGTTGCGTCAACGGCGGGACCCAGAAGTCCTTGCTATTAAAGATGTGGTCGGTGCGTCAGGACGATAAATTCGATTTCTGCACTTGCCGGTGCAATACGCCGATATCGAGCGACCATTGAGCGCCTCAATGGACAGGGCTCCGATCTCGACAAACCGGACCGGCGCACCGCGCGAGTGACTACGAGGCGTTAGAAATTGGCGACGGCCACATCATCCTGGATGATCGTGCCGTCAGGCTTCATATCACGGCCTTTTCGACAAACGGCTCATTCTTCTCGATCCGCTCATAGTTGAACGGCGTCAGGTCGAGTGCACGGAATTCACCATATGTGATCAACTCCGCGGTGCCGCGTCCCATCGCAGGCGATTGCTGGAAGCCATGCCCGGAGAAACCATTGACGAAGATGAAATTCTCAACCTGCGTATGCGGCCCCAGGATCGCGTTCTGGTCCAACGTATTGAAGGCGTAGTGACCCGCCCACGAGTTGATCAGCTTAATAGCCTCGAACTGCGGAATGCGGTTGGCGATGATCGGCCAGACTTTCTCTTCCCAGATCGAATGGTCCTGCTCGAAGTCATCGTAGTCGACGGCCGGATCAACATCTGGCGGACAGCCGGCAAGGTAGTAGGTGCCGTCGGTGCGCATGTGGACGCCGGTTGGATCGATCGTGAGCGGCAGATCACGGTCCAGCGGTTGTTCCGCGTCGAAAATGAACGTGTAGCGTTTGCGCGGCTCCACAGGAATCTCGATGCCGGCCATGCGTGAGGTCAGCACCGCACGTGGCCCTGACGCATTGACGACCTTGCCACAGGAAATCACATCGCCGGATTTCAAGGTGACGCTCTCGACGCGCGTACCGGAGGCATTCTTCGTCATCGCGATGACTTCGTTCGTCAGATATTCCGCGCCCTTCTCGCGCGCTGACCGCTTCCACCAGTCGAACAAGGTGTTGCCGTCGAAATAGCCTTCATCGATCAGGTTGTGATTGGCGCCGACGATGTCGTCGACCTTGTAGAAAGGATAGTCGCGATTGATCTCTTCCGGCGTCATGTGCTTTGTGCCCGCGCCGCACTCGGCCTGGATCTTCTGCGCTTCCTTCAGGACGTCGGCGAAAGCCTGATTGTCGGCCAGATACATGTAGCCGTAGCTTTGCAGGGCGAGTTTCGGCACACGTGCGTCGTTGCCCATGTACTCTTGGAAATTCTTCACGAAGTCGGCGGCAAACTGCGAGATGCGCACGTTGATCTCGGCAGAAAACTGCTGGCGCATGCACGAGTTGGTGTGGGCTGTCGACGTGAACTCGTAGGTCGGATCGCGCTCAACAACCAGAACCGAACCGTTGAAATCGGGATTGTTGGTCAGAAACCAGGCAACGGACGAGCCATACATTGCCCCGCCGACAATGACGACATCGTAGCTTGTCGCCTTCGGTGTCTCCAGCGTTTGACTCATGAGAGTTCCCTTCCGTTCTTTACAGCATCGAGGACCGCCGCAACCTCTGCGTCGCTCAGACCATAGTCTCTCTTCGCGACACCTTCTGAAATGTATCCGCGCGCCAGGTCCTGCTTGACAAGATCGGCGTCGCGCGCTCCGGCATCTCCGTAACCGGCTCCGCCTGGGAAAGCGAGCATGACGCGCCGGCCGTGCGGCACGAACTGCTTGCCCTTGCCTTTCATCGGGGCTTGGTCATCCCGGGCGATGGTCGTCGGCGCACCGGCCGCGCCGCCCTGCCGACCTCGCGCCGGGTAATCGACACGATCGAACATGGCTTGGAAATCGAATTCATGGCTGTCGATTGCACCAACTTCCATGTACTGACCGAGCCCACCGCGATATTTGCCGGCACCGCCGCTGTCGGGCCTCAACTCCTTGCGCCAGATGATGACAGGGCCGGTCTGTTCGGTGGCCTCGATCGGCATGGTCATGACGCCGGAGGGGAAGGCCGTCGCATTCAATCCATCCAATGTCGGTCGTGCGCCCGAGCCGCCGGAATTGAACGTCAATACTTCTGCTCGCCGTGCCGTCTCCGGCGCATTTTCGTCCGTGCGCGGGCGCAACGAAACCTGGAAGTTGCAAAGCGTGCCGGCACCCTCGGCGGGCACGGTATCGGGGAGTATCTTGTCCAGCGCATTGTAGACCGTGTCAGGCAGCATATGTCCGATGACATGGCGCAAAGCGACCGGTGCCGGATGCAGCGCATTGACGATCGTGTTTTCAGGCGCGCTGATCTCAAACGGCGCGAGCGAGGCGGCGTTGTTGGGAATCTCCGGCGCGATGGCGCACTTCAGGGCGTAGCACGTGTACGCCTTGGTGTAGACGAGCGGAACGTTGATGCCTTTCTTGTCGACGCCAGACGTTCCGTCGAAATCACAGACAATTCGGTCTTCCTGTATGTCGAGCTTCACCTTCAACTCGATCGGCTTGTCAAAACCATCGATTGTCATCGCCCCATCGGCGGTCTGACGCGGCAAGGCTGCAATGCGCTCAACAGTTGCGCGGCGGGAGTTATCCAGGATGAACGTTGCAATGTCGGTCAAATCTGTGAGCTGGAATTCCTTCATCATGTCGACGAGGCGTCGATGGCCAACCTCGTTGCAGGTGGCGAGAGCGTAGATATCACCAACCAACTGGTCAGGCTCGCGTGTATTGCCACGCACAAATTGGATCATGGTCTGGTTGACGGTGCCGCGATCGACGAACTTCATGATCGGGATGTAGAGCCCTTCCTCGAAGACCGAGTTGGCATCGGCCCCGAAACCACGTCCGCCGATGTCGACGATGTGCGCGGTGCAGGCAAAAAAGCCAACGTGAGCGCCGTTGTGGAATGAGGGAGTCACGACGGTAATGTCGTGCAGATGACCGGTGCCCTCCCAGGGATCGTTGGTGATGTAGACATCGCCGTCGAACAGATTCTCGCGACCGATGCGGCGGATGAAATGCGCGACGGCATCGGCCATCGCG
>JBPCVZ010000335.1:0-39522 GCA_051010015.1 Hyphomicrobiaceae bacterium
TTCTTTTCTCTTCTCCCCCTCCCCCAGGACCCAAGAAGGCGTCCCCCCCCCCGGCGCAAGGCTTTGCTCGCAGGATGTCTTTTGTCGCTGGCGACGTGACCGATGCGAACAACGCCAATGCCGCGATTCACACGAATCCGCCCGATGTGGTTCTTCTCGATGGTCATGGCAGTGGCGACAATGGGCAGAGCATGTCGTCCAAACGGAATTTCACGATTGGCAATCGAGATTCGGGTCAAGCTATCGGCTGTGGCAGTTCTTCGGATGAAAATAGTTTGTTCGAATAGAAGAAACTTTCTTTTTTTGATTTTTTCGACGTAGTCGATTGCGCACCCTGGGTGCCATTCATCCTTTGCTCGAGCGGGATGCGCGGGCAACAGACCATGTCCATATAGCGGCACAATTGGTCTTGCCATTAAAGACGCCGCGCTGTCGAACGATCCGCTTGGCATCGACAGGAATGTGACGTAGCGGAGTGGCACGCACGAGGCGGGCATTGGGCGAGCAGGTCTGTTTGTGCAATCAGTGGTGCCTTAGAATAAAAACTAGAGCTACACTGGCTCAGGTTGGCAGAGCCGGACCGTGGTTTCGCCACCAGCGCGATCTGCGGTGGCACCTGTGGCGCGGAATTCGACGGCGGATATGCTGCCCGTCCTATGAGGTAAACGTATGTTGAGAAACAGTTCGCTTGATGACGCGGTCGCGGAGGCGCGGGAAAGCTATGCGGCGGCGCGTCCGGAAACAAAATCTGTTCATGAGCAGGCTTGCCGGCATCTGCCTGGCGGTAACACGCGCACGGTGCTCTATCACGGGCCATTTCCGATCCGCGTCAAAAGCGGTGCAGGCGCCCACATCGAAGATGTCGACGGGCATCGATACCTGAACCTGCTTGGCGAATACACCGCCGGCGTATTCGGACATTCGCATCCCGTTATTCGCGAGGCGATCTCGGAGGCTCTCGAAGGGGGCATGAATTTCGGCGCACACAACCTTGCCGAAGCACGGCTTGGCCAACTGTTGGCGGAGCGGTTCCCGGCCATTGAGCGCGTCCGGTTCACCAACTCGGGCACGGAAGCAAATCTGATGGCAGTGTCAATGGCGCGCCATCATACCGGTCGTGACAAAGTGATGGTGATGAGCGGCGGCTACCATGGGGCGCTCCTCTATTTTGCCGGCAACGGTAGTCCGATCAATGCGCCGTTTCCCTATATCGAGGGCCGCTACAACGATATCGATGCGACGCGGGCTCTGCTTCGCGAGCATGGCAAGAGCATCGCCTGCGTTCTGGTTGAGCCGATGATGGGCTCCAGCGGCTGCATCCCGGGCGATCGGGCGTTTCTCGACATGCTGCGGCAGGAAACGACGGCAGCTGGCGCGCTTTTGATCCTGGATGAAGTGATGACATCGCGGTTCGGGCGCAGTGGCGCGCATGGCATGTTCGGCCTGTCTCCGGACCTGGTCACGCTTGGCAAATGGATTGGCGGGGGCATGAGTTTTGGCGCCTTCGGCGGGCGTGCCGACCTGATGGCGATGTTTGATCCAGCCGCGGAAAACGCCCTGCCGCATGCCGGCACCTTCAACAACAATGTGTTCTCGATGCGTGCCGGCATTGCTGCCCTGACAGAGGCGTTCACACCGGACATCGCCGCCGGCCTGCATGATGTCGGCGAGATTTTGCGCAAGCGGATCAATGCACTGTTCGCCGAAAAGGGCGTTGGGCTTTGTGCGTCGGGCGTCGGGTCACTGATGAACCTGCATCCGGTCGTCGGGCCGGTCAACAGTCCGGCCTCGCTTGCCGGCGCGGATGACCGCGTGCGCGAGCTTCTGTTCCTCGACCTGCTCGAGCGCGGCTACTATGTCGCGCGCCGCGGCTTCATTGCGCTCACCGTGGCCGTTACGGTCGAAGACCTCGATGGGTTTGTCGCGGCACTGGGTGACGTCGTCGACGTGCGCGCAGCCGTGTTGCCACGGCGTTCGTAGGGCGTCGAATGCGCAAGCCGATCGTCAGGGCGTCGGCTCAAGGTGATGTGATTTTGAACAGGAGCGTTGTTGCACGCTGTGCCCGCTGCTCGATTTCTGCATTGGACAGGCGCGGCAGCGCACCAATCGCGCGCCGAATTTGAAGATCACCGACGAGCAGGCTCAAGTAGATTTCAGCGACTTCTCCGGCCGGCATCTTGGTTTCGATCAATCCGGATTGCTGCGCGGCTGTGAAGACGTCGACGATCAACGGGAAGACGGTGTTGCGGCCCGCCGCCGCGATGACGGTGCCAAGCTCGCCACTCGGATCAGCGGCGGCGGCGCGATTCAAGGCGATCGCCCTGGGCCCGACCAGTAGCCCGAGAAGCTTTGGCCCAAGCGCCTCGATGGTCGCGCGCGGTCGGCGCTCGACGGCAATTTCGCCCGTTAGAAAAGCATTCACATGCGCGGCATTGCGCTCGACCATGGCTTTGAACAGGCCGCGCTTGTCGCCGTACCAGCGGTAGAGCGTTTCGTTGGATGCCTTGGCGCGCTTGGCAATACTCAGCATCGACGTGCCGGCGTAACCATGCTGGGCGAGCAAATCATAGGCTGCCGTTTCGATCTGCTCGCGCCGGGATTCGCGTGCGGTCTCGCGCATGAAAACTCCTCGAATGCTTGACAGAAAGCGTACATATAATTACGGATATCTGCAAGCGTACATATAATTACGGATTTGAGGTGCCTGCCATGACCCCGAAAGAACGCTTCACGAATGCAGCCTTGGCAGTATTGGTCATTTTGCAGAGCGTCATGCTTGCCGCGCTCTATTCGAAGACAATGCCGCACCCGCCGCTCACGACACCCTTGTTTGCGATCGCACCGTTCCTGGCGGCGTCGCTTTCGGCAGCGGTCGCGGCGATGATTGTCGGGCCGACCCGCACGCTTGCGGGCAAGCTTCTGGCTGTTGGTGCGGGTTGTCTCGCGCTCGTGTCCTTTGGTCCGCAAAAGTACTTCGATGCACAGTTCGCACTGATCTGGCCGGCAGTGGTTTGCGGCCAGATCGCCGTTTTGGCGGTTGCCGTAAACAGTCTGTGGTCTGATCGATCGCCGTCGCAGACCATCGGCGCGTGATCCCAGCGGGCTTTGATCGAGATCATAGGTTTTCGCGTGCAAGTGCCGGATGGTGCCGGGCCATAGGCCGTTCTTGCGCACCCACGTCAGAGGAGACGAGGGGGCTGCTGTTCGGCAAGTCGCCGAGGAAGCGCAACGGTCGCAGGTTGCGCGCCATCGTTAGCGCGATGCAGGAAAGGTTGAGATGAGCCAGGTCCTTTCGAAATACCCCGCCCGGAGTGTGCCGCGCTATACGAGCTATCCGACTGTGCCTCACTTTTCACGGGACTTTGCCGCAAACGACTATCGCGGGTGGCTAGAACGGCTCAATCCGGACGAGACGGTTTCGCTCTATTTGCACGTCCCTTTTTGCCGGAAAGTCTGCTGGTATTGCGGCTGCAACATGCGTTTGGCATCGCGCTACGAACCCGTCGCCGCCTATGCCGAAACGCTGCGTGGGGAAATTGAACTGCTGGCTGCCGCGCTGCCGGCACGCATGACCATTTCGCATCTGCATTGGGGCGGTGGAACGCCGACGGCGCTTGAGCCCGATGACCTTGAGCGCACGATGGCATCCGTGCATGACCACTTTGACTTGAGCCAGACTGCGGAACTGGCCATCGAGAGCGATCCGCGGACGTTGTCGCGCGAGATGACGGCGACCATCGGCCGGCTCGGCTTCACCAGGGCGAGTTTTGGCGTTCAGGAGTTCGACCCGAAAGTGCAGCAGGCGATCAACCGCGTTCAGCCGCCGGAAATGGTACGCGCCGCCGTCGATGGTTTTCGCGCGGTAGGCGTCAATGCGATCAACTTCGATCTCATCTACGGCCTGCCCTACCAGTCGATTGAAACGTTGATGAACACGATCGATGTGGCCGTCGCGATGACGCCCGACCGGGTTGCCCTGTTCGGCTATGCGCACGTACCGTGGATGGCGAAAAAGCAGCGTTTGATTCCTTCGCATGCGCTTCCGGGAACTGAGGCGCGCGTCGCGCAGGCGGATGCGGCGGCAGAGGCGTTCCGGCGTGCGGGTTACGTCGGCATTGGATTCGACCACTTCGCCCTGCCGCATGACGATCTTGCCCAAGCGGCGCAGCGCGGAACCCTGCATCGAAATTTTCAGGGCTACACGGTCGACGAGGCGACATCTCTGCTCGGCATTGGCGCGACTTCGATCGGCCGCACACCATTTGGTTACGTCCAGAACATTGCCGACACGACGGCCTGGTCACGGGCGGTTAACGCCGGTCAATTGCCGGTTGCAAAAGGACACGCATTTCAGGGGCAGGATCGGATCCGCGGAGAGATCATTGAGCAGCTCATGTGCCAGGGCACCGTCGATCTCGCCGAAGTAGCGCGGGAGGCATCACTGCCAAGTGATGCGTTCGGCGCTGAGCTCGAGGAACTGCAGGAGTTTGCACGCGATGGCATTGTCGAGTTGGGCGGTGCCCGGGTCCGGGTTACCGAACCGGGCAAACGGTTGGTCCGGACCGTTGCCGCGGTATTCGATAGCTACTACAAGCAAGCGCCGGCGCGCCATTCATTGGCCGTCTAGGTCCTCGTTTGCTCGGCGCGGTCCGCCGTGCCGTTGCCGGCACTTGCAGCGATGACGGCACTCAACATCACGTCATCGGCTTGCCAGGATCACATCCTGGCGATGACCTTGCGTGCGAAGTCTTCAATCAGGCGATAGCGTTGATCGGCCGGCGTTATGAAGTTAATTCCGGTGAGGCCTTGCGCCTCGAGCGCTTGCAGTTGCTCGACGATCTCCTCCGGCTGACCGGCGATGCAGTACTTCTTGATCATCTCCGGCGTGATGAAGCGCGCTTCTTCCGGGTCGAGGTAGCTGTAGTGGCTCGCGTGCAGCGTCTGGTGGCGCGTTTCCGCCGCGCGCGTTTCGTGAAATGCCATATACTCTTCCCAGATCGGCTTGACGTAGTCTGGCGGCTCGCAGCCCGTCTCTTTGACCAGATCAACCGCGAAATGAACGTTGGCCATGATCGCCGAACCGCACTGGGCAATCACGTCGTCATCTGTAAGGGCTTGTCCGGGCTCCAGCATCAAGAGATTGACCAGTGCCGTTGTCTCGAAATTCTCGAGTGTGCGGCCGCGACGGTCCGCGCCGCGCTTCACGTTTGCCAATGCCTCCGGAATCGTTCCGCCGCGCGGGATGCCGGTCACCAATCCGTCGCCCAATTCCCCCGCCAGGGCCTGTGCGCGCGGACCGAAACCGCCGACATGAATGGGAATGTAATGTTCCACGTCGACGTATTTGAAGTCCAGGTTCTGGAACTGGATCGCGTGTGTCACGCCGTTCAAGGTATAATCAACCGCGTCGCCGTTCAGCAGTGCCCGTACGACACGGATGTGCTCGCGGAATTCGGCCACCCGCATCGGCGGTTGGCCCATCAGGCGCATCGCCGTATTGCCCGTGCCGACACCGAGGAAGGTGCGGCCCGGCGCCAGGCGATTGATCGTTGCGATGCCATTGGCCGTCGCTGGCGCCAGGCGAAGCGCGCCGATTTCCAACCCGGTGCCGAGCTTGATCTTCTGCGTTTGCTGCGCGGCGAGTGCCATCACCGCCCAGGGGTTCGAGCGCAACAACGGACTGTCGGTCACCCAGGCGAAATCGTAGCCGAGGTTCTCCGCATGCTTGAAGAATCCGATGTCGTCAATTCTCGAAGCCGAAACGCCGAATTCCATGATGTCTTTCCCTTGCCAGATCGAACTTGCCGAGGTGATGGTAGTTGAGCCAGGGTGCGTCCGTCCATTCTCAATGAAGGCAGTTTGCGCAGGTAACCGGGCGCTCTAGGATGATGTGAATGCCGCTGATGCAATTTCGAGAAGGCGTGGTCGACACTTTGGTGTGGGGAAATGGCTCCGCGCAATTCACGCTGCTGCACGCCTCCGCCACCGGATCCAAATCGCTCACCAGGCTCGCTGAACGGCTCAGTCACGCGGATCGCCGGATTGTCGCGCCGGCCTTTGCCGGCTACGGCCAAACGCAGATGGGTCCACGCGATGGCGGCCGCCTGGCGGTCAATCAGGCGATTGCCGAAGCAGTGCTGCAATCCCGGTCATCGGATCTTCGCGTTCTGTTCGGGCATTCAATGGGCGGCCTGGTCGCGCTGCTGAGCTCCGTCGATGAAGTGCGGCGCGGCACGCCGATCGATGCCCTCGTCCTTTACGAGCCGATCCTCGTCGACCTGCTTGATGTGCAGGAGCCGGCACAACTCGAAGCGCGCGACTGGGATCGCGACGCCGTCAATCAACTTGGACACCATGTCGGGCTTGGCGACGCGGAGGCCGGCGTGCGGTACTTCGTCGAGGCCTGGAATGAAACCAGTTGGGAAGCCCTGCCGGGCACTGCGCGTCAGCAGCTGATTGATAACGCGGAAAACATCATGACCGAAACTGCAGCCGTCTCGACCTGCCGGATCGATCGGACTGCGCTCGCGGCGATGGCCACGCCAACTCTGCTCCTGCGCGGCGCCCAGTCTCCGCTGTTTGTCAAATTTGCGAACCAGGCGGCGGCCCAGGCACTGCCCGATGCGACGCAAAAAGTGTTGCCCGGCTGTGGCCACATGGGTCCGCTCCTAAAGCCGGCAATGGTCGCCGACGCCGTTGAACGTTTCTTGAAAGCGCTTGCCTCGCGCGAAGCGGAATAGAACCGGGAAGAATCATCATGTCGCGCCGCGCTGAGCTCAAACTGGCACCCGCTCGCGTCACGCGTGCTGACCGCCCCGACGATTCGTTCGTGCTCGCGTCACCTGTCCCACTCGCCCCCTACGCCTCGAATATCTGTGTTTTCCTGCATCATTGGGCCGAGACGTTCGCGGAACGACCGTTCTTGGCGCAGCGAGACGAAACCGTTCCCGGCAGTTGCGCCTGGCGCACCGTGAGTTACGCGCAGGCACTCGAGCAGGTGCGTCGTGTGGCGGCCGGCCTACTGGCGCGGATTGAGCCACAGGGCGCACCTGTGATGCTGCTCTCCGAAAATTCGATCGAGCATGCCATCCTTCAGCTGGCATGTATGTATGTCGGCATCCCCGTGGCGCCCGTATCGCCAGCCTATTCGCTCCTCTCGCAAGACCACGCGCGGCTCAAGCACATTGCCGCTCTTGTTCGGCCACGCATCATTTTTGCCGACGACGGTCAGGCCTTCGCACGCGCCCTGTCGTCTCTCGACCTGACAGGGATCGAAGTCGTGATCTGCGCAAACCCGCCAATCGACACCTTGGCAACGAATTTCGCAACGCTACTCGAGACGGATGTCAGCGCAGAAGTCGATGCGGCCTTTGCTGCCGTCGGTCCGGACACGCTCGCCAAGATCCTCTTCACATCCGGGTCGACCGGGCTTCCCAAGGGTGTGTGCAATACGCAGCGCATGCTCTGCTCGAACCAAGAGGCCATTCTCCAGGTCTGGTCATTTCTCGCGGACAAGCCCCCGGTTCTGCTCGACTGGCTGCCGTGGAACCACACGTTTGGCGGCAATCACAATATCGGGCTCGTGCTGCGCAACGGCGGTACCTTCTACATTGACGATGGCAAGCCAACACCCGATCGCATTGAGCGAACCGTTGCCAATCTCGCAGATGTATCACCGACGATCTATTTCAATGTGCCGCGCGGCTACGCCATGCTGCTGCCCTATCTGGAAGCTGATCCGGCGTTGCGCGATCGCTTTTTCGCCAATCTGGATCTGATCTTCTACTCGGGTGCCGCCCTGCCCCATGATCTGTGGGCCCGCCTGGAGCAACTTTCCGTGGCGGCGCGTGGCGAGATCGTGCCCATCACGTCTTCATGGGGCTCGACCGAGACGGCGCCGGCAGCGACCAGCGCGCATTTTCCGATCGAGCAGCCGGGCATCATCGGTCTGCCAATGCCGGGGACCGAGATCAAGTTCGTTCCCAATAGCGGCAAGCTCGAGATGCGCGTGCGCGGGCCTCAGGTCACGCCCGGCTATTATCGCCAGGACGCGCTCACGGCCGAGGCGTTCGATCATGAAGGTTTCTACATGATCGGCGATGCCGGCCGGCTCGCCGACCCGGACCATCCCGAGAAGGGTGTCGTGTTCGACGGGCGGGTCGCTGAAGACTTCAAACTGCAGTCAGGCGTCTGGGTCAGTGTCGGGAAACTGCGAATCGCGGCAATTGATGCGGGGGCGCCGCTGATCCAGGACGTAGTCGTTGCCGGACACGACCGTGACGAAATCGGGCTGCTCGTTTTTCTCAACCCGGCGGCCTGTGCGCGCTGCACGACATCGTCGTCGCCAACGATGTCCGACTTCATCTCGGATGAAGCCATTCTAGGGCGCATCCGTGCTGGCATCGACAGCTACAATGCGCTTCACAGCGCATCGAGTGAGCGCATTGCGCGCGTGATGCTGCTCGACGAACCGCCGTCGATCGACGCCAACGAAATCACCGACAAGGGCTACATCAACCAGCGCGCCGTGCTCGAGCGCCGCGCCGATCTCGTAGATGCCTTGTTTCGCGACAATGGTTTGGTTCTGTTGTTCTGACTTTCGCTACGCGCGTCATAGACGGCTTGGCCCGCTGCCACGCATAGGATAACGCGACGTCGACTGTTGCACGCCCTGGCGTCGCTCTTAAAATGAACGCTTCGCCCTCCGAATGACTGGATCGGTTGAAGACAATTCTACGTTGGGAGATGAAAAATGCCGCTACGCGTTGAACCTTTGCATTCGAAGTTCGTTGGCGAAGTTCACGGTGTTGATCTCGGCAAACCCGTTGGGGAATTGCCGGTGGCTGACATACAGGCGGCGATCGACGAGCATGCCGTGCTCGTCTTTCGCGGTTCTCCGCTTGACCCGAACCAGCAACTGGCTTTCGCCTCGGCGTTTGGTTCGCTCGAGACTTCGGGCATCGTGCGCACGGGGCGCAAATTCCGGCTGCACGAAAAGCTGGCCGACATTTCCAATCTCGACGAGAACGAGAAGGTTCTCGACCCAAACGACCGGCGCCGCATGTCCAACCTTGGCAACCTGTTGTGGCACACGGATTCCTCGTTCAAGCAGAAGCCGGCGAAATACTCCATGCTGCACGCCCACGCCGTACCGGCAGAAGGCGGTGAAACGCAGTTCGTCGATATGCGGGCGGCCTACGACACGCTGCCCGATAAGATGAAGGCGAAAATCGAGGGCCTCGTTGCCGTGCACTCGATCTTCGAGTCCCGGGCTAAGATCGGGTTCACGGAGTTCACCGAGGAAGAGCGCGCCGCGATGCCACCGGCAAGACAGGTGCTCGTGCGCCGACATCCCGGGTCAGGGCGCAAGACGCTCTATCTCGCGTCGCATGCCGCATACATTGTTGAGTGGCCCGAGCCGGAGGGAAAATGCCTTCTCATGGACCTGATTGAGCACGCGACCCAGCCGCAGTTCATCCACACACATCACTGGCGCGTCGGCGATCTCGTGATGTGGGACAACCGCTGCACAATGCACCGCGGCCGCCCGCACGACCCGGCCGAGCGACGTGATCTGCGCCGCGCCACAATCGAGGACGACGGGCCGACGGTGCCGGCCGCGGCGGCATGACGGAGCGTCGCGATATACCCAGCACGCTTGCCGCAGTCGCGTTATCCGGGCAATGCCTCCCGGCTCTAACGCACCACCAATGTGGGTGTCTTGGAATGGGTGAGTAGCTTCATCGCCTGACTGCCGAGTAGAAGCCCTTCGAGACCGCGTCTGCCGTGGGAGCCAATCACGATTAGGTCGGTATTGGCTTGTTCAGCGGCGTCGATAATCCCGGCATACGGCCAATGACTATCCTGATGCAGTGTTTCGCACGTCACCCCGGCGGCTTTGGCATGTTCGATCGCTTTCGAGAGGATCTCCTGGGCGTAGGCTTCGGAGCGTGCCGCGTAGTCGGCTGGATTGACGACGGACAGATTGTCGGTGAAGGCAACGGCTTCGAAGGGCTCGGTGACCATCACGGCCGTCAGTTTCGCGTTGAGGCTCTTTGCCAATGCGACCGCATGCTGAACGGCTTTATCGGCAATGTCAGACCCATCAGTGGCGACGAGGATGTTGCTGTACATGGTTGGTTGCCTCTCGGATGGAGTGAATGAAACGGCTCTTCGTTGCTGCTGCTCTATCCGGGTAACCCAGGATCGTCGCTCTTCCATTGATGCGGGTCAAAAAAACACGCATGACCTGGCAGCCTTTCCGTTCAGAAGAGGTGCTACCGTTCACTGCCGGGGCGAGACCTCGCTGATCGGGCAGTGTTCCGGACTTGCCCGCTCTGGCCGAGAGCCAAAGCGTTACCAAATCAAAAAGAAACAGGCTGTAGGAGTTTGTTTACTACCTTGTGCGAAGCTTGCGCCTGATGATTTTTCATTGGCGTGCCGCGGCTTTAGCCGACTTGGCGGAGACGCGGCCTTGAGAGGATAGTAAGTATGTTTGTAAGAGCAACCCGTGCCGCGATGTCCGTCGCGTCGGTCATCGCCATGGGAATCTTGGGATTGTCGGGCGCGAAAGCGGCGACGCAAACTGACACCTTTGATGTCACCGCAACCATTATCGCGTCGTGCACGATTTCCGCCAACAATCTGGCGTTTGGCAACTACGACCCGCTGGCCGTTGCACACGATGAAGACACCACAACGATCAGTGTGACCTGCTCGAATGGCGCGCCCTACAACATTCAACTGAACGGTGGTTCTGTTGCCGGCAATGTCGCGGCGCGGACGATGGATCATGACACAGCTCCGGCCAACACCCTCAATTACTCGCTTTTCCGTGATGCAGGACGCACGCAGAACTGGGGTGTGACCAACGGAACCGATACCGTTGCCGGAACAGGCAATGGCGCTGCTCAGGTCATCACTGTCTACGGCCGAATTCCAGCTGGTCAGACGACGCCGATCATCGGCAACTACACCGATACAGTGACCGCAACGGTCGAATACTAAGGATCGAAAGAGCTACGATGACACGGTGTTTCGCTGCCCTCCTATTCGGCTCCACAATTGTCACCATCCTATCCGCAGGGTCGGGTCATGCAGCGGCTTTGCGTGTCGCACCGATCATCGTGGACGTTGCCAGAGGTGCGACGTCCACGGTTGAACTGCAGAATCTGGGAAAGTCCGAAACGACGGTACAGGTGCGAATTTTTCGCTGGGTGCAGAAGGATGGCAAGAACAAACTGGTGGCAACGCGCGACGTTGTTGCCAGCCCACCGTTCACGAAGATCAAGCCAGGACGGCGCAATATCATTCGTATTGTCCGGCTCGCCAAGCGACCGGTTGTCGGTGAGGAGAGTTATCGCGTCTTGGTCGATGAGATTCCGACGCGTAACGCTGGTCGCTCAATGCGGGTTGGCATCGCGCTGCGCTACTCATTACCCGTCTTCTTCGGGGCCAACCCCACGAGCGACAACCGTCTGAAATGGACCGTTGTCCAGAAGAGGGGTGAGACCATCGTAACGGCGACAAACCCGGGAAGCCGGCGCGTGCGTTTGTCTGCCCTGACCCTGTCCGACCGGTCAGGTCGTCGATTGAGGTTCAGCAAAGGGCTCACTGGATATGTACTCGGTCGCTCAACGGCGACCTGGAAGACGAAAGGAATGATATCGGCAAGCGCAAGAGCGCGCGTGCGGATCACCGCAAGTACTGAAAATGGCACGATTGAGAGCGAGGCAAAGCTACGCACTGCTCAGTAGTCTCCTTGTTTCGGCAGTCATTTTTCTGAGCCTGGCCCTTTGGGGCCGGGCCGATTGCGTTTCTGCGCAACCGGCGGCGCAAGCTCTCTATCTCGACGTGTCGATCAATGGTCGGCGAGTCAACAAAGTTGCTTCGTTCCTGCGTCATGGCGACGGGCGCTTTTCGGCGACTCGGGCAGAATTGCGCGAGCTCGCCATCGAAGTCGGTGATGCTGGCAAGGCGGATGACCGGCTCTTTCTCGATAGCATCGATAGTCTGAGGTTCACCTATGACGAACCGCAACAGAAGATCGCAATCGAAGTTCAAGCTTCCGCGCTACAACGAAATACTTACAGTGCAAGTGGCCGTGGAGATGACGTCCGAGACCGTGCGTCAGTCACGACAGGTGCTGTGCTGAACTACGGCCTTTATGGCAGCGTCAATGAGGAGGCGCTTTCCGATTGGGACTTCTACGAAGGCGCATCGGTTGCACTCGAGGGCCGTATCTATGGAGATTTCGGCACGATCGAAGCGACGACAATTTCGGGTTTCACTGATTTTGACACACGGCGTATTGATACGAGCTGGAGCTATTCATTCACCGACAGCCTGATCACACTCCGCGCCGGCGACTTTGTCTCCGGCGGTTACTCCTGGACACGGCCGGTCCGCATGGCGGGTTTTAAGATCGAACGCAATTTCGACCTGCGGCCGGACCTCATTACCAAGCCGCTGCCGACGATATCGGGTAGTGCGGCGGTACCATCGACGGTCGATGTCTACGTGAACAATATCAAGACCTACTCGAAGGAAGTGCCTGGCGGGCCGTTTACGGTCCGTGACCTCCCGGTCATCTCCGGCAGCGGCGTGACGCGCGTCGTCGTGCGTGACCCGAGCGGGCGCGAGACCATCTCCGAGACGCCATTCTATTCATCGAGCAGCTTGCTGCGTGAAAGTATCTGGGACTTTTCCGTCGAAGCCGGTCTGGCGCGGCTTAACTACGGAACGCGGTCGTTTGACTATGACTTTCAACCGATTGCCTCCGCCAGCGTACGCTATGGCGTATCCGACAACTTGACACTGGCGTGGCACGGCGAAGCGGGCCTCGGCGTCATCAACGGCGGCGCAGCCTTTGTCACGCGCGTCGGCTTGATTGGTACGGTTGAGTTTGGCCTCAGCGCATCTCGTCATGACGGTTCGATGGGTGGACAGGTGTTCGCATCCTTCGAAGGAGATTTCGGCGGTATCACTCTCAATGCACGTACGCAGCGCGCGTTCAACGGCTATACCGATGTTGCTGCCCATGCGCTCGATTCGGGATACGCCGCGTCGACAGGCGCGTATCTGAGCGTTGCACCTGCGACGGCGATAGATTTTGTTTCCCTGGGCGTGCCGATCGAATACACGGGCGGCAATTTGAACGTCAGCTATGTCCATACGGAGCGAGCCGATGGTGAAACGTTTGACATTGGAAGCGTTTCCTACTCCCAAAGCCTGACCGACTCCCTCTCGCTTTACTCAACAGCGTTCAAAAGCTTTTCCGATGCGGAGGGTGTCGGGTTCTATCTCGGTCTTACCATGGCGCTGGATGACGGTCGCAGTGTTTCGTCCGGCGTGGGCCACGATTCTGACGGCACCGGCGTCACTGGCACCTACGCAAAAACGGCCGGTTTTGAGCCTGGTAGCCTGGGTTGGCGCGTCCACGTCAGCGATGGACGTCACGAAGTTGTTCGAGCCGATGTCGACTACACCGCGAGCAAAGCTCTATTGCGTGGCAGCTTGGCGCAAGGCGCCGGCGGCATCAGCGGCTCCTATGCGATTGATGGTGCTGTCGCCGTGACGCAGGACGGCGTTTTTCTGTCGCGTCCGATCGATGATGCGTTTGCGGTTGTCGACGCCGGCGCGCCGGGTGTCGAGGTGCGCGTTGAAAACCAGATGATCGGCACGACGGATGCTTCAGGCAAGCTGTTGGTCACGGGCCTTCACGCGTACCAGAAAAACAAGATTGCGATCGAGCCGAATTCCCTGCCCGTCAATGCGCGCATTCCAACAACGAAGATCGATGCCGTGCCGGCGGACCGCAGCGGCATGTCCGTGCGCTTCGATGTCGACACCGCGCCAAAGGCGGCGCTCGTTGAATTCCGCACGGCGGACGGCAGCCTCATCGAGGCCGGGCACAAAGGCATACTCCTTCGAACGGGCGAGGAGTTCGTCATTGGCTATGATGGCCAGGCCTACATCGAAGGGCTGTCCACCAACAATACGGTGGAAATTGCGCACGGCGGCAGGGAATGCCGCGCGACGTTTGCCTTTGCACCTGACAGCTCGACACAAGTCCTGATCGGTGGGGTGACCTGTTCATGAAGAGAATGAAGAACGTCTTGGCATCGAGCGTTGCGACAGTTGCCATTTGTCTTGGATCATTGGTGCTCGGGCAGGCGCCGGCCAATGCACAGACTTGTGCGTTTCGCATGCCGGATATCGACTTTGGCAATATTGATCTAACGACGGGTTCGACATTCGATGTGACGCTCAATCTGCAAGTCAGGTGTTCGGGCACGCCCAACGCGCGCATCCGATACTGTCCGAACATTGGCAGTGGATCGGGTGGCCACTTGAACGGTGACCCGCGTTACATGCTCAATGGTGCCAGCCAGCTTGGCTTCAACATATTTCGGAACAACGGCCGCACGCGGGTGTGGGGCTCACACTTCTGGCCGCACGCCAACCCACCGCAGCCGCGCGTCCGGCTCGACGGGGTCGGCCAGTTCTCCGGGACACGTGCCGTGCGCGCGCGCATCTACAGTGGCCAGACGACATTGCCATCGGGGCTCTACACGTCGTCATTTTCGGGAGGACATACGCTGTTCTCGTACGCCTATTTCACAGGCCAGAATTGCGCCACGATCGGTGCCGCCAATGCGGTTCAGGTCCCTTTCACCGTGCGGGCCAACAATATCGGTGGTTGCTCGGTCGCAGCCAATAATCTCGGCTTTGGAACGCTCTCCACGTTGAGCGCCAATGCCGACGCCGCCAGCACCGTCAATGTCAGATGCTCGACCGGCACGAGCTATCAGGTTGGTCTCAACGGCGGACTGACCGGGGCGATCGACCCGACACAGCGCCGGATGGCGGCTGGAGTGAACCAGATTACCTACGGCCTCTATCAAGATGCGGCGCGCGCAGTTCCGTGGGGCAACACGCTTGGCGGCAACACTGTGTCAGGCGTCGGTACAGGTGCCGCGCAAGCCTTGACCGTGTTCGGCCGCATCCCACCACAGGTCACGCCGCCGTCGGCAACGTATTCGGACACCGTCGTCGTCACTGTGACGTATTGATAGGCCTGCACCGGACCAGTAAAGCGCACGCGGGATGGCGAGCCTTATCCGCCATCCCTTGCCACGTGCTGATGAGCAAGAGTGCCGGGCGACAAACACGAACCATTCTCCCGAATGGATCTGGTCCGAGATCAAGTGGACCGTCGCCGTGTGAGGCGAACCGGGTATCATTGGGCCAGGACGATTCGCGTCATCGCCCGCGAGACGCAGGGGCAGAAGTAATGCTGTCGTTCGCCCTCGCTGAGGCAGGTATCCATATGGACGATATCGCCTTGGACATAGGCGGTCCTGCATTCGCCGCAACCGCCTGTCATGCAGCCTGGTTCGATCGGTAAATCGGCCGCTTGCAGTACGTCGAGGGCGCTCTGGTCGGCGCCAACATCGAGGACCCTCTCTGACCACGCAAGGTAGATTTCAAACGGTCGGTTGGTCACCATCGTCATACCTGGCGCCGCAGTAGATGGGGTGCATAGACGACGACAAAACCAGCGAAGGCCAAGACCCAGGCGAATGCAGAAACGTAGAGCATCGTTTCGCGCAGGATATCGAATGCCGCGATGATCCGGGTTGCGACTGACAAGATTGCGGCGACATAGATCAATTTTGTCGGGCGTGTGGCGATCAGTGCCTGCCCGGTGTGTCCCAGGCTAGCCCGTGTCATCACGGCCAACGTCATCAGGCCGATGGCGCCGGTTGTCCATCCATGCAGTGCGCCCGACGGGGTTACGACGTCAGGACGCCAAATGCTGATCGCGAGCAATGCAAAACCCACCGGTACGCAGGCATAGGCTCCATGCAGGATTGAAACCAGCGGCTCCGCCAGGGTTTTCGTGCCGGCCCACCTTGCGAGCCGATAAGTGTTCGCCAGCGCTGCGATCAACGACAAAGTGGCAGTTGCCGCGCTGCCAGGAACGGTGATCCAACAGGCCAGGGTGGCAGCGCTTAGCGCAAGGACGCTGACATCGATCCGGTCGAACGGCGCCGGCAACTGCTCGCTGTTGCGTTTGGCCAGCCAGTTGCGCGTGAAGCTTGGAACGATTCGCCCACCAATCACCATGACCAGAAGGACAACAGCCGATATGCCGACGCGTGTGCCATAGGCCGTCGCCGTTTCGAACAGCACTTCCACATGAAATACCGCATTGCCCGTGAACAGCAGCGCGAGCACGGCCAGGACTTTGAGATTGCGTGTGCTCTGGCCGGCAATGATCTCCCGTGCAATGACCGCTGTGAGGGCTCCGAGGAACAGCAGGTCGATGCCGGCTGCCGGCCACGATCCGATCCACGCCGAAAAGAAAACCGACAATCGACCCGATAGCCAGATTGCGAACAATCCAAGCAGCGGTAGCCCGGTGACGGGCAGGCGTCCGGTCCAATTCGGCACGGCCGTCAGAAGGAACCCGGCCATAACGGCCGGTACATACCCAAAAATGAGCTCATGAACATGCCAATCCAATGGGGCGAACCTGCTCGGCAACACCACATGGCCGCTCAGAATTGGCAGCCAGAGCGCGACTGCGAGTGCGGCCCATAGTGCACCGGCAAGAAAGAACGGACGAAAGCCGAAGCTCAGTACGGCTGGACCGGTAAACGCCCGAATTTGCTCAGAGGTTGTCAAAGAGAAGTTGTCCCGCGGCTGGCAAGCCGTTGCGCCCATCATTTTGTCTGCCTGTCAAACCGATGACGACGGCGATGTCATCAGTGCACGTCCTCCTGACTTGACCGGCATCGTCCGAAGAAATGGGCGTTGGGGCAGAAATCGGGTGGCTGATCATGGCCCTCGTCGGCGGTCATCCAGTTCCGGCAAACCCGTGTCACTGGACAGGCAAGACAAATGGCGCAGGCTTCGCGATATGCTTCTCCCTTGTCGAGCCGGGCTGCAACGATCGGGTCGACGCCCAAATCATTGATCATTCGATCGGTCAACTCGGCCCGGCGCCAGACGCGGCGAAACATTGGCCAGAGCGGCTCGCGGTTCGGCATGACGGCCTCCTATCGATCCTGATGCATGGCTACAAGATACCTGCCGTCTCACGGAGGCTAGTCCATTCAAGCGATCAGAATATTGATCGACATCAAGGAACTCATCGGCAAACGATCGATTCGGAAGCTCAGTGTTCTGAACGTCGGCAACTTGGAGCGTCTGCGTCCGTCAAGCAGCGTTGACGACGACCAAACGGCTCCGACGCAAACCGTTACGAAGCGCCCAATTGATCTCGGTCAAGTGACGACAATCGATATCGACTATGGCTTGAGCCGCTACGCTTTCCGACAGAGGGGGTAGGGCGTGTATGTCGCTTCACCAGTTTCGGCAGGATTGGAGTGATCCATGGATTCGCATTATTGGCCATCGCTTTATCCGGGGATTGGCATCGGCGCGTTGATTGGCCTGGCATCAGGGGGCTGGCTTTCCATCGTTGTTGGCGCTGTCGGTGGTTTGGCCGGAGCAGCCGTCAGTCTTGAACTCAATCGATTGCTCGGTTTCAAGCAAGATCTGATTTCCCTGGCGTTGTTGGTTGGGTGCGCCGCTGGCGTTGCCAAGTTGATGACGGTTCTGGCTGACATCATGCGGCGACGCCGAGGACGCTGATGGCCGGCACTTGCGCTGGCTATTTCAATGTCAACCCGTCGAGAAATGTCGCGAGTCTCACCTCAAAAAATATAGCCAACGCGAATAGTTCTTTCGCGCGAAACCGGCGTTCACCTCGCTCGCCGGCAAGGTATTCCTCGGGAGACAGTCCGCATCTCTGAGCTGCCGCGTTCACGCGAATCGATGCCAAGATGCGCTGCTTGGCAACGCATTCTCCGATTTGTGCATCGATTGAAGTGCGCAGCTGATCTCTCATCCCCGCCTCGTTCTCTGCGTGACTGCCGTCGTTTGCTCGTTCGCAAGTTGCCGACACGCAGCCGACCTGCAGCGCTCATCAGTCCCGCCAATTCACCAAGCTTTTGAACACGTCGCAAATCGCCAACTTCGCTCGGAGCCAAGCTCAAGAGCCGTGGGTTGAAGGCAATCGTGGCGTGCTCATCGTGAACCGATGGGCCGGCGCAATTTCTTCTCGATGCCCCATATGCTCAGCGTGCGGCTAAAAAACAAGCTGTGGAATTCTCGTAGTGCGTCTGCGGTTATGATCACGACCTTGTGATTGCCGATGCCGTCTGAACATGGCCGGTCTACTCGTTGGAATCAATTCCGGATCGTGGAGCTATGCTCATCCTGGAACATGAGCTATATTGCACGCTATATTGAAGTTCAGATTACCAAGAAATACGACGTTTCGGAAATGGTCGCTTGCTGTGGAGCAGAGTGGTGTCGCAATTTTATACTGAAGACGTAAAGAAGGTACTTGATCCCGCCTTCAGGGCTATTGACGAACTTCGCGTCGCGATCGATGCGGCTCAAGAGGCAGGGAATGATGAAATTGCGGCGGCATTGATCTGGGCCATGTGCGACGTCGCGGATACGATCGATCTTATCGATGGCATGCTCAAGCGCGGCGACAACGCGTCGACGGAGGACGCGGATCCGAGCGATGATGCTGAATTTATTGATCTGATCGTTCGTTAGGGCCACGCCCCAGAGTTTGAGCACCGCGCGTTAAATATGAACCATTCTGTCGAATGGCGGCTGCCCAGTGCGTCGAAGCGCGTGCCTGACTATTCGATGCGTCGGAGCTGCTCGACGCACCGTTCTATCTCATCTTCGGTGTTGTAGTAGTGCGGGGCGATGCGCAGAAGCGTTGACAGGCCGCGCCGTTCCGAGTCGAGCCGTGTGCTTTCGGGGTCGGATGTGCCGATCGAGAACCCGGCGCCCGACAAGTGCGACACGATATGTGATGGGTCGGCTCCTTCGAGCGAGAAGCTCACGATGCCGCATCGATCTGTCCCAAGGTCGCGCACTTGTACGCGATGATCCAAGGAGAGACGTTCCCGACAAAGGGTGGCAAGATTGCAGACGCGCTCATGGATGGCATCGATGCCAATGGAATCGGCATAGCGAAGAGCGGCACCGAGGCCGGCGCGCAGCGCATAGGCATTTTCCCATGTCTCGAAGCGTCGTGCATCGTCGCGAAGCTCATAACGATCGCGCGCAATCCAGGGTGCGCCGAAGTGATCGATCATGGCCGGTTCGAGATGTTCCAGCCACTTGTCGGCGACGTAGAGGAAACCGGTGCCGCGCGGCCCGCGCAGATACTTGCGCCCGGTTGCCGACAGGAAGTCGCACCCCAATTCGCCGACGTCGATCCGCAGGTGTCCCGCCGCCTGGCAGGCATCCAATAGGTACGGCACATTGTGGCGCTTTGCGATCCTGCCGACCTGCGCCGCCGGATTGACGAGGCCGCCGTTGGTTGGAATCCAGGTCATGGCAATCAGCCCGACATCGCTGTCGATCATCGCCTCGAGTGCCGCAAGGTCGAGCGCGCCGGCGTTGTCGCTGGGCACGACTTCGATTCTGAGATCTTGTTGCTTTGCTCGCTGCAGGAACGCCACGTAGTTGGCGGCGTATTCCGCCTCGCAGGTCAAGATGCGCGCGCCGCGCTCAAGCGGAAGCGCATAGAACGCGTGACACCACGCGACCGTTGCGTTTTCCAGCAAGGCAATTTCACGACGCTGCGCCCCGATGTGTGCCGCGACGTCATCGTACACCCGATCAAGCAGGTGCGCCTGCCTGGCTTCGGCTTCGTATCCGCCGATTTGCGCTTCGAGTAGCGTGTGGTCGACCACCGCGTCGATGACGCATTGTGGCATCAAGGCCGAACCGCAAGCGAGCAGATGAGCCCCGTGCTGCAGGCCGGGCGTCTCTGCGCGAACCCGCTCAATGTCGATCGTTGTCGTCACGAAAACTCCTCGTCAATTGGCGATAGCTGCAACCTGCGCTCAATGCTCCAATCCGGGCGGATGGTGCTGCGTCCAGTTTGCGGCTTGTTCGTAGGCATGGGCGACACGGTAGACGCGCGCTTCCTGCCAGTTGTGCCCAACAAGCTGAATCGAAAGTGGCAGACCTTCGCTCGAAAAACCGGCGGGGATCGCAATCGCGGGTTGGCCGGTGACGTTGAACGGCTGACGGCACTGGCGCGGATAAGAACGCTCGAGCGTTTCGGGATCGTCGAGCCGGGCAGCCGGGTCGAGGCTGGACGCCGTGATAATGCAGTCGAGGCCGTCCATGGCCGCCTCGGTCTCGGCAATCAGCCGCGTGCGCCAGCGCAGCGCATCGATGTAGTCGGCGGCAGTGATGCCGGCACCGTTCAAGAGCCGCTGCCGCGTCAGCTGTCCGTAATCGCCGGGGCGCTGCTGCAACCAGCGCCGGTGGATCGCATAGGCTTCTGATCCAAGGATCGTTCGGTTGCATGCGGTGAAGTCCTGGAGCGATGGCAGCCGGATCTCCTGCACGCTGGCACCGAGCTCGCACAGGACGGTCGCGGCATCGTCGACGGCTTTGGACATCTCTGAGTGCGCCTGCAGGTCGCCGTCGTAAAAGTGGCGCACATGACCAATGCGCAGGCCTTCGAGGCCCATGCCCAACTCGGCGGAAAAATCAGGGACGTCAACGTTGGGGCTCGCCGGATCTCCCGGATCATAGCCGGCCAGAACTTGCAGGAGAATGGCATTGTCGGCAACATCGCGGGTCATCGGGCCAATATGGTCCATCGCATAGGAGAGCGGGAAGACGCCGCGCCGCGACACCCGCCCATAGGTCGCCTTCATGCCGACGATGGAACACATTGAAGCCGGATTTCGGACCGAACCACCGGTGTCCGTGCCAAGCGCAGCGGGCAACATGCCGGACGCGAGGGCGGCGCCGGAGCCCGATGACGAGCCACCAGGGAAGTGGGCACCTCCCCACGGATTAACGGCGGGTGGCCAAGGCAGGTCGAAGGACGGGCCGCCGAGCGCGAATTCATGCGTCGACAGCTTGCCCATCACGATGCCGCCGGCGGCTTTGAGGCGCGCCGTCACATCGGCATCAGTTTCGGCAACTCTGTCCCGGAACAGTTTCGAGTGACATGTGGTTTCGATACCGGCCAGGTCGATGATGTCTTTCAGCCCGAACGGAACGCCCTGCATCGGGCTCGCAACGCGTCCAGCAGCGAATTCCGCCTCCGCCGCCCGCGCCGCGTCCAGCGCGATATCGGGGATGATCTTGATAAACGCGTGATAGGTTGGATCGAGCCGCTCGATACGGGCAAGCAGTGCTTCGCAAAGTTCCACCGGAGACAACTTGCGTGCCGCAAACAGGGCGGCTGCCTCCGCGATCCCGAGATAGGCGAGTTCCGTCATGACGACACTCCTTTACGAGGCGCCAGGTTTAAGGTGTGGGCGGCTTCCTCCGACCAATGCAGGTCAGTCGGGATTTTCTCGGATAACGCCTTGCCGTTGATCAGCGCCTTGCGTAAGTCTGCTGCGTGCTCAGACGCTAGTTTTTCCAACCCAAGCTCCGCTGCCGCTCGTTTCAAGTCTTGGTCCGTCATCTATTGGTCGATCCTCTTGCCCGGGGCTGCGAACGTCACGGACGACAATCGCGGCAATGACAATGACGGCAGAGGCCGAGATCGACAAGACACTGGTGCCGTATCGAGCGGTTCGAGACGAACAGATCACCATTTGGTGCATGCACCGGTCTCGGTCGGCCCTTGCCCGCGCGCGACTTATGCGATGTAGTCGGCGCAGATCGGTTTGGCCGAAGCCGGCCGAGCACTTGATTGCCAATGAGGATGACCGCGTGAGCTTTGTTCTTCGCGATCTGCCAGAGCAGGTCGCACCGCATATCATTGAAAAACTGTCCCGGTCGGAAACCGCAACGATCGGCCATCGGCGCCAACAGGGTTTCGCGGACCGGGCGCTGCAGTGCATCATGCCCGGGCGGCGGGTCGCCGGCACAGCGGTGACGTTGGCGCTGCCGGGGCAGGATTCGACATTGCTGCATCATGTTCTCGGCCTGCTGCGCCCCGGTGATGTCCTGGTCATCGACCGGATGGGCGATGACAAGCACGCCTGCATGGGAGGCGGCGTTGCCGTAGCCGCCAAAGCGGCCGGCGCCGTGGCCGCCGTTGTCGATGGGCCGTGTACCGACTTCTCAGAAATTCGAGCCGAGGATTTACCAATCTGGTGCCGTGGTTCGGCGCCGATCACGACTCGGTTGTTGGGCATCGGCGGCGCATTCAATACGGCGATCAGCTGCGGCGGCGCTTCGGTCAACCCGGGTGATGCGGTTGTCGCCGATGAAAGTGGTGTTCTGTTCCTGCCGCCGGATGCGGCCGAAGCCGCTGCGGATTGGGCGCTCGAAAAGCAGGCGGCCGAGCCTGGCATCCACGAGCGCCTGCGTGCTGGTGAAAAGTTCGGTGACATCTCCGGCGCGACGCAAATGGTGCTCGCAAATCTTGCCAGCTCCAAAACGGTATAACGCCGCGATGTCTTTACTACCCGATTCCGTTCGGCGGTTTGAGCGTTGCACTAAAGGACCAGAGAAACATGATGGAAGTGACGGATCCCAAGGTCCATATGGCCCAGGTTACTGCCGGCGAAGCGCGTGATCTCTACGCATCGAACCCGGTTATCCTGCTGCCGATGGGCAGTCATGAGGACCAGGGCCCGCACGGCCCGATGGGTGACTATCTGCTCGCCGAGAAGGTCGCCGAAAGGATCGCCATCGCGGCGACGGCGAACGGCACCCGTACGCTCGTTGCACCGGTTGTTCCTTTTGGCGGTGCCGACTTCTTCGGTCCCATGATCGGTGGCATCACCGTGCGCTTCGAGACCCTGACCGCAATCATAACTGACATGGTTGCCTGCCTGCATCGCAACGGTCTGACGCGGATCATCGTCATCAACGGTCACGCCGGCAATGTCGGGCCGATCGACGAAGTGACGCGGGCCGTCTACCGCGACAAACGCCTCGTCATTCCGAGCCTTTACCTGTGGCGGATTGCCTATGGCCTGCTGCCGGGGCTGATCGGCGCTGAAAAAGCGGCCAAAGTCTCGGGTCATGGCGCCGACCCGCTGACCAGTCTTGGGCTGCATCTGATGCCGGAGATCCTGCGGCCCGATCTGATCCCTGCCGCTGCTGCCTTGAAGCGCGATCCCCAATTCGATTTGCCCTTCACTACGCTCGGTCTGGCGTCGTTCGACGGGATCGAAGTCGGCATGCCGAACGAATATGATGAGATTTTCAACGACGGCGTCGACAAGGGCGATCCCAACCTGTCGAGTGCGGAGACGGGGCAGTTGCTGGCCGACAAACTCGTCGATGTGGTGGCACGCTTCATCGCGCATTTCGCGGCCAACACGGATCAGGCCTGATGTCCCCGGCCACCGGCACCGGCAAACTAGATCTCGTCCCTCAGTTCAATCTGCAATCCTAGCATTCGGCCAGCACACACCATGCCTCACAAAATCGTCCTTCTCGATAACACCGCACCGGCCCAGGCGGAACGCTTACGGTCGCTACTGCCATCCGGTTTCGAGTTGAGCCACGGCACGGCGCGCGGCGAGGATCATCTCAAGGACATCATCCGTCACGCAGACTTCGCAATCTCGGCGCAAGTCGCGGTGACCGGCGAAATACTGCGCGCTGCGCCCCGCTTGAAACTCCTGCACAAGTGGGGAGTCGGCGTCGACAACTTCGATGTTGATGCTGCGCGCAGCCTCGGCATAAAGGTCGCGCGCACGACGGGCAGCAACGCGCTCCCTGTCGCGGAATTCACGATCGGATTGATGATCGCGACGCTGCGGTTTCAGGCGCTGGGCCACGAACGATTGCGCCAGGGGCGTTGGATGGCCTTCAACGAGTTGCCGGGCCCGGCCCTTTGCATATCTGGTTCGACCGTCGGGATCGTCGGCTTCGGTGCGATCGGGCAAACGGTCGCCCGCCTGGTCAAAGGCTTTGGCTGCCGTGTCCTTTACAACAAACGAAGTCGTTTGCCGGCCGAAGAAGAGCAGGCATTGGGTGCCGAATTCGCGGAGATGCCCGAGCTTCTGGCCAACGCCGACATCGTGTCGTTGAACTGCCCGTTGACGCCGGAGACTACCGACCTGATCAACACGGAGTCGATTGCCCGCATGAAGCCCTCCGCGGTTCTCGTCAACGTGGCACGTGGCGGCGTCGTCAATGAAGACGACCTGGCGCTTGCCTTGCGAAACCGGACGATCCGTGGCGCCGCCATGGATGTCTATTCGGTCGAGCCGTTGCCATCCGACAGCGCACTGCTCGGGCTCGACAACATTGTCCTGACGCCGCACCTCGCAGCCGCGACCGCGGATACGTTCGAGCCAACCGTGCGGCGCATGTTCGAGAACATCGCGCTTGTGTCACGCGGCGAGCCGTTGCCGCCGCAAGACGAGGTTGTGTGATTCGGCGCAAAGCTCGTTCGTCGGCCATTTGTCGTCAGGTTGACCGGTGATACCCGTGTGGGCATCACCGATCTCCGGGCAACGCCGTTCGGCTATTTCTTGCTTGCCTGCAGCAGCCCGATCAAAAGGCTGCAGCACATTAACAACAGCACGATTGTGAACGGGAAGCCTGTCGAGACGGCCATGGCCTGCAATGCGCCGAGTGCCTGTGCACCGCCGACCAGCAGCAGCGTCGCGGCGACCAAGCCTTCGAACGTGCACCAGAAGACGCGCTGGGAAACCGGCGCATCGGTCTTGCCACCCGCCGTGATGGTGTCGATGACCAAAGAGCCCGAGTCGGACGACGTCACAAAGAACACCAGCACCAGCACGATGCCGAGGAACGATGTGATCTGTGCAAACGGAAGCAGCTTGAGCATTTCAAACAGTTTCAGCTCCAGCGCAGCAGCTTTCACCGCGGCTTCCTTGCCCTCGGCCGCCGCGGTTGCGACTTGATCAATCGCGGTGCCACCAAAGGCGCCCATCCACAATACGCTGGCCAACGTTGGGATAACGATCACGCAGAACACGAACTCGCGGATCGTCCGGCCTCGTGAAACGCGCGCGATGAACATCCCGACAAACGGCGACCATGAAATCCACCACGCCCAGTAGAACGATGTCCAGCCTTGCGAGAAGTTGGCGTCTTCGCGCCCGAACGGCATCGACAATGGCACGAGTTCCCTGAAGTAGGCCGCACCGCCGCCGATGATGGTTTCAAAGATTGTTGCGGTCGGACCAACGAAAAACACGAACAAAAGCAGCAACGCCGCCAATGCGATGTTGATTTCGGAAAGCACTTTCACACCACCATCGAGGCCGCGCAGCACCGAGACGGTCGCCATCGCGGTGATCACGGCGATCAGGATGACCTGGGCCGCGCCGCCGGTCGGGCTGCCAAACAGGAAGTTCATGCCGGCCAGGGCCTGCTGGGTCCCGTAGCCCAGTGACGTTGCGAGGCCGAACAACGTTGCAAAGACAGCGAGCGTGTCGATGATATGCCCGGTCCAACCCCACACGCGTTCACCGAACAGCGGGTAAAATGCCGACCGTAGCGTCAGCGGCAGCCCGCGATTAAACGTGAAGAATGCCAGCGATAGCGCCACGACCGCATAGATTGCCCACGGGTGTATCGCCCAGTGGAAGATGGTCGCCGCCATGGCCAGGTCTCGTGCGGCTGCGGCATCGCCCTTGGCCGCGCCGAGCGGTGCCCAATCGGTTCGTGCACCTGCGTCGCCGGCGGTGCCACCAAGTGCGGACGCGTAATGCGACATCGGCTCCGACACGCCGAAGAACATCAGGCCAATGCCCATACCGGCGGCAAACAGCATCGCAAACCAGCCGAGATAGCCGTAGTCCGGTTTTGCATCCGCTCCGCCGAGACGCACACCACCGAACGGTGGCAGGAGCAGGATGATGCAGAAAATGACAAAGAGGTTGCCGGAAAGAAGGAAGAACCAGTCAAGGTTCGTTGTCAGGAATGAACGCAGCCATTTAAAGAATGCTTCGGCGTCGGCCTGGAACATCAATGTGATGATCACGAAGGCACAGATGGAGAGTCCCGAGATCAGGAAGACCGGATTGTGAATGTCCAGCCCGAACGGCGTAACGTTGTCCTGACCAAGTTTATAGTCTGACTCGATAGGATGCGGGACGTCGTCCCGATCGTCGTCGGTGACTTCTGACATGCGTTCCTCCTAGATTTTTACTTTTCTATGCGGCGTCGGCAGTTCGCTCACCGGGTTCAGAACGCCAGCGTCAAACAACCGATCCTTTATCTTGGCGAGCAACACCATTGTGACGGTTGCCGGCACGATTGTCGCAGTTCTGGAACCGAACAAGACTAGGCTGTCAGCGACAATTCTGCAGTTGATCTCACCGGCGCGCAACGCAGCAGGCAGTCTATCTCGGCCCGCTTCTTCGCGCTGAGCGGCGACCGTGTCTTCAGCCACCGAGACTTAGGATTGGCGGGTCGCCATATGATCCGATTTTGCACTTCAATGGTGCATGACCCGCATACTACATGCTTTTTCCGGTCCCCTAGTGGCGAATTCTTGACCTGCCTTCAGCGATTGGCGCAAGCCGGCCCGACGCGAACGGTGCACTGCAGGTGCGGCAATTTGGCTAGTCAGCAAATATTCCGTGGTGTACGCTTGAGGGCTGACCGGGCGTCGATTGGTGAGCCGCTCGTGCCGAATTCTTCGGCAGGGAACCAAGGAGCAACTTTTTCAGCACTTCAATATTGCAAGGAGGCCAACATGAAAGCTCTGATAAGCAGCATTCTCAAGACGAAGGGAGACACGATCCACATTGTGGCTCCGGATACTTCAGTGTTCGATGCGTTGAAGCAAATGGCGGAAGAAAATGTCGGCGCCTTGATCGTGATGCAGGACAACAAGCTGGTTGGAATCGTTTCCGAGCGCGACTACGCGCGCAAAGTCATTCTCATGGGGCGCAGTTCTTCCGACACCCCGGTCAGCGCGATCATGTCAACCAAGGTCATCTGTGCGAGACCCGATCAAACCATCGGCGAATGCATGGGGATGATGACCGCGAAGGCGGTTCGTCATTTGCCGGTCCTCGATCATAAGGCGGTGATCGGTATCGTTTCGATTGGTGACCTTGTCAAAGCGATCATCGGCGAGCAGCAGTTCGTCATCGAGCAGCTTGAGAATTATATTCACGGCCATTGACCCTGGGCCGAGGCCGCTTTGCAACGTCTGGCGATTGCGAGTCAGATGTATATTTGTGTCCTTTGCGCTGAATGCTAAGAGTTTCGTGCGGCGGTATTCGGGAGGGCGGTGGCATGTGCTTGGCAGGATCGATACGCTTGACGGCAGGGCTGGTCGCAGCGCTAGCAGTTTCTGCTTTGCTGGCGCCGACGAACGCCCAGACCGTGAAAGCGGTCAAGGCCGATACGGGGCGCGCTGATCCGCGCGAAAGGACTCCCGCCAAAAAGCTTTTTGGCTACAAGCGCAATGCCGCTCCGCTGCGTCCGCAAGCGCACGGGTTTTACAGCCGCGGCTGCCTTGCCGGCGGCGAGCGGCTGGAGATAAATGGACCGGCTTGGCAGGCGATGCGCTTGTCGCGCAACCGCAACTGGGGGCACCCGCAACTCATTAAACTCGTGCGTCGCCTGGCGATCGAGGCGCGCAAGTATGACGGCTGGCCGGGGCTGTTGGTCGGGGATATCTCGCAGCCGCGCGGTGGGCCCATGCTGACGGGCCATGCCAGTCATCAGCTCGGCCTGGATGCCGACATCTGGTTTACCCAGATGCCGAACCGACGGTTGTCGCGGCGCGAGCGCGAACGCCTGTCGGCGACGTCCATGCTCGGCAGTAAGACGACGGTCAACGAGCGGATCTGGTCGCTCAGCCACGTCCGTCTGATCCGGCGCGCGGCCTCATATCCGGAGGTCGAGCGTATACTTGTGCACCCCGCCATCAAGAAAGCGCTGTGTGACGGCGCAAAAGAGCTCGGAGGCAGCCGCGCCTGGTTGGCCAAGGTGCGACCCTACTGGGGGCACCACTATCATTTCCATGTGCGGATCGGCTGCCCCCGAGGATCGCCCGGGTGTCGGCGCCAGAAGCCGACAACCGGTGCGCCGGGGTGCACGAAGGAGCTTGCCTATTGGTTCCGACTGCTCACGGCGCCGCCGAGACCGGTGAGAAAAAAGAAGAAGAAGCGCAAGCCGCGCCCGCCGATCACGCTCGCCGGACTGCCGGCGGCCTGCCGCCAGGTGCTGGATGCCGGAAAGATCATTCCACCAGTGCCGGTCCCGGTAAAGCGTTAGGTTTGCCGGTCGGCACAATGTTTCCGCAGTTTGGCCGCACCGCCATCAGTCTGTTTCCGTATTCGCCGCCTAGACCTTTGTTGCCACGAGAGCATTAGCGCTCGGGCCTGGTGAGGTCTGTCGGAGGAACGCCCGTGACGCGGGAGCTAACGGTACACGCTGGAGCAACGGCGCCGGCATGGCGATCGATTAGTGCGATGGCCGGCGTCGTCCTGGCCAGCGCGCTTGTGGCGGCTTGTTCGAGCGGGAGCAGTCGCGTCGACGGCGGACGCCAGAAGGTGACAACCTATTCGCCGCGTGTCGTTGCCTACGGAGAGCCCGTTCCGAAAGGCGGCGGCCGCTACAAGCTTGGTCGGCCGTACTATGTCGGTGGTCGGCGATATGTTCCGCGGCGGGACCCGGGCTATGCTCGCACGGGCATCGCGTCATGGTATGGCAGGGATTTCCATGGCCGCCTGACCGCGAACGGCGAAGTTTACGACATGTATGGTTTGAGCGCGGCGCATCCGACGCTGCCGCTACCCTCCCTGGTCGAGGTGACCAATATCCGGACGGGACGCCGCGTTATTGTGCGGGTCAATGACCGAGGGCCTTTCGCGCGTGGCCGCATTATCGATCTGTCCTATCGTGCCGCGCAGGAACTCGGGATCGTTCAAAAGGGCACGGGCGAGGTTCATGTTCGCTATCTCCGGCCTGCGCCGCTTTAATTGACCGGTCTCTTCTGGGTGGAGACTGGGCGGCACCGCGGTCGCCGCGCGCCCATGAGCGCGCTTTACGACGCCGGACAAAAGCTGTAATTCACCGTGCAGGTTCAATAGCAACTCGTTTGAACGCATCTGCGCAGCCCCTGGCATGGCGCATCTGCCGGAGATCCACCAATGAAAAAAGTCTACGCGAGCGCTGCAGAAGCGCTGGACGGCGTATTGCAGGACGGCATGTTGATCGCAGCCGGAGGCTTCGGCCTGTGCGGTATTCCGGAAAATCTGATCACCGCGATCCGTGACGCCGGTGTCAAGGACCTCACGGTTGCCTCGAACAATGCCGGTGTCGACGATTTTGGCCTCGGTCTTTTGCTGCAGACGCGCCAGGTCAAGAAGATGATCTCGTCTTACGTTGGTGAGAACGACGAGTTCATGCGCCAGTATCTCGCGGGTGACCTCGAGATCGAGTTCAATCCTCAGGGCACGCTCGCTGAACGCATGCGCGCGGGCGGTGCTGGCATTGCCGGTTTCTATACCAAGACCGGTGTTGGAACGATGATTGCCGAAGGCAAAGAACACAAGGATTTCAACGGCGAAACGTATATCCTTGAAGAAGGCATCTTTGCTGACCTGTCGATTGTCAAAGCTTGGAAAGGCGATGAAGCCGGCAACCTGATCTTTCGCAAAACCGCACGCAACTTTAACCCGGTGGCTGCGACCTGCGGCAAGGTCTGCGTCGCGGAAGTCGAGGAACTCGTGCCGGTCGGGGAACTGGAGCCGGACAACATCCATACCCCAGGAATCTTCGTCAATCGCATCATCAAGGGCGAGCACGAGAAACGTATCGAACAGCGCACGACACGTGCCGCGTAACTTCGTCCGGCAGGCAATGAGCCGGCGCGCCCATACGGGCTCTTCAACAAGCTTCGAGCAGGAGTGACATCGATGGCAGGCTGGGATCGCAACCAGATGGCGGCACGCGCCGCGCAAGAACTCGAAGACGGCATGTACGTCAATCTCGGGATCGGTATCCCGACGCTGGTGTCGAACTATATTCCCGACGGTGTCGACGTGACGCTGCAATCGGAAAACGGCATGCTTGGCATGGGACCGTTTCCGACGGACGATGAGATCGATGCCGACCTGATCAATGCCGGCAAACAGACCATTACCGAACTGGACCGAACCTCTTACTTCTCGTCGGCTGACAGCTTCGCGATGATCCGTGGTGGCCATATTGCGCTGTCGATTTTGGGCGCCATGGAGGTTTCCGAAGACGGCGACCTCGCGAATTGGATGATTCCGGGCAGGCTGGTCAAGGGAATGGGCGGCGCCATGGACCTCGTCGCAGGCGTCCGCAAGGTGGTCGTGATCATGGATCACACCAATAAGAAGGGTGATTCGAAGCTTCTGAAAAAGTGCACGCTGCCACTTACCGGGACCAAGGTTGTTGACCGAATCATTACCAATTTGGGCGTTTTTGATGTCATTGACGGCGGCATAAAAACTGTGGAAATCGCAGATGGCGTCTCCATGAATGACATTCGCGAGGCGACCGAGGCAGCACTCGTCGAGTGAAATTTGTGCTTGTTATGCCATCGACTTAGTGGTTATCACCGGGCTGTAGACAGGTGTTGATTCTGGTTCTGCAACTTGTCGGGAAAGTGCTGAAATCGCAAAGAAAACAGAGTTCGCTCGACCTCAGGCACTTTTGATATTATGGTCAGAACGTGAGGATGATGCGATAAGATTCGGGCCGGGGGCTTTGTCTTTGCGAACGGGGATTCGCCGAATTGCCACACGCAAGTCGAAACTTGCTCTCGACCTCTGGAAAGGTTAACAAGGGTGAGTCGGTAACATTCAGTAACAAATCGCTGCCGGGCCGCTGCCGTGAGGTGTCGGTTCAAAAAGCGCCCTGACGCCGTTTCGTTGAATGGATAGCTACGAAAGAACGCGCGCTGACGATGAAATCCGCCACAGCCAGAAAGAAGAAGATTTGGGTCGGGGCCGCCATCCTGTTCTGGCTGACCGTCGGCGTTGCCGTTCCGATCATGTTTGATTTCGCCGGTGACGAAGTCCACTTCGATAGTTCCGAGGTGGTCGCGGCCACGCGAGACAATTTCAAGATCACCGAGCCGGTGCTGATCGATAAGCAGAGCGGAACCACCATTTCCGGCGGTACGCTTGGTATTGTCGCGCCGAAAGGCACAGTATTGACGGCGGAAAGCTCTGCCGCGCTGCTGAAGCGTGGCGAAGCCGTTCTGTTATTGCGCGGCGGCGAGTTGATGGTTGGCAACCCGACCGGTCAGGCCGACAGCACCGATGATACTGCGGCGCCGCTTGTTCGTGCGTTGCAGGAGGGCCGCTTCAAGGCCCTTGCCTTGCGCCAAGGCACAATCATCGTCGCATTGCCGAACGGTCATCGCGAACGTCTGACTCGCGCCAACGTTCAGATGATGCCCGCCGGCAGTGGCGCGGTTGAGGCCAAAGGGCAGGGGTTTTGGCGCGGTCAGCGCAGCAAGTTCGTTCTGGAGACCGCCGCCCCGGCCAAGAATGGAAGTGTTCCGATTAAGCTGTCCTTCAATGCAACGCTGTTGGATGTCGCCTATGAAGGGGCATTTCAGCTTGCCGGTTTGCTGCCCGGCGCGGGCGCGCTGCAGGGGCCGACCACTGTTCATTTGAAGAATACCGAGCAGCTCGCAAACGCCCTTGGCACGTCCTGGCCGATCGGGACGGGCGTGCAGGATGTTCGCATCGAGGGGCCGCTGAGGTGGGATGCCGATACATTGGCATTTGATCAGGCGACGGTCCGGGTCGGTGACAATGATGCAGAGGGCACGGTATCGCTCAAGACGAGTAATGGTCGGGCATTGATTTCCAGCACCCTGGCATTTGAGAAGCTCGATGTCGCGCCCTACCTGCCGAATGGCGCTATCGATCGTCGTACGGTTGCTTGGCAATGGTGGAGCAAGCTTGTCGGGACGCTTTCGCAACCTGCGGCGCCACACATCAATGCTGACATTAGGCTTTCGGCCAAAGAGCTTTCCGCAGGTACTTATACCTTGGGGCCGGGTGCCGCCACGGTTTCGATGAAGGATGGCAAGCTATCGGCCGATATAGCTGAGATTGCCCTGGCGAACGGACGGGTTACCGGCCAGATATCGATCGACTTCAATCGTTATATCCCGAAGCTCGCGCTGCGCGGGCGTCTCGAGGAGATCGCCAGCGGTCAATGGTCCGAGACGTTGGCCGGCAAGCGCTACATCGAGGGACAAGGCCGGATTGTAGCGGACCTGACGTCACAGGGTGTCAGCATCCATCAGATCATCAATGATCTCGCCGGCAAGGTTGAGTTTTCCGTGCCGGAGAATGGCGCTATCGGACTGTCACTGGTTGAGTTGAACAGCGCGCCCGACAAGTCGCGCTTGCAGACCTCCAAAGAGGCACTGGCACGGGTCATGCGCGGGTCCACCGTTGTCAATGACCTCGAAGCAGTTCTGCAGGTCAAGGAGGGGGTTGCCAAGATCATCAAGGCATCGGCAACGCATCCGGCAGGCAGCGTGCGCGCAAGTGGCAGTTTCGACATGATGCGCAGCAATTACGATTTCCGCATGTTGTCCCTAATCGGAATCAAGGCGGTGGATAAGAGTAAAGGCGCAGCAGCCGAAAAACCGTCAGGGACCAAGCCGGCACCGACGGTTCGTTCTTCAGCGCCATCGTCGGCGACCTTCTTGTCGGTAACGTCTGCCAAGCCCGATCGTCGCGTGACGACCTCCGAGAGCGCGACGGCAGCAAAAAACTCGCCACTTGACAATGCAAAGATCCAGTTGCGCGCACTGAGCGGACCTCTGCCCGAGCTTGAGCGGTTTCTGGGCTACGGTTATTCCCACATTCCACGCCGCGGGCTTTAGCGCGCTTTGCGACATCTGCTTATTGAACTCGGCCGCCCGGCAGGGCATGGTCTGACCGAACGACTGTCGGACGCCTGACGGCTGCCTGCGATCCGGGTCGGCGTGTGGTGGCTTACTTGGCCGCTCTCTCGATGGCGTGACTGGTTGGTATGGGGGATAATTTGAACATTTCATCACGTGCCGGCCGAAAAGTCATTGCGTCAGCGATCGCAACTTGCGTGTTGTTCGCAGTTATTCCCGCGATCGCACAGGTCGAACAACCCTCGCGTGAAAGTCCGCAGGTCGTTGTGACACCCGGCAACCCGACACCGAGTGTCGCGACCGCCGACGTCACGTCAACGACGAGCGTCCCGGTCAAGCCAGCGCCCGTGACAGCAACAGGATCCGAGACGCCGACCGCGGAGAAATCCGAGCCAAGCAAGGCCTCGCCGTCACGGTCTCAGGAAGCTTCGCCAGAAAAAGCGGCGCCCGCTCCGACAAAACCGAGCAAGCCACGTATCGTCGTTGTGTCATGGGCAGGCGCCTACGGGGATGCACAGAAGAAGGCGATTATCGACCCGCTGTCACGGGACCTCGATATCGATATCGAGCGGCGAACGCATGGCAAGAGCGCGTCGGCAATCGATGCGGATGTGATGGAGCAGGATCAGTCGACGCTGATTGCGGCGTGTGCCGCAGGGCGTCTCGTCAAAATCGGTTCACTGTTGTCGCCGGCGGAGCGTAGTGAAATCGCAACGACCGATGCGGGCGGCGATTTTCTGGCCAATTCGGTTTCTGATTGTGGGGTGCCGACGTTCGCCTGGTCTTCGATGTTGATTGCCAACGGCGAAGCGATGAAGAAGCTTGCCAAGCGGCGCTATCGCGAGCCCACCCGTCTCGCCAACCTACTGGATGTCAAGCGGTTCCCCGGCCGACGCGCGTTGATCCGAAATCCCAAGCGGCTGCTCGAGATGATGTTGATGGGCACGGGTGTTGAGCGCAAGGACGTCTACGCTGTGCTGTCCACCCGCCAGGGCCAGGATGTCGCCTTCGAGGCGCTGGACAGGCTTTCAAAGCATGTCCTTTGGGTCGACGGGCCTCGCGAGGCGCTTCTTGCCCTTGATCAGGCGGGCGTGACGATGGCGATGACGTTCAGCGGGCGCGCATTTCGCCGATTGATCGCGACGCGCCTACAGCCGATCTGGGATGGACATGTAATCGATTTTGCTGCCTGGGCCGTGCCGAAGACGGCACCAAACCGCGACGCGGCAAAGCGGTTCATTCTGGCGGCAACGCGCGCGGATAGGCTCGCGGCCCAGGCTCGGATATGGCCCTATGGCCCCATGCGTCGCTCGGCCCTGCCGCTTGCTCGCCGTCACGATCTGCTCGATGCCGACCTCGATGCGTTCATGCCAACTTCCGAGCTGCGCCTTGCTCAAGGGCTGGTTCTCGATGCGGCCTTCTGGGCCGAGCATGGTGCAGCGCTTCAGATGCGCTTTGATGATTGGCTCGCCGGCATTCCGCTTGGAATTCGCGTGCCAGTTCCGGTAAAGGCACCGCCGGCACCGCTACCGCCCCTGCCGAAACGTGGCGCGGCAGGGACGGATGATGCAGTCCGCTAAGCGCTGTCGACCCGCGGACGCCTTTGCTGGCAGGCGCCGGGGGCTTGGCGCCGTCACCAGCTCCGGCGTGGTCCTGTATCGATGTGGAACAATCCGCCGCCGTAGTGCTTGTAGCCGCCGACGACGCGGCGCAGGTAGCGCGCCGCCTTGCGGATATTGCCGAACACGCGAATGTCCGCGGCGCGCGATTTGAGATGCCATGAGCGGCTGGCGCCGCCAACGCGTCGATTGTGGCGTCGGCTGCGGCAGGTCGAATTGACCCGGACCCGGCCAAAATTCCGTGCAACGTAGTTGATGGCCGCGATCAGGCGACCTGGCACGCAGCGCCTGTTGGCCACCCATCGCACCCGTGCACTACCACCTGTGACACTCTTTCGGGCGCGTTGACTATTGGGGACGGTCAAGTGGTCGACACCCAGGCTCGCTACTTTGACAGCATATTTTCGGTTGTTGTATCGCCGTGCGTTGCGCTTCAGCTTGCGCTCACGTCTCTTGACGATGCGTGCGGGAATTTTGCGCTTGGCCGCCCTGCGGCCCTTACGTGCAGTAGGCCTTGCTTTCGCGGCAGTGCGCAGCTTGGAAGAAGACCTGTTTGCTCTTCGCTTCGTGCGCGCGGCTTTCCGGCCTGGCTTCACGTTGGATGCCGTCCTCGTGCGAGTCGCTGGCCTGCCAGCTGATGGCCTCGTTCGTTGCGCCGCCGTTTTGCCGCTGTCGGACTTTGCAGGCTTGCGATTGATGGATGGCCAATCCCACCCCTTTCGTCGATAGATATCGCCGTTAGGCGTACCGAGTGAGCTGTCGTCTGCATGCACGACGCCTGGCCCGCTGGCGATGCCGGTCAGGGCAACAAAACCTGCCAAGAGCCAAACGGCGAATTGATGCCGTGCCGCGTGCCAGACGCGCAGAATAGCGCACGACGGCGCTGAAGTACTGAATCCCATGTCCACAACTCCCAGAGCGTCTGGGTCATAGCGGGACATCGTAAGACTACGCCCCCCTTTGGATCTGACCCAATTCCCTTTCAACGCTGCACCCGACTTGAGGCGTCGGGCGTCGGCGGGTTGTCCAGGCGGATAGGATCCAGAGCAAGAAGCAATTTTATTATAGTTAATGGTGCCTTGTAGCTTTTTTCTAAATCAATTTCTTCAAATGATTCGACCGTTACATGAGGAATATTTGCGATCGCAGTCTAATTCCTGTCGATCACCTCGGCGACGCCCATTGTTGCCCAACGGTCGTCAGAAATGCCGCTTTCATCGCATGCAAGACTGCGGACGCGTCCGATCTGTGCGTATTTGATCTTGATCTTGAAGATTAACGGCGTATTGGCAAAGGACTGGCGACCTTGCCTTGGCCGCACAACAGTTAGTCCGCTGCGTCGAAAATTCGCGGCTTGGGTGCGCTTTGACGGACTGTGCGGTCCTTCGCCGGGAACAATTGCTCACGACCGCTAAAAGCCCGATTCCTTGGCCTTTAGAGCTGCGACCAGCGTCGAATTCACCGGTGTTGCGACGCCGAGCTTGCCGCCCTCGCGCGGGATCGCGCCGTTGATGTTTTCGATCTCGGCTCTGCGCCCGGCCATGTGGTCGAGCAGCATCGACGGGCGCGCGCCCGGAATCTTCTGGCCAAATTCGCGCACGTAACGGACCGGGTCATCAAAGTCGAGATTGATGCCCTTGGCACGGGCCACATTGAACGCCTCGAGTGCGCACTCACTCGACAGCGACCAAGCGTGCGGGCTTGCTTGGATCTCGGCGAGCGTGAGGCCGGTCAGCGCTGCGACGGCTGAATAGGTGCAATTGCAGATCAGCTTTTCCCAGACCATCTTGTGGATGTCATCGAAGGTCAGCACCTTGAACGTGCCCGCCCGCCAGGCTTCGGCGACCGTTTCGAGCCGCTCGGTCATGCCGCCATCCATTTCGCCGAGGCGCAGGAACTCCATACCATTGTGATGGGCATGGCCCGGCCCCTTCATCGATGCGCCAAAGCCGCCGACGACGCCCATCATGATGCGGTTCGAACCGACGATGTCGGCCACTCGATCGGCGCTGCCGAGGCCGTTCTGGATGGTCAGAATCGGGGCATCGGGCCTGGCGATCTTGAGTGCCAGGTGGGCTGCGTCGTCGACACCGTCATGCTTGGTCGCGATGATCACGAGATCTGCGTCGGCAACGCCGGCGCCATCGGTTGATGCACTGAGCTTCACCGTCCGGTCGCCGCTGGCGCCCTCGACACGCAGTCCTTCGGCATTGATGGCACTGACATGATCCGCCCACGTGTCGATGGCATGGACCTCGTGGCCACCCGCATCGGCGAGCAGGCCTGCGTAGATCGAGCCCATGGCACCAACACCGATAATCGCAATCCGCATGAGAGGCTTTTCCTTGGTTCAGGCAACATTATGATGGCGCCCATGGAACCGGGGCGCTCGGAACCTGTCAACATGTCGGCTGTTGGTTGGCTGATGCATTACGTTTTTGATGCACGGCTTTTGCCTTGCGTCGTCGAATGACGCTGGCCGCGTGGCCGTCGTCGGGTCTCGCCGGAACCATCACGGCTCGGCTTGCAGGGGTCCTTTGCCGATGGCAGGATCGCGGCATTCTCTAACGATCGATCGCGACGAACCATGAACCTCTCCCATATTCTCCACGCTGTTGCCCGTGCCGTGCCGGACCGACCGGCAATTACGGCCTACAACGGCGCACTCACCTATGCCGAATTGGACATGCAGGTCTCGGCCATCGCCGGCGCCTTGCTGAGGCGGCACGAACTTGCACCGGGCGATCGTGTTGGTATCGCGATGACCAATTGTGCCGAGTTCTTTCCGTGCATGTTCGGGGCCTGGCGGGCGGGACTGACCGCGGTGCCGATCAATGCCAAGCTGCATGCGCGTGAAACCTCCTGGATCCTCGAGAACTGCGCTGCCAGGCTGTGCATTATGACGCCCGACATCGCCGCCTCCGTTTCGGAGGCATCCGATGCGTTTTGGCCAAAAATCATCGCTACCGGCAGCGCAGATTACGAAGCCATTTTGAAAGGAGAGCCGGCGCCCAACCGACCCGGCGACCCTCAGGACCCGGCCTGGCTGTTTTACACCAGCGGCACGACAGGTCGCCCGAAAGGCGCCGTGCTCTCGCATCGCAATCTGCTTTTCATGACGCATGCGTACTATGCCGATATCGATACGGTCGGGCCACGCGATACGATGGTGCATGCCGCGCCGCTGTCGCACGGCGCCGGCCTCTATGGCCTCGGGCACGTTCTGAAAGGGGCCAATAACGTCATCTACAAGGGGTTCGAGACCGGGCAGATCTTCGAGTCCTTCGCGGCATATGATAACGTTACGGTATTTGCGGCGCCAACGATGGTGACCCGGCTGCTCAACGATCCGCTCTGCGGCAACTGCGACACCAGCGGGTTGCGCACCATCGCCTATGGCGGTGCACCGATGTACGTCGCGGATCTCAAGGTCGGTATCGAAAAACTCGGTCAGCACTTCTATCAACTCTACGGCCAGGGCGAGTCGCCGATGACGATCTCCGGCCTCGACAAGTATCTGCACGCCGATACAACCCATCCGCGCCACGAAGAGCGCCTCGGCAGTGTCGGCATCGCGCGCACCGGCGTCGCCTATCGAATCGTTGATGGGGACGGTCACGTGCTACCGCCGGGCGAGATTGGTGAGATCATCACCAAGAGCGATTGCGTCATGACCGGCTACTGGAACAACCCGGACGCGAATGCCGCTGCGCTGCGTGATGGCTGGCTGTGGACCGGCGACATGGGTTCGGTTGACGAGGACGGCTTCCTCACGCTCAAGGATCGCTCCAAGGATATGATCATATCCGGCGGCACGAATATCTATCCGCGGGAGATCGAGGAAGTCATTCTCACGCACGCAGGTGTTCTTGAATGTGCAGTGATCGGTGCGCCGCACGCCGATTGGGGTGAAGAGGTTGTCGCCTTCATAGTCCGCCAGTCTGGCTCAGCGCCGATCAGCGAGCAGGATATCGACCGGCTCTGCCTCGAGAATATCGCCCGTTTCAAGCGACCGAAGCGCTATGCTTTTGTCGACAGCCTGCCAAAAAACAATTACGGCAAGGTACTGAAGACCGAATTGCGCGATTGGGATAAGACAGGTTAGGCGACATCGATTGCGCGGCCATCGACGTTCAGGTGTTCCGGGCTCGCTTGTGAGAACACGATGACAAAGTGAACGGGAAAGGAACCCCGCTGTGCTGCTTGGATGCATCGCCGATGATATCACCGGCGCCACCGATTTGGCCTTGACGCTGAAGCGCTCGGGTCTGCGTACCATACAGGTGATGGGCGTGCCGGAAGATGCCGAGCCGCTCAAAGCCTATGATGCCGTTGTCGTCGCGTTGAAGTCTCGCACCAATCCGGTCGGTGAAGCAATCGAGTGGTCCCTTCAAAGCGCGAATGTGCTGCTTGAAGCCGGTGCCCGTCAGATCTTCTTCAAGTACTGTTCGACGTTCGACTCGACCGACGAAGGCAACATCGGGCCCGTTGCCGAGGCGTTGATCGCGAAGCTCAAGGGCGACATCGCCTTCGTATGCCCGGCATTCCCGACCAACAAACGGACCATCTACAAGGGCCATCTCTTCGTCGGTGATGAACTTCTCTCGTCGAGCCCGATGAAGGACCATCCCCTGACGCCGATGCGCGACAGCGATCTCGTTGCCGTCATGCAGCGCCAGACGAAGCTGCCGGTCGGTCTGGTCCCTTATGATGTCGTCGATCAGCGCACGGCTGCGATCGAGACCGCCGTTGCCGCTGCCAAGGAAGCGGGTCAGCGCTTCCTCGTCATTGATGCGATTTCCGACAACCACCTGAAGTGGATTGGCAAGGCCGCGCAGGATCACAGGCTGATCACTGGCGGCTCCGGCGTCGCCATCGGGCTGGCGGACAATTTCGTTGCGCAAGGCCTGCTGCACAAGACGGCGGCCAATGTTCCAATGAGCGCGCGGCCGGGTCGCGCCGCGATTCTGTCGGGCAGCTGTTCGGCGGCGACCCGCGGCCAGATCAAGGCGGCCA
>JBPCVZ010000336.1:0-37630 GCA_051010015.1 Hyphomicrobiaceae bacterium
TTCGGAACTCAACCGCGCGCTGGTTCGCCTCGAGCGCTTCTGGAGCGACCAGATCCGCTACCGCCTCTAGAGCCGAACGGCTCTAATCCCGTTGGGAGGCGTCGCGAAGTGGGGGCTTCGCGGCGTGTGACGCAGCGCTTCGTGCATGCCTAGAGCCGCGAGCCTTTAACTGGAACCATTCTGCCGAGCGGATTTGTTCCGAGATCAAGTGAACCGTCGCAGTGCGTAGCAGCGCTACGGACAAGACGGGACGCGCCGAGATCGGGGCAAATCCGCCCGGCCCGCAGGGTTCGCAAACGGCGGCCGCCCAGTGCGTCGAACGGCTTGCCCGCAGCACCGATGCGCGCTGCGCCGCTCTCCTGCTGGGCGACTCACCGTTTGCGAACAGAATTGACGCATATTTATCGCCCGGCGCTCTAAAAGGCGATCTCGGCCGCCACTGACAACGTGATCGCGGGCGGTATGGCCTAGCGAGCAAAACCATGACTATCGCTCAGATGATGTTCGCGCGGAAATTTCGCCTGTACACTGGAGCCGATGTCTTTGCGGCCAACGCGCGTTGAGATCTGCGTTGGCGAGACCTGGCGTGGGAAGTGCTAAGGATGAGTGGGTATGGCTGGAATTGAAGTCAGGCCGTTGGCAACGGCGTTGGGGGCCGAGATTTTCGGCGTCGACCTGTCCGGAGACCTGACGGATAGTGTCATCGCCGACATTCGACAGGCGCTGCTCGGCCACGGCGTGATCTTTTTTCGCGATCAGTCGCTCGATGTTGACGCCCACAAGCGGCTGACCCGACGGTTTGGCGAGATTTTCATTCATCCCAACTTTGACCTCGGTGTCGGCGATCCAGAGGTCGTCAATATCGTGCGCAAGCCCGGTGACACGCATATTGTCGGCGAAGATTGGCATACCGACACCACGATGATGGCGGAACCGCCGATGGGCGCGCTGCTCTACGCGATCGATGTGCCGGCGGTTGGAGGCGATACGTTGTTTGCCAACCAGGCGCTCGCCTACGAGCGCCTTTCAGAGGGCATGAAGGCGTTGATTGCGCCGCTCAAGTGCGTCCATTCGGACCGTATGGTCGCGGGGCCGAATTCGCCCGTGGCAAAAGCCAAGCGATCGACCAAGGCACGATTCGACGACGACTGGCGGGAGACGCGAAATGCCCACCCGGTGGTGCGTACGCATCCGGAAACCGGTGCCAAGTGCCTGTTCGTCAATCACTCGTACAGCATAGGTTTCGAGGGCATGACGGAAGCAGAAAGCAAGCCGTTGCTCGACTGGCTGATGGACTGGGGACACCGTCCAGAATTCACCTGCCGATTCCGTTGGACGAAAGGCTCTTTGGCGTTTTGGGACAACCGTTGCGTGAAGCATCTCGCGCTGCACGATGTGCAAGATCACGACCGGGTCATGCGACGCATCCAGATCAAGGGCGATGCGGTGGTTTGAAGTCCTGTCGCTAGCCGGCGCGATAGCCGTAGAGCCATCGCAGTGTTTCAAACCAATCTTCGGAAGTCTTGGCGCCGAGAATGGCATTGCGCGCGGCGGCGGAACCGGTACTTGGGTGATAAATGTAGTCTCCGATCGCGCGTGCGCCGAGTTGGACCTGGGCCGTTCGTGCGAAACGTTCCTTGTGGTACGCGACGAGAGCCAAATTGATGCTGGCAGATGTCGCAATGCAGCGGCTGAGGCAGACGGCGTCTTCGAGCGCCATGCACGCGCCCTGTGCCCAGTATTGCAGCATCGGGTGCGCGGCATCACCAAGCAACGTGACGCGACCGTCGATCCAGTTCGGATTGGGATCGCGGTCGCAGAGCACCCAGCGTTTCCAGCCCTGACCATGCTCGATAATGCGACGAACGCTGGCGTGGCCGCGCTCGAATCCGCGGAATACCTCTTCATCGGATGCCGGTGCACCGGCGACCGCCTCGACGACATCATTGTGGTAGGTGACGACGAGATTGAAGACCTTCCAGCCTTTGAGCGGATAATGGACGACGTGAAATTTGGGTCCCGCCCAAAGCGTGGCGGCATTCCAGCGCAGGTCCTCCGGCATTTGCTCGGTCGGAATGACGGAACGGTAGGTGGTGTGGCCTGAGACACGAGGTGGGCCGTCACCGATGATCTGGTTGCGCACGGCGGAATGGAGGCCGTCGGCGCCGATCAGCGCACGGCCTTCGATGGACGATTGGTCCTCGACATGGACGGTCACGCGCTCGTCGGTCTGATCGTAGCCTGTGACCGGACTTGCCGCGCGCAGATCGATTGTCGGGTTCTGTCGGCAGGCATTTAACAAGATGGCATGCAGGTCGGCGCGATGCACCACGGCATAGGGATTGGCGAAGGTCTTGCGAAACGGTTCATCAAGTGGGACGTGGAATATTTCCTCGCCGGAAACACCGTCCATCATGCGAATTTGATCGATGTAAATGGCGATGGCGCGGACGGCGTCGCCGACACCGAGGGCGTCGAAGCAATTGAAGGCGTTCGGCGCGATCTGGATGCCGGCGCCAATCTCGGCAAACTCAGACGCCTTTTCGAACACGATGACCGGCAGTCCGGCCCGGGCCAGACCGAGAGCGGCCGCGAGGCCGCCGATACCGCCGCCGGCAATGAGGATCGGTTGGTCGCTGGGCATCCGCGGCGTACTCCATCGTAGCTGAAATACAAGTCTAGCAATGTCAGGCGTCGGCGCCAGCGGTCATTCGGACGATCCGTTGCTTGATTTGCAGCATGCCTAGCGTCGCATAGAGTACCGGCAGGAAGAGCTTAAGCGTAAGCGCATTGTCAGGAGGTCGTAATGCCCGAGTATATTCCAAGTCCGCGAGACTGGGTGCGTGAACAGGTCGAACTCTATGAGGGCAGTGGCGGCACCGAGGGGCTGACGCTGCGCGATACCGGCCTGCCCGTGATGATTGTCACGCACATCGGACGCAAGACCGGCGCGATCCGCAAGACGCCTTTGATGACGGTGAAGGACGGCGACGCCTACGTGCTGGTCGCGTCGCAGGGCGGCGCTCCGCAAAATCCGGTTTGGGTCTACAATCTACGCGAAAACCCGGATGTCGAAATTCGCGATCAAGCGCAAGTCTTCAAGATGCGCGCACACGAAGTGGTCGACGATGCGGAGCGGGCGCGGCTTTGGGAGCTGTGCACAAAGGCGTTCCCGCCGTACATCGAGTACCAGGCCAAGACAGAGCGGAAGATTCCGCTGTTTGTTGCAGAGTGATTGCATCCGCCGGACGCGATTAACGCGGCGTCCGGCGCCAAAGGAGACAGAGTATGAAATTCGGCATTGCGATGTTTATGACGGACTACTCGATGGCGCCTGGCGAACTGGCCGTCGCAGTTGAAGAGCGCGGACTCGAATCGCTGTGGGCGCCGGAACATAGTCACATTCCGTTGCCGCGCGTATCGCCGTGGGGTGGTGGCGGTGAACTGCCGAAGAAGTATTACGACGTCATGGACCCGTTCGTTTGTCTGTCGGCAGCGGCCGCGGTGACCAAGTCGATCAAGTTGGCAACCGGTGTCGCCTTGGTGGTGCAGCGAGACCCAATTCAGTTGGCAAAAGAAGTCGCGTCACTCGACCAGATTTCCGGCGGGCGCTTCTTGTTCGGGGTCGGTGGCGGCTGGAACGCGGAGGAGATGGCGGACCATGGCACAGAGTTCAAGACGCGCTTCAAGCTGATGCGCGAGCGCATCGAGGCGATGCAGCAGATCTGGACGCAATCGAAGCCGGAATATCACGGCGACATGGTCGATTTCGGCTCGATGATGGTGTGGCCGAAGCCTGTGCAGAAGCCATATCCGCCGATCGTGGTAGGCGGTGGCTGGCCACATGCGGCGCGGCGTGCGGTGCGTTATGGCGATGGCTGGATTCCGCTCGGCGGGCGCATGGAGCTGCTCGACGTGCTGCCGAAGTTCTGGGCGATGGCGGAAGAAGCGGGACGCGCGCGTGACGATCTGCCGGTGACGAATTTCGGGCCAGCGATCGATGCCGACGAGGTCCAGCGCAACGTCGATGCCGGCGTCGACCGGATTGTCTATGCCCTCGAATCGGAGAAGTCCGACACGACCCTGCCGTTACTTGATCAGATCGCGGAGCTGAACGCGAAGTTCTGATCGTGCGGTCACATCATGCGGTCGGCCAAGGGCACGAGGAACCGAGGCTGACCACCGTCGAGGGCGCGACGGATGTTGTCGCAGGCGCGGCGCAAGGCGACATCGCGCCAGCCGGAGATGGATGCCGAGTTGTGCGGCGAAGCAATGACGTTTGGCAGGCTGGTGAAGTCGTGGTTCATGGCGAAATGACCATGGCGGACGGGTTCGATCCACCAGGCATCGAGGCAGGCGGTGAACGCCGGCTTGTCTTGCAGGTGGGTGAAGAGCGCGGCTTCATCGATGATTTCGCCGCGGGCAAGGTTCACGAGCACGGCGTCGTTCTTCATGGTTGCGAGTTCGGCAGCGCCAATCAGATTTTCCGAAGCAGGTGTCAGTGGCAGGCTGAGAATGAGCGTGTCGGCGTTGGCCAGGAGTTCGCCCAGCATTGATTCGTCGCCGATCCAGTCGACCGGTTCGTCGGTCTGACCGCTGCGATTGATCGCGTGGATCTGCGTGCCAAGGGCGCGCATGAGCTTGGCCGTTGCCTTGCCGATGCCGCCGAAACCGAGGATGCCGCAAATGCTGCCGGCCAGCATGCGATTCGGACGGAACTGATCGAAGTCGCGGATGGCTACCTTGTTGTGCTCGATGATCAGGCGCTTGAACGCAGCAAGTGCCATCGTGACGGCGTGTTCGGCCATCGGTTCCGCGTAGCCGCCGCCGTTGCAGGCGATCGCCAGGGTTTCCGGGAACTCAGCCATCGGAATGAAGTCGATGCCGGCCGAAATGAACTGCAGCAGTTTGGCGTCGCGGACAAGGGCCGCTTCGCCCGGCTGCAACTCCTTGGCGGTGTTGAGGGCGAGGAGTGCGGTTGCGTTCCGGAGGACGGCTGCACGATCGCCTGCGTCGATGTCCGGGAGATAGGAGATCGTCGCGGACGATCCGATCGCCTCTTCGATCACGGCTCGGGCCGGCGGGCTGGCTGCATAGGTGACGAGCAGCGATTGTGATGTCATGGGCTTGGCGGTCTTTCTAGCTTCGGGCCGGCAGGTGGTCCTGGAACCAGGCGACGGTTGGCTCCATGACGGCGCTGAAGGCGGGTTCGGCATAGACTTCATAGTGGCCGAAACCCTTGAGTACTATGAGCTCCTTGGGTTCACCAGCCTTGGCGTAGAGGTGCTCGGATTCCTCCGGCGGGACCAGCCGATCGTCGTCGGTAGTGATGAACAGGATCGGACGCGGCGCGATTTTATCGACGACCCATTCCGGGTGGAACTGCAGCGTTTGATCGATGTACTCGAGCGGCAAAGTGTTGATGGCGTTCGGATTGGCTTTACGCGCCGCGGCGGCAAGCGCCGCGGACTGGCGGTCAGGCAAGAGGATTTCGCTGCGCTCGGCGAGCTCCGACTTGCCGCTGAGGACCATTTGCTCCCGGTCCGCCTTCGCTGTCTCGAGTAGGTCGTGCCATTCGTCGGGACGCCGAACACTGCGCATCCAGCGCGCGCCATGGCCGACGCCGACACAGCTCACAACGCATTTTACGCGCGGGTCTATGGCCGCGGTCCACACCACCGTCGAGCCGCCATAGCTGGTACCGTAGATGCCGATACGGTCTTCGTCGACACCGTCTTGCAGGCCGAGAAATGTCATTGCGGCCTGAACGTCGGCGACGCGGCTATAAGGTGCCAGGCGGCTGGCAGTGCCTTCGCTGTCGCCCCAGCCCTTGTAGTCGAAGGTGAGCACTGCATAGCCGGCCTCATTGAGGACATGGGCATTGTCGGGCAGGTAAAGGTCCTTGACGCCGGTGTAGCCATGACACAGCACGATGCCGGCGCGTGGCCTGGAGCTTTCGAAGTCGTCTGGAAGATAGAGATCGCCGACGAGTTTGTGGCCTTCGCTGTAGAAGTGCACGGGCTTGGGCATGGCGGTTCTCCGGGCTGGGATACGGGGGCAGCGATGCTTATTGCGTTGCCGAAGGCGGGCCGATCGCCGCGACGGCGCGTCCTGCAATATCATCGACAGACGATGAGATGTCGAAGGCATGGATAAGCGGGCCCGGTGCCGGCGCCTCGAGCGTGGCGAACTGACTATCGAGCAGTCCGGGCGGCATGAAATGATCGGCGCGGGCGTGCATGCGCTCCAGAATTAACTCACGGTCGCCGTCGAGGTGGATGAATTTTACGGCGCTGCCGGCGCGGGCCAGCCGATCGCGGTAGGACTTTTTGAGCGCGGAGCAGGCGACAACGACGGAGCCGCCGTTCGCTTCGATGTCGCGTGCCGTTTCGGCGATCGCATCGAGCCAGGGCCAACGGTCATCATCGTCGAGCGGCTTGCCGGACGCCATTTTTGCGCGGTTGGCTTCGGGATGCAGGTCGTCCCCTTCGATGAAGGTCCAGCCGGTGCGCGCTGCGATCGCCTGACCGACGCTGGACTTGCCGCAGCCGCTGACACCCATCACGACGACGATCATGCGTCCACATCCTCGTCCGGCTGTACCCAGGGACCGTGGTGGTCGCCGCCACGATCTGTCCGGCGAAAGCCGTGCGCGCCGAAACGATCGCGCTGCGCCTGGACCATGGCAGTTGGCAGATGGTCGCTCGCAAGGGCATCGACGTAGGCGAGGGTGCTGGTCAGGACAGGCGCCGGAATGCCGGCGGAAATCGCGGTAATGGCAACGTTGCGCCAGGCGGGCAGGCGACCGGTGATCTCGCGCGCGATGGCGGGTATCGCAAGACAGTCCTGGGTGCCGGGATGAGATTCGAGTTGGTCGGCCAGGCCATCGAGCAGACGCATGCGCAGGATGCTGCCGGCGCGCCAGACGCGGAGCACGGCGGGAAGATCACCCGTCCAGCCCTGTTCGCGTGCGGCCGAGGCATAAATGGTGAGCCCCTGCGACACGGATACCAGCATGGCGGCGGCGAGTGTGTCCTCGATGTGTTGGATGAGTTCCGTACCGGCTTCAATCTCAGGGCGCTTGCCGGCGGCGCGGCGCATGACCTGGCGGGCGTCGCGCTGGCCCGAGACCTGGCGGGCGCCGACCGCTTCCATGATCGACGTGGCTGGGACGCCCTGGTCCAGGGCTGCCTTGATTGTCCAGCCGCCGGTGCCCTTCTGACCGGCGACGTCGTCGATCAGGGGCAACAGCAGATCACCGGTAACCTCATCCTTGGCATTGGCGATTTCTGCGGTGATTTCGAGCAGGAATCCGGCGCCGTCGCCATCGGTCGCCCAAGCGGCAAAGTGGTCGGCGATGGCGTCGGCTGAAAGGCCGGCGCAGTCGCGCAGCAGGGCGTGGGCTTCTGCGATGGCCTGCATGATGGCGTACTCGATGCCATTGTGGACCATCTTGACGAAGTGGCCGGCGCCGCCGGTGCCGAAGTAATCGACAGTTGGTTGATGGTCGCTGCCGGCGGTGGCGGCGAACGAGGTGAGGAGGTCCTTGGCGCGTTGCCAGTCGACGCTGCCGCCGCCGACCATGATGGCGGCGCCATGACGCGCGCCCTCGGCGCCGCCAGAGATGCCGCAGCCGAGGAACCCGATACCCTTGGCCGCAAGCTCGGCGGCGCGGCGTTCGGTTTCGGTGTAGAGCGAGTTGCCGCCATCGATGATGGTATCGCCGGCAGAAAGGTGCGGCAGCAGGTCGGCAATCTCCTTGTCGACCTGCTCACCGGCCTTGACCATCAGAAGAATCACGCGATTTTCACCAAGCGCGGTGGCCAGTTCGGCATGACCGGCAACGATCGGAATGCCCGGCGCGGTCCATTGCCGCGCACTTTCCCAGGCGTCGGTCGCCGTGATCTCATGACCTTTGTCGCGCAGGTTGAGTGCCAGATTGCGGCCCATCACGCCGAGGCCGACCAGTCCTGCCTTCATGCCGTGTGCCTTCCTAGGTCGTTGCGTTTGTGTCGGTGGTGCTCGGCCATCATGAGCGCTCCAATACCTCAACCCAGAGCGGGCCGGCGCCGGTTGTGACCGTGGATTTGTGATCGAGGTCGCCGGTTGCCGGATCGATGGCGTAGCAGGCGACGCGATCTGATTTCTCACCGGCCACGATGAGGTATCGACCGGACGGCGCAATCGTGAAATTGCGCGGGCAGGCTTCTGTTGGCCAAGTGCCGCGTTTGGTGAGGTGGCCGGTGTCCGGATTGATCGTGTGCAGCGCCAGCGTGCTCGACGTGCGCTCGCTCGTGAAAAGGAAGTGGCCGTCTGGTGTGACGAGGATCTGGGCGCCCCATGGCTTGCCGTCGAAATCCCTTGGGAGGAAGTCGGTCGTCCCGGACTGAGTGAGCGTTCCGTTGGTCGAATCGAGGGTGAAGGCGGCAACGGTGCCGTTCTCCTCGTTAAGGAGATAGGCGAAGCGCCCGGTCGGATGGTGTGCGATGTGGCGAGGTGCGGCGCCCCCGGGTTGGTCGATGTGTGCCGGCTCGTTTTCGCTGAAGCGGCCGGTGGCGGCCTCGAATTTCAGCTGCAAGACGAGGTCAGCACCGAGATTCGGCACGAACGCGAACTGGTTGGTTGTATCCGTGGTGACCTGGTGCGCTTTACTTGGCACGGAAAGAATCTGCGTTGCTTCCGCGCACAACTGGCCGCCGGCTTCGATTGCATGCGATGCGATCAAGTCGTTGGCGACGGATGCACCGAGTAGATGTTGGCCACTGCGATCGACGGTGATGTGTGACATGCGGCCGGGCGCCTGGATCGTTGCGACATGACCGAGTGAGCCGCTCGCGGAATCGATACAGTAGGTGGCGTATTGTGGTTGAGCGCCACCGTCGACGTTGGTCGAGACGGCGGCATAAAGGTGCCGGCGATCAGGGGCGATGGCGAGCGGCATACCGTCGCCGGGGAGAGCGACCTTATCGACGGGAGAGAGCGCGCCGCTGGTCCGGTCGAGCGCCAGGATCTCGATGCAATTGCCTTTCGAGCACGAGACGTAGACGATATCTTGGGAGGCTTGGGACATTGCGTTGCTGGCGGCGCCTCTAGGAATTGACGAGTGGCACGACGTCTTCCGCGAACTTTTGCATTGCGTCGGTCATTTCGCTGAGGCTCGAAGCCGGAAATGACGTGTTGAAATGCGTGAGACCGAGCGCCTTGAAGGCGCGCATGTCTGCCGCGATCTGTTCGGGTGTGCCGGTCATGATGCGGCGCGGCGTGTCCTGGCCCGGTTGAGCTTCCCACTCGAGCGGTGACAGGACGACATAGGCGATGTCGACGGTCGCCGGATCGCGGCCGTGCTTTTCGGCCATGGCGCGCATCTTGGTGATTCCGTCGGCGAGTCGATCGGGTGTGTCGAGGCGATGCTTGGGATTGCGCGATCCGGGATACCAGGCGTCGCCAAGCTTGGCGGTGCGGCGCAGCGCCGGGTTGCTCTCGCCGCCGACCCAGATCGGAATGCTTTTCCCGTTGGCAGGCTTGGGGGCGAACAGGATGCTGTCGAAATTGACGAACTCCCCTTTGAAGGACGGCTCAGCGTTTGACCACAGCTCCTTGAAGGCTGTGATGTATTCGTCGGTGACTTTACCGCGGGCGTCATAGGGGTCGGTCTGAAGGGCTTCGAACTCCTCTCGAAGCCAGCCGGCGCCAACGCCGAAGATGATGCGGCCGTTCGAGAGCTGATCGGCCGTCGCCAGGATTTTCGCGGTCAGCAAGGCGGGCCGGTGGGGAACGACGGTGACGGAGGTGACCAGTTGCAGCTTTTCCGTGCAACCGGCCAGGAAAGCCAGCGTTGTGAGTTGCTCGAGGCTGAAGCCGTCGGGCGTGGCCGTCTCCCATTTGCCGCCCTCGCTGTAAGGATATGTCGAGCCTATCTGAGATGGTACGACGACGTGATCGCTGACGCTGAGAAAATCGAAATCGAGCTTCTCGCCGAGTCGGGCGACGGTCAGGTAGGCTTCGCGCGTGCCCATGGTGCCGCGGGCGCCGGTGTTGATGCCAAGTTTCATGTGTACTGGCCTTTCCTGTCGGATGTGCGCCCTATGAGGCTTCGGAGCGCATGTATTCTTTGGCAGGTGTGTTGACGGCTTCCGTGATGGGAGCGGCGTTGAACGACTGCGCCACGCGTTCCGCCGGCGGCTCGCCGTAAGACGTCGTGCGCTGGCGTGGGTTGCGGCCCAGGCTCTTGATCAGATCATCCATTGCCGCGGGAGAGAATTCCTGGCCGTGTTCGGCACCGGCGGCGCGGGTGATCGTCTCGTTCATGAGGATGCCGCCGAGGTCGTTGGCGCCGGCGTTGAGACAGGCGGCGGCGCCGTCCGGACCCATCTTGACCCATGAGGTCTGGATGTTCGGGATATGCGGATGGAGCGCGAGCCTTGCGACGGCGTGCATCAGGACGGCTTCGCGGTAGGTTGGCCCTGGGCGTGCGTTGCCCTTGAGGTAGACCGGCGCCTCGTGCGGCACGAATGGAAGCGGCACGAACTCGGTGAAGCCACCGGTACGGGCTTGCAGGTCGCGCACGCGGATGAGATGGCGTGCCCAATGAACCGGCTGGTCGACATGGCCGAACATGATCGTGGCAGTGGACTTGAGACCGATGCCGTGTGCGGTCTCCATCACCTCGAGCCATTGCGCGGTATTGATCTTGTCCGGGCAAATGATGGCGCGGACTTCGTCGTCGAGGATTTCCGCAGCCGTGCCCGGAAGCGAGTTGAGGCCGGCTTCTTTCAACTGCAGCAGGAACGCATGCAAGCTCAATCCGCTGGTCTCGGCGCCCTGCCAGACTTCCAATGGAGAGAACGCATGGATGTGCATGTTCGGTAGCGTGGCTTTGATGCGCCGGCAGATGTCGAGGTAGGTCTTGCCGGTGTATTGCGGGTGAATGCCGCCCTGCAGGCAAACCTCGGTGGCGCCGCGCGCCCAAGCCTCGGTTGCGCGCCGTTCGATCTCATCCAGATCGAGGACATACGGTCGCCCACGCAGGTTTTCGCTCATCTTGCCTTTCGAAAAGGCGCAGAACTGGCACTTGAAATAGCAAACATTGGTGTAGTTGATGTTGCGGTTGACGACATAGGAGACCGTGTCACCGGCCATTGCGCGGCGCAGGTCATCGGCCGCCTGGGTGAGGGCGTCGACTTCGGGGCCGCGCGCAGTGAACAGGCGGAGGATCTCCGTTTCGCTGAGGGCCTTGCCGGCAAGCGCCCGATCGATAATCGCAGTGAAGCCGGGGCCGACTACGATCGGCTTGCGCGCCAAACGGTGTGGCGCGGCGCTATCTACCGGGGCGTTGACGACACCGGTTGCCCATTTACTGTCACGCGCGAAACCAGAGGCGTCGATCTTGTCGTGAACAGACGTTGCCAGGGATTTGGCGACCCACCGTTGGGTGTCGTGGGCATAGGCGGGATAGATCGCGAGGCGCTGCACCAGTTCCTTGCCACAGGCACGGGTTTGGTCCTCCAAGGCCTGCAGGCCGGGCCATGGCGCTTCCGGGTTGACGTGATCGGGCGTGACGGGTGAGACGCCACCCCAGTCGTTGATGCCGCTCTGAACCAGTTTGTCCAACATGCCGGGACTAAGGTTGGGTGGCGCCTGGATGTTCATGTCCGGGCCGAACAGGATACGGGCGACCGCGAGGGTCCATTGGTGATCCTCGATCGAAGGCTCTTGGGCGTCGGCCATCTTGGTCTCGGCCTTGGCGCGGAAGTTCTGGACGATGATTTCCTGGATGTGACCGTGGCGATCGTGCAGGTCACGTAGAGCGAGCAGCGCTTCGATACGTTCGAGGCGGGTTTCGCCGATACCGATCAGGATGCCGGATGTGAACGGAACCGCGTGCTGGCCGGCGGCCTCGATCGTTGCGAGCCGCACGGTCGGAATCTTGTCGGGTGAACCAAAATGTGGACCGCCGCGCTCGGACAAGCGCTCGGACGCCGTCTCGAGCATGATGCCTTGCGAAACGGAAATCTCGCGCAGCATGGCAATTTCGTCTGGCGTCATGATGCCCGGATTGACGTGCGGCAGCAGGCCGGTTTCACGGTGGACCAGGCCGGACACGTGCGCGAGGTATTCGAGCGTGGTCTTGAAGCCGAATTGGGCAAGTTCCTCGCGGGCGACCCGATAGCGCAACTCCGGCTTGTCGCCAAGCGTGAAGAGCGCCTCCTGACAGCCAGCAAGCTTGCCCCGGCGCGCGATCTCGACCACCTCGTCCGGCGTCAAGTAGCCGCGTGCGCCTTTCCTAGGCGGGTGCGCGAAGGTGCAGTAGTGGCAGACATCGCGACATAGCTTGGTCAGCGGAATGAAGACTTTTCGGGAATAGGAAACGATGTCGCCGTGACCGCGATCGCGAATCGTGCGGGCAGCGTCGAGAAGCGGGCCAAGATCATCGAATTGGCTGAGCGTGACCGCATCAAGATGAGAAGGTCGCGAACCGCGCAGGGCAGCGTCAATGATGGTGTCGGCAGATACCGAATTCATGCAACGGTCTCCCGGGTAATGCCGTCGGCGGTGAGGCTAATGCTGTGCAGAAATCGCGTGGCGCGGGAACGCCCACCCGGGTCGCGTCGTAACAGCCGTTGGATATCTTCCGGCGTGTCGACATCGGTTGCGATGCCGGTGAATTCTTTGACGAGGGGTTCGATGCCGGACTTTCTTGCGGCCTCTAGGTGTGGGTAGAAGCTGTTGTCACCGAAACGTAAGGGCACGGCCAGCGGTGGCGTGCAGGCTACCGCGTTCGAGCCTTTTTTGTCGCTGGCGGGAACGATCGTGAAGCCGTGCGATCGTTCATGAGCGTCAAGCACCTTGGTTATCTCTTCAGTGGCGAGTAGCGGGATGTCGCCGGGCATGGTGAGCATGCCGCGTGCACCTTCGTCAGCCAGACGCCTGCGCCCGCCATCGACCGCGCCGGTGTGACCATCGTGAGCCCCATCTTCAATGACGCGCATGCCGAATCGGTCGGCACAGGCCCTGGCGAACGGATCAATCGTTACAAGCGCGCAGGGCGCGCGGTCGCGCAGCGGGGCAATGGCATCGAGCACGTCTTCGAGCATGACGTGCGCCAGTTGGCGGCGCTGATCCTGCGAAAGCAGTTCGCCGAGCCGTTGCTTCGACTGCGACGTATCCTTGACCGGCACGATGATCCAGAACGCGCTCATGTGTAATTGTATCCAGGTTGATTGCTTGCCAGTTATGCGGTGAAGCGTTTGGCTACATCCATAACAGTTCGCGCCAGTCTATCGCGATCATCAAGCGACACCATCATGATATCTGCGGGCACCAGCGCTGTTTCTTGCGAAACGGCTTCCAATGCCTTCATATCACGCGGATCGGCAATGTATGCATCGAGGAGGTCATTGTAGCGCTGAAGGACGGTCGCCGCACTGACGGAGTAGCCCAGTTCCCGCAGCATCTTGGCGGTTGGGCCCTTTAAGGATTGGCCGGCGATGATCGGCGATATCGCGATAACGGGCGCGGATGCCTGTCTCAGGGCTTGACGTATACCGGTGACGGCAAGGATCGGTTCGATACTGATCAGAGGGTTGGACGGACAAATTACGATCGCGGCGACGTCGCTGGCGCCGAGCGCATCGATCAGGCCCGGGGCAGGCTCAGCGGTCTGGCTGCCGACATAGGCGATTTCGTGCACGACCGGCTGTGCCCGGCGGCCAACGAAATAATCCTGGAAATCGAGCCAACCATCATCTGAGCGCAACCGCGTGCGCACGGGCTGGTTCGACATGGGTATGATCCGAGCGCCGACTTCAAGCGTCGCACATACGTCTGCAGTGATGGTGGTCAAGCTGTCGCCCTCGGCGAGGCGAGCGCTGCGTAGGACGTGCATGGCGAGGTCGCCGTCACCAAGGTTGAACCAGGTCTCGCCACCGAGCGCCCGTATGGAGTCCATGAAGGTCCAGGTCTCGTCGGCCCGTCCCCAGCCGCGATCGGTGTCGCTGAGGCCTGCGAGAGTGTAGACCAGCGTGTCGATATCAGGAGAGATCGAGAGGCCCATGTGCTCGAAGTCGTCACCGGTGTTGGCGATAATGGTGAGGCTGCCTATCGGCAGAACGCGCTTGAGGCCGAGCGCGAGCTTGGCACCGCCGATGCCGCCGGAAAGCGCGACGATTTTCTGGTGCTCGGGGCTGCCGACGCTCATCGGAACAGGTCCTCGGACGGGTCGCGGACAATCTCGGCAGCATTGGTCGCCGGCCTGGACCACTCGAGTCCAGAAATGATGACAGCCGGGAGGCCTTCGGCGCCCTGCCCCATGATCAGTGATGCGGCAGCGGCAATTTCGTCGGCGAAGCCGGAAATCGATACGCCGAGTTCGCGGCCGAACAGGTCGGGTTCACCCCGCAGATCGAGCAATGCGGGCATGCTGGCAACACCGATCGCGACACCGGCGGTGCCGGAGCGGAATGGGCGCCCGAAGCTGTCGGATATGACGACGCCGATATCGACATCGAACCTGTCCTTGACGGCGGCGCTGAGACGGGCGGCGCTGGCATCGGGGTCGAGCGGAAGCAGGATGGCATGCTCACCCTCCTCGATGGGACCGACATTGGACTGATCGATGCCTGCGTTGGCCATGATGAAGCCGAGCCGATGCTGAACAATCATGACGCCCGGTCGATGGCGCACGACACCCTTCGATTCCGTCAGTATGAGTTCGACAAGGCGCGGATCTTTTCCGGTTTTTTTTGCCCAGGCGCGTGCATCCGGGCGCGGTTTGACCTTGTCGAGAGGGAGTATGCGGCCCTCCGCCTTGGAGACGATCTTTTGGGCAATGACGAGCACATCCTGTGGCTTCAGGACAATAGACGCACGCACGATGGCGTCCATGATGAGTTGTGCGAGGTCATCACCCGGCCGCACGATCGGAATGCCGGGCAGCGCCGTCAGCTGGAGATTGGCGGGTGCCATAGCAGCGCGGCCTAGCCGTAGTGCTTGCGCAAACGCGGCAGGATTTCATCACCGTAAAGCTTGATGAAACGTGCCTGATCCGGGCCCGGACCATGAAAGACGAGATGGTCAAACCCCATCTTGATGTAGTGCGCGATACGCTCAACGTGCTCATCAGGATCGGTCGAAACGATCCATCGCGAGGCGGCGCGCTCGACCGGCAAGGCGTCCGACAGCTTTTCCATTTCGAGTGGATCTTCGACGGACATCTTTTCTTCCGCCGAGAGTGCCAAGGCGGCCCAGTGGCGGGTATCCTGCATGGCGCGGTCGTGATCGGTGTCGAAGGAAACCTTCACCTCGATCATGCGCTCGATAGAATCCTTCGGCCGGTCGTTGATCTCGAGTCCCGCCTCGACGCCGGGAAGCAGCTTTTCGAGATAAAGTTCGTCCGGCTTGCCGCTGGTGCAGATGAAACCGTCGCCGGCGCGACCGGCATACTTGGCAACCATCGGCCCGCCCGCGGCGACAAAGATCGGCACCGGCGTGTCGGGACGGTCGTAGATGGTGGCGCTTTCCGTCTTATAATACTCGCCCTCGAACGTGACGCGATCCTCTGCCCAGAGCTGCTTGATCAGGCGCACGGACTCACGGAATCGCGCGAAGCGCTCCTTCATTGCCGGCCATTCCATGCCGGTTGCAGGCACTTCGTTGAGGCCTTCACCGGTGCCGATGCCGAGAATGATGCGACCGGGGAACATGGTGCCCATGGTGCCGAAAGCCTGCGCTACGATCGAAGGGTGATATCGGAACGTTGGTGTGAGCACGCTGGTGCCGATCTGGATGCGCGAGGTTTTTGCTCCCATCGCGCCCATCAGCGCCAGGGAATAGGGCGCGTGGCCGTTGGTGTGGCGCCAGGGCTGGAAGTGGTCGCTAAGGAACACGCTGTCGAAGCCGGCGGCCTCAGCCTGGCCGGTGAAATCGAGCAACTGGCTGCCGGAAAACTGCTCAGCTGATGCCTTGTAGCCAAGTTTGAGCACGTGATGTGCCTCCGTTTCATGGATCGAGATCTGATTGCTGACGCACCGATGACTGAGGCGGTCCGGGATTTGGCCGGATCATAATGGACATGCGGCTGACGTCCAATAGGTCTGAAGACACCACTTGTTACGATGATGATCGTTGTATTGGATCAGTTGCTCACCTAACCTTCTCCATAGGACAACGGATCTACTCCTTACGAACTTTGAGGGAATTCTATGACCATTCGTGTCGGATACTTGTTGCCAACCCGCGAAGGTGTGATGGAAGGGCGGCATGAAGCCGTGCCTGTCGTTAATCTGGCGGAGCGTGCCGAGCAGGCGGGACTTGATTCGGTGTGGCTCGGCGATTCATTGACTGCGAAGCCGCGCCACGACCCGATCACGATGATGGCGGCAATAGCCGGGCGCACGAAGCGGGTGCAGATGGGGACGGCCGTTTTGCTGCCCTTGCTGCGCAATCCAGTGGTGCTGGCGCAGCAATTGGCAACGCTCGATCAGATCAGCGAAGGACGTTCAATCATCGGCATCGGGATTGGCAATGACCTGCCAACGATCCGTGCCGAGCTCGTGTCGGCCGGTGTACCGTTCGAAAAGCGTGTCGGCCGGCTGATCGAGATGTTCAAGCTATGCAAGGAGCTTTGGCGTGGAGAGCCGGTGACGTGGGACGGACGCTGGACGTTGCGTGAGCAGACCCTGGCGCCGGCGCCGCATACACCGGGCGGGCCGCCGTTGTGGGCGGCGGGCAGCGTGCCGGCGTCGCTGAAGCGTTGCGGGCGATATTATGATGGGTACTTCCCGTCCGGGCCAAGCGACGCGGCGGTCTTTGCCGAGCGGTTTAGCGCCGTCAAGGCACATGCAACAGAGGCGGGCCGACCGGATGACGCGATCACCGGCGCGGCGTACCTGACATTGGCGATCGACGATGATGCGATGAAGGCCGATGCCCGGCTCAATGCGTACCTAGAGTCGTACTATAATCAGCCAGCCGAGAAATTGCGCCGCTATCAAGGATGTTTTACCGGCACGAAGGCCGCTGCGATCGAGTGGCTTCAGGGCTTTGCCGAGGTTGGTGCGACGCATTTTTGCGTCCGGATCGTTGGCAACCATGAAGCCAATATCGAGATCGCGGCGGAGATGCGAGAAGCGCTTCAATAGACCTGACAAGGCCGGCCCGACCTACTCGCAGGCCGCAATCCGGCGACGAACCTCCGGCAGCACCTCGGTGCCGATGAGCTCGAGACTGGCAAGAATGTCGGCCTGGGGCATGCCGGGCCAGCTGACGCGCATGGCGAGATGGGTAATGCCGATGCGATGCTGGTCCATCAGCGCCTCGATGACCTGTTCGGGCGTGCCGATGCCGAACCGATTCCTGGCGAGTTTCCGTAACTGTTCTTCTGGGGCATCGCCTTTGTCGAGTTTGAGACCGGGTAGGCCCCAGGCCATGTAGGATGCGTATTTCTCGAGCAGGAACGGGGCGGTGCGCCTGAGCGCGGTTTCCTCGTCCTTGGCACAGGCGGCCTCGTAGAGACGGACGAAATGCCGGCTTGGCGGCATGCCGGCGGCGGCACGGGAAACGTTGAATTTTTCGACGTGATCAGAGATTTCGTCAATACGGGGCGTTGGCACGATGGCCCAGCCATCGGCGATCTTGGCAGCGCGCTCGACAGCGGCATCGACCTGGGCTGCAATCAGGATCGGTGGGTGGGGGTTGTGCAGCGGCTGCGGTCGGATCGTCATGTTCTCGAACTGCCAGTGTCGGCCGTTATGCGTGACGCTATCTTCTGTCCACAGCCTACGGATGATCTCGATGCCTTCGACCATACGGCTGACGCGCTGTTTCATGGGTACGCCGAACATCGCAAATTCCTCCGGACGGTAGCCGAGGCCGACGCCGAGCTGGAATTTGCCGCCGGAAATGACATCGAGAAATGCGGTAATTTCAGCGATTTCCATCGGATTGTGCATCGGCAAGAGCACGATGTTGGTGCCGAGTTCCAGGCCTTCGGCATCGGCGGCGAGCCTTTGCAGGAACGGCAGCAGCGGGAAGTAATGGTAGTCGTCCGTGATGTGATGCTCGCCGCCCCAAATGCTGTCGAAGCCGAGTTCGCGAATGAGCCGGACCTGCTCGACGGTCTCAGAAAAGAGCCGTGCCGGATCGTCACGCTGGGAATGCTGGGCGTTGAGCTGAATGCCGAGTTTCATGATCGCTCCTATTCATGCGAGCGGTTTAGACGGCCCCGGCGAGTTCGGGGTTGTTCTTGGCAGTGGTCAGATCCTGGGTGGTGACGCGGCGCAGGTCGCGCTTGTTGTTGATATCGTCGTAGCGACGGCCGCGATGCAGCGTGCAGCGGTTATCCCAGATCACGAGATCGCCAGGCCGCCAGGTGTGACTGTGCACGAAGCGCCGCTCGGTGGCATGTTCCATCAATTCGCGCAGCAGCAGCTTCCCATCCGGAACCGGCATGTCGATGATATGCGATGCGTGCGAGCCGAGATACAGTGTCTTGCGCTTTGAGCCGGGATGCGCGCGCACGATCGGGTGGCGCACTTCCGGCACCAGGGCGCGCTCGGCTTCGGTATAGCCGGTGTATCCGAGCAGTCCGCGCGAGTGCAGAATCGAATGCTCGGCAGCCATGCCATCGATCATCGCTTTCAGCTCGTCGTCCAATTCATCGTAGGCGGCGCGCAGATCGGCAAACTCGGTGTTGCCGCCCTCGGGTGGCACGACAACGCCATAAAGCATCGACAACTCGCCGGCGATCGGCCGGAACGAAGCGTCGGAGTGCCACAGCTGGTTTGCGAGACCGTCGAGGCGGCGATGGTCGTCAACCTTGCGCAGTTCGCCCTTCTCGTCGAGATTCGAGATGTCGGCGAGCACACCGTGTTTCAGTCGATCTCCGGACCGGTGGTTGCGGGGTGGCGCGATCGAACCGAAACGCCTGCCGGTCTCGAGCAGGCTATCGTCGTCGAAGTGCTGATCGCGGAAGACAAGGACGGCATACTGGTTGATCGCGTCGTGCAATTCGGCGACCTGTGCGTCGCTGAGTTCCGGCGAGAGTTCGAGGCCTTCGACTTGGGCGGCGAATAGTGGATGCAGCTGCTTGATTGTTAGAGGTAGGGGCCATTCTCCCTGGTCAGGTACGATGTTTATTGCGGATAGGGAATCGGCGGCAGATTGGCGGCAGGCGTCTTCGAAAGATGGATGGGATGGGTGATGACGTCCAACCGTCCATAGTCGGTCTTGGGCAGGGTGGTGAAAAGATCGGCGATGTCAGCGCTTGTCGGTGCCTCGACCGCGAAGCCGTTGTCGATGCGGCCGAGCGATTGCAACCAGCGGCCGGTGCGCGCGAGGGCGACGCGGACCCGCCAGCTGCCGCCTTCGGTGGCGCGCTTATAGAGGCCGGCCATGGCGCCAAGCGCCATCAGATAGCCGGATGCGAAGTCGAGCGCCTGACAGGGCAGTGGTTTCGGCCCGTCGAAGCCGGCGACCTGGGCTTCGCCGTGGTTGATGCCGCTCGCCGTCTGGACAAGGGAATCGAAGCCACGGCGATGTGACCAAGGGCCCTCGTGTCCCCAGGCCGAGATCGAGACGGAGACGATTCCCGGGCGCAGTTCGGCAAGGCGTTCCGGCGAGAAGCCGTTGGCGTCCATGGCGCCTGGGCGGTAGCCTTGGACGAAGACATCGGCGTCGCGGACCCGTGCTTCGAGGTCGGCACGGCCTTGCGGGTTCTTGAGGTCAATGAAGGCAGAGCGTTTGCCGCGCCCGCCGTCAATCTCGAGCATCAGGGGATCGCGCGCCAATCGTGCGGCCGAGACGCGCAGGACATCGGCGCCGTGGGCCGCCAGGGTTCTGCCGCAGACCGGGCCAGCGATGACGCGCGTGAGATCCAGGACATTGATGCCAGAGAGCGGCTGGCCCCCGCCGGCAGGCAGCGGCTCCGGGGCGGCGTCGCCGATGCGCTCGATGTCGAACAGTGGCAGGTTCTCGAGCGCCTTTGCCTGGCCGTGGTTGGCCCACTCCTCGGCCGAACGCATCATGAAGACGACGAGGCCTTTCTCGCCGCAGGCGTCTTCGAAGTCCTGCGCCGTCCAGTTTTGCAGGGTCTTTTCGACAGCCTCGCGATTGCAATCGCATTTGAGGACGTCGAGGACACCGGCCTCATGATGCGGATAGTTGGCGTGGATGCGTACCCAACGTCCGTCACCGCATTGATAGAGGCCGGCGATCGGCCCCCAGAGGCGTTTTTCGGCATCGCCGTTGATAACCAGGTGGTGCTCGCTTAGGAATTCTGTTTCGGCGTGACGCGAATTGACGCGGACGGTCTGCGCTTCGCCGCCGGAACGCAATCGCCAAAGTTCGGACGCCGCCAGCCCGGCGGCTGCGACCGTGGCGGTGGCGATCGCCGCGACATGGTACGACGACGGCAGGGTCGGGGGCACGATTTCGAGTTGCGCGTTGGCCAGGGCATCGACCGGCAACTCGGTAAGGCCCCAGACGTGGGCGAGTTGATCGTGCGTGACCTTGGCTGTATCGGTCATTCGTCGTCCTCCTTGCCGACGGTGACGCCGGTCCAATGCTCGTTGTACTTGATCAGCGCGACGCTGGCTTCGTCACCGCTGCCCTGACTGACAGCGAAGGCCAGGATCTGTTTGACGGAATTGCCGAGCCACATCGGTACGTCCATGGCCTCGGCTTCCGACATGCACAGCTTGACGTCTTTGTAGAGCAGGCGCTGCTTCATGCTCTTGTCAAAACGGCGGTTGAGGATCGATCTGGGCACCTTGTTCATCGTCGAGTCGTTGCGCCCACTACTCGCATTGAAGACGTCGACCATGACGGCAGGATCGAGACCGGCCTTTACGCCCATCACCAGCGCTTCGGCGGTGGCGATATTGGCTGTAGCCGAGAGATAGTTGTTGGTGAGCTTCATGGTCTGGCCGAGACCAGGCGCATCGCCGAGATAGAACAGGTTCTTGCCGATCGTTTCGAAGGCCGGAACCATTTCGTCGTAGAGCGCCTTGGGACCGGAAACCATCAACGCCAACGTACCGGCCTCGGCACCGCGCGAACCGCCGCTGACCGGGCTGTCGAGGCAGGCGATGTCGGCTGCGGTCAATGCGGCGGCGACCTCCTTGGCCATGACGGCGCCGGTGGTCGAAAGATCGATGTAGTTGCGCACCTGGCCGCCTTGAATGATGCCGTCGGGGCCGAGCGCCACGTCGCGTACGACATCGGGCGTTGGCAGACTGACGATGATTGTATCGACGGCATCGGCGACGGCCTTCGGGCTTGCTGCGATTGTGGCGCCGCGTTCGCCGAGTGGTGTGGTCGCTTCATCTCGGACGTCGTAGACAACGAGCGGGAACCCGGCGTCGAGCAGGCGGCCGGACATTGGTCTGCCCATGTCTCCAATGCCGATGAAGCCGAGCTTTGGTTTCGTCATGGCGGTGCATCCTCGTTGCGGCCTGGTGGCGGTCGGGTGCCCAAATTCAAGGCAGTCGGCAGTTTTTCTGCGGTTGTAGCATTTCGGCGCAAGCCGGTGTGCCATATGGCGGATGAATTGCCCTGCTGATCGATCCGCGGATATCATTTTGAGGTCGGCAAAGCCGGTTCGCCAACACGCGTGAAGCGGATTATGCTTGGTGGGAGACAACGTATCGACGAAAGGGTTCAGCCATGGCAGATCAGTCCTATCTTTTTGCTGGCGTTGCCGGTTATGTCGGCCGGCCCGACGCGGAAGGTGACGTCGGCGTTTATCGGCGGGCGCTTGCCAATGGCGACTGGCAGCACGTTCTGCCGGAGTTAGAGACCTTCTCTGTACACGTGCACGCTGGTGATCCAAGCGTGGTGCTGGCCGGGACCGAGGATGGGGTGTGGCGCAGTACGGACCACGGCGCGACGTTTGAGCGAACGAATTTTCCTGATGCCGGTCGACAGATTTGGAGTTTTTTGGTCGACCGTCGGGATGATAGTCGCATCTATGCCGGCGCCTCGCCGATCGCGATCTATCGCAGCGATGACCGCGGCGCGTCGTGGCGCAAGCTGCCTGACGTCGAGGTTGCCGAACACTGCAAGGTGATCTTCGATGCGCGTGTGATGCGCATGGTGCAACACCCAACGCGGCCGGATGAGATCTATGCCGCGCTGGAGGTCAACGGCGTGATCCGCACGACCGATGGCGGTGAGACGTGGGAGGATTGCAGTGCGCACCTGATCGAGCTGTCGGAACAGGAGCATCTCAAGAGCAAGATCGTCTCGGATACGTTTGCCGAGGGTATGCTGGATGTGCACGCGATCACGATCTGTCCGGACAAACCGGATGACGTTATTCTCGCGCTGCGCATGGGGCTGTTCCGGTCGGCCGATCAAGGCAAGACCTGGCAGGACATGGAAATGAGCCGCTTTTCGCCGACGACGTATGGACGTGATGTCAAGGTCTCACCGCAGGAATCGAAGACGCTCTATTCGGCCTTGAGTGTTGCGGCTGCGAGCGAGGATGGCGGTGTTTACCGTAGTACCGATGCGGGGGAGAGTTGGAGCCGCTTCGACAAAGTCCAGGTGCATGGCACGATCATGTCGATCGCGCTGCATCCGCAAGATGCCGATCAGGTCTACATCGGCGCGCGATACAAGGGTGAGATTTTTGGCACGGCTGACGGCGGCGCATCGTGGTCCGAGATGCCTTTGCCAGGGCAGGTCAAAGACATCTATTCGCTGAGTTGCGGTTGAGACCGCGGGAACGGCGCCACCGCTCGTCTCGGGCTATGCGGCTCGCCTGTAGCGATTGGTCAGAATGCGCAAACGGTCGCGGAAGTGTGGCCGAACGCGGCTGCTCCACGGCGTGTCAGCGGCTTCCTTCCAGGCATCGGAGCGGGCAACGTCCGGGGATTCCAGATGGTAGATCGCAAGGTACTTGTGGAGACCTCCACCGGCTTCGGTGGACCGGTAGCGGCGCGCGGCGAGACAGCCCGGGACGGCGCCTAGCGCCGGCAGGTGTTCTTCATCATACCAGGCATTGAAATCGGCTTCGGCCGCTGACGTTACGTTCATTGCGTTGATGAGCAATCCGCCGGCATTGGGCGGTGCTTCGAGGTTGCCGGGCGTGAGTTGCTCGCCTTCAAAGCGCATGAGGCGATTGCACTGAGCAACGACCCGTTTGGTCCAAGGCGATGCATTGTCATAGCCGACGGCGAGATAAGCTGCTGATTTCAGGACATCCACCGTGTCGAGGTCGTAGGTGGCACAGGCATAGTGCGGCTCGTCCGCGCCAAGCCAGCGCTCACTGGTGCCGAAACCATTGATCGCTTGGCGCTCCGGCAAATGTTCGAGATCATACCAATCGTGAAATTCGTCCGGATGGGTCGGTGAAAAGTCGAAGGCGACGGCGAGAATTCCCTTGGCCATGACTTGATCTCCCTTAGCTGGCGCGCAGCCGTTATGTCCAAACCTTGCGCAGGATGTGGCGCCTGTTGGCGGTGAAGGGGCGCACTTCACCGGGCCAGCGGCCACGTTCACCCGCCTCAGCCCAGGCTTCGCTCAGCAGAACCTCTGGGCTTTCGAGTTCGTAGATGGCGCAGTATTTGGGCTCGTCGCCCGGATCCATGACGCGTTCTTCGCCGGCAAGCATCATGGTCAACGGCTCGCGCACTGAGCGCGTTGCGCCGAGGACCCCCGGGACAGCTGTAATGAAGGGAATGTGTTCGGTGTCATAGACCTCATTGAACAGCGCTTCCTTTTCCGAGGCGACATCCATACTGACGATGAACAGGTACTTTGCTTTGCCGGCCATCAGCACGTCTCCGATTGATTGCGCACCATGTTGGTTGATCGTATGCCGTAACGCAACGTTGGTATATAGGATCGACAAGGACGCAGCCGGCTGATGCCACCGGGGGCAAGGCAAGGAGGACGGAAAGATGGCTTTGAAAGTTGCGATGGTTGGAACAGGGCGGATAGCGGACATGAAGCTGCTGCCGGCGCTTTCCAACACGGATGATGCGGTGTTGTGGAGCGTACTGAGCCGTGACAAGGCGCGGGCCGGTGCGGTTGCACAGCAATTCGGCGCGCAGGCAGCGAACGCGGCGCATGACAACATAGACGAGATGCTGGCTGATCCCGAACTCGAAGCAGTGATTATCGCGACGCCGGACAAGCTGCACTCGGAGCAGGCAATTGCAGCGGCGCGGGCCGGCAAGCACGTGTTCTGCGAAAAGCCGATGACGACGTCACTGGCCGAGGCCGATGCGATGGTTGAGGCTTGCGATGCGGCGGGCGTCAAGCTCGGCGTGGCGTTTCATCTGCGCTGGCATGCGGGACACCGCCAGTTGCATCGGGCGGTGAGCGATGGGTTGCTCGGCGATTTGCGCCACATTCGCGTGCAGTGGAGTTCAATGGCACCGGATGCCGGCAACTGGCGTGCAGACACGGATGTTGGCAAGTGGTGGAGCCTGGCTGGCGTCGGAACCCATTGCCTCGACCAAATTCTTTGGTTCATGCGGCCAAGTTGCGGCGACGTGGTGGAGGTTAAGAGCGTCATTTCGCGTGCGGTGTGGAACGGGCCGAACGACGAGACCGCGCTAGTGACGATGCGTTTCGAGAATGGTGCGACGGCGGATTTGTGCTCATCGGTCGTGTTCGCGGCGCCGACGCAGTTTGAACTCTACGGAACCAAAGGGTATGCGCGCGGCGAGGGTTCGGTTGGGATCAGCGGTGAAGGGCGGATGTGGACCGACAAGGGCGCCTGGGAGTTTCCAATCGTCGACCCCTACCAGTTGGAGATCGAAGATTTTGCGGCGGCCGTGAATGAGAATCGTGCGCCGGAAGTCGACGGCGTGATGGGGAGACGCAACACCGAGATTCTGTTGCAAGCGACGGGGTAAAAGGCACACTAGCGTTCGAGGAAGGGGCCGATCCTGGCCCGCTCGAATGCTGGCCGGGCCTGGATCGCGGCCCACCAGGCAGCAACCCGGGGATGTTTGTCGGGCCGGAGTTCGTCCGGTGCGATTTCCTCATCGATGCGCTTGACGAACGGCACCGCCGCGATGTCGGCGATTGAATATCGTTCGCCGACCAACCAGCCGGAAGGCTCCATGGCTGCCTCCATGCGGTCAAGCAGCTTGACGAGGTTGGCGCGCGCCTCGTCTTCCTCCTCTTTGGTGTAAGGCCGGCGCGCGACTCGCATCCACGCCTCGCGCCGTTCGCGACTTGGAATGTTCCTGAGGACCTCCTCAAGTTCAGCATCGGTCCATTTCTGCGCAACCAACTGAAGGCTGTGCTTCCAGTTGAAGGTCACGAGGTTTTGGATCTGCGCGTCGATGTGACGAATCCAGTTGCGCATCTCGGCGCGTTCGAAAGGGGCATCGGGGCGCAATGGCGGATCAGGAAACGTTTCGTCGAGGTATTCGCAGATCGTGCCGCTTTCGTGCAATGGCCGGCCATTATGGATGAGCGCCGGTACGACGCCGAGTGGGTTGATCTTCTTGTAGGCCTCAGAATGCTGCTCGAGCTTGGTCAGGTCGACGACGTGGCCTTCGTAGGTCAGGCCTTTTTCTTCGAGACACAGGCGGACGCGGCGCGAGGCGCTTGATTGCCAGGCGTGGTGAAGAATAATCATATCGCTTGCTGTCCCGGGTTGCTGCCAGCGCGTCTCGATCACCTAGGGATGTGGTCCCCATGGAGCGGGGTTCATGAGCTTGACTTCCTGGGTCATGACGAGCGGTCGGAACTTTGGCACGAAATCTTCCATGAAATCCTTGTTGGAGAAGACGGCAGCCCAGTGCTTGCGGCGATCGGCGTCGTCTTCAAACTTCCAGATATGGACGAGTTGGTTGATCATGCCGGTATCGCCCTGGAAATAGCCGACGAGTTTGTCGGTGTGGCCGCCTTTTTCAAACGCGGGGTAGCCGTATTTTTGGTAGAGTTCGACGGCTTCGGCCATCTTGCCGGTGTAAAGCGTATATGTGCGCATTTCGTAGAGGGCCATCGCGGTTCCTTTCGATGTCTTGGGTGCGGACGCTTCTGGAAGAATGACGAGGACTGGCGCGTTTGTGAAGCGCTGGCGCCGTCAGGTAGGGGATGAGTGATATGCCGCGCAAAATACTCGATCTGTCGCGCCCATTGGAGAATACGGTGGATGCTGATCCGCCCGGCCTGGCGCCGCAGATCACGTACATGGACCATGGCCAGACGGCTGAGCGGATGCTTCAGTTTTTTCCCGGTGTCGGTGTCGATCAACTGCCGGGCGGAGAGGCGTGGGCGGTCGAGTCGGTGCAGATCTCGACGCACAACGGTACGCATCTCGATGCGCCCTATCACTTCCATTCGACGATGAACAATGGTGAGCGCGCGATCACGATCGATGAGGTGCCGTTGGAGTGGTGCATGGCGCCGGGCGTCAAGTTGGATTTTCGAGGATTTGCTGACGGCTATGTGGCAACCGCGGCTGATGTCGAGGCTGAGTTGAGGCGGATCGGGCATGAATTGCAGCCGTTCGATATCGTGGTGGTCAACACCGGTGCCGGCGCGAACTACGGGACTGACCGGTATGTGAATTCCGGATGCGGCATGGGCCGGGAAGCAACGCTCTATTTGCTTGAGCGCGGCGTGCGCGTGACCGGTACTGATGCGTGGAGCTGGGATGCGCCGTTTGTCTACACGGCCGAGCGCGTGGCTGAGACCGGTGATGCATCGTTGATCTGGGAAGGGCATCGCGCCGGCATGGAGATCGGCTATTGCCATATGGAGAAGCTGGCAAACCTTGACCAGTTGCCTGACGCCGGCTTTGAAATTAGCTGTCTTCCGGTGAAGATCAAAGCCGCGAGCGCGGGCTGGTGCCGTTGCGTGGCGCTGCTCGGCTGACTTTGCGTGCACGGACCGTGCCGTCGCCAAGTTGTGATTAGCCTGTCATGCAGATCAGGCTACACTTGCGCCATGGCAGAATTCCCTGGGCGAAAGCAAGTTGTTGGACCAGCCCGTCCAGCGCAGTTCGGTTTGGCTGGCATCGCCGCTCTCTCGTTGTCCTGTGTCTTTGTGCTGTCGGCGTCACCGGTTTGGGGTCAGATCAAGCCGGCGCAACCGACAACAAAGCAGGAGAACGCCAAGCCCGCGGAAAAGGCGAAGCCAAAAGCGGACAAGAAGGCCGATAAGAAGACGACACCAGGTAAGCCAGTCGAAGGCAATATGACTTTGGCGCGGATGAACGAGATCATTCGGCGTCTCGATCCGGAAACCAAGGTGCCGCAACCGGGCTCCTGGCAGCTTACCATTAGTGAACGCCCTGTTCTCATTATCACCGATGCCGGCGCCAACCGGATGCGGATCATCTCGCCGATCACCAAAGTCGCCAGCCTGCCCGAGGGCGCCATTCAGCGCATGATGCAGGCCAACTTCGATACTGCCCTGGATGCCCGTTATGCGATCGCGCGCGGCATTGTCTGGGCGACATTCATTCATCCGCTGTCAGCGCTGCACGACCGTCAATTCATCAGCGCGATCGGGCAGACGGTGAACCTTTCCCTGACCTTCGGCAAGTCGTTTTCGTCAGGCGCGATGAGTTTTGGTGGTGGCGACAGCCGCGATATCATCCGCAAGCAGTTGATCGAGAAACTGCAGAAGAAGGGGCTGCCAATCTGACAGACGCGAACCGCCGGACGACTACTCGTTCAGGCCTTTTCCCGGATAGGGATGCGTTTCGATCCAGTGGTTGGCGATATCCAGGCGGCGGGTGACCCAGACGTCGGGTTTGGTTGTGACGTAGTCGAGGAAACGTTTGAGGCCCATGACGCGGGCCGGATGGCCGATAAGGCGCGGATGCAGACCAACCGACATCATTTTCGGATGGGTCAGGCCTTCCTCGTAGAGGATGTCAAAGGCATCGCGGACAAAGGAAAACCATTCGTCGGATGTACCCACCCAACCGGCATACTTTCCGTCGTTGTTGGTCAGGGAATAGGGCACGACGAGATGCGGTTGCCCGTCGACGGTTTTCCAGAACGGTAGTTCTTCACCGTAGTAGTCGCTGTCGTAAAGGAAGCCGCCATGCTCGACGACGAGGCGGCGGGTGTTGAGCGATGGTCCGTAACGGCAGTACCAGCCGAGCGGGCGCTGGCCGGTGGTTCGTTCGAGCGAAGTGACCGCTTTGGCAATGTGTTCGCGTTCTTCTGTTTCGCTCAGCTGGTAGTGCTTGATCCAGCGCCAGCCATGACTGCAGACATCGTAACCAGTCTCTCGAATGGCCTCTGCCAGAGGTGGATTGCGCTCGAGGGCGAGCGCACATGCGAACAGTGTCACGGGCAGATCGCGCGCCTGGAACAGGCGAAACAGGCGCCAGATGCCGACCCGACTGCCATATTCGAACATACCCTCTCCAGCCAAGTCACGGCCTTCGAGGCCCTGCTGGCGCCCGAACGCCTCGGTGTGCTGGACCTCGGTGAAGCCTTCGCCGTCCTGAACGGATGGCTCCGAGCCTTCTTCGACGTTGATGACAAAATTGAGAGCGAGACGCGCGCCCTCAGGCCATTTCGGATCGGGCGGGTTGGCGCCGTACCCGATGAGATCGCGGTCGTACCCGGCAGGCATTCAAGCTACCTTTCCGGAGGCTTCGAACGGCTTGTTGTCGCCGGCACCGGCGGCGAAGCGCTTTGTGCGGTAGTCGTGCACCGAGACCGGTTCGTACTTCGGGGGATTGCCAGGGCCATGGCAGGTCGGCAGACACTCAACCATGGCGTCGTAGCGAGGGCCGACAAAGTAGCCGATCGACAGACGACGTGCATGGGCACCGGCGTCCAGCGGCGGCACGGCAACGCGGTGCAACGTCGAGATCAGACGGTCGTTGGTCCAGCGCATGAGCAGGTCACCGATATTGATAATGAACGTGTCGGCAATGCCCGGTGCGCCGATCCACGAGCCGTCGCGGGCCTTGACCTGCAAGCCGCCTGGTACCGGATCGTTGCGCAGGATCGTCATCATGCCGACATCGGAATGTTCGCCGGCGCGCAATTGACCGGGCTCGACTTCCTTTGAGAGCGGCGGATAATGTAGAAGGCGCAGTTGGCTGGAGTGGGTACTGTCGAGAACGTCGTCGAAGTAGCCCTCGTCAAGATCGAGGGACAGCGCGAGCGCCTGGCCAAGCGTGCACATCAGCTCTTCCATGCCACGCCAGTAGGCGAGCATTTTGGGGCGGAGATCATCGGGTGCGTCGGGCCACAGGTTCGAGGCGAAACTGGGATAGCTGGCGGGACCGGTGAAGTACGGCGTATCCGGAATGTTATCCGGTCCGATCGCGAATACTTCCTTGACGTCGGGTGGGCTCTCGCCGCCGGACATGCGGACCAGCGTTTCCTCACCGTAGGGAATGTAGCCGCGGTTCTGGTCGTTCCTGGGCCGCCGGACCTGCATCTTCTGTTCGAGCGGCAGATCAAAAAAGCGCAGGCCCGCCTCGCGGAGGTCTTCGCCGACGCTGGGCGCAATGCCGTGCCCGCCAATGACGGCGAAGCCGAGCGTTTCGGCGGCGTGCCCAAGTTCCTTGGCGACGCGTTGACGATCGTTTCTGCTGCCCAGACGAAAGGATGTGAGGTCTACGATGGGGATGCTTTGGGACATGGCTTGCTCCGCGACCAACCGTCGAGGTTGATCTTGGGTGGCAGCCTCGTTCTTCGCTGCGCAGCTGTCAATCCGCGGCGGGCCAGCCAATGCACAAGTGGGCGACCGGCTCGAGCGGGCACTCGAGTTTCAGGGCGGCGGTGGTTGCTTCATCGCGAAAGCCGGCGACGAGGACGCATGCCAAGCCTTCCGCGCAGGCTTGGAGGTGGACGTTTTGGGCCGCAGCACCGGCTTCGATGTAGGCATAGCGCCGACCGCGGGCGCCGTAGGGCGGTTGCTCAGCGAAGCTTTGCGATACGGCGACCATGTCGGCGCAAAGCGTTATGATTACTGCCGCGCGGGTGATCCACGGTTGATCGTCGAGAGCGGCCCGCTCGAGATCGACCCGGATGTCTTGATCCAGGTGTGCGACAAGGTCCAGTGTGTCACGAACGGCGCTGTAGACGCCTACAGGCAGGCCCGTGACGCGACCGACAGTGACAAAGAGCCGGAGCGGATGCAGCGCGTGTGCGGAGGGCACGGTGCGCTTGCCGCTGTCGTCCGTTATGCCTTGTGCAGCCCAGAGCAGTTTCTGCACTTGAGTCAGGATCAACGGGCGGTCATCAAATGCGCGATCGCTTCGCCGTTTCGAGATGGCATCTTCCAGCGTAAACTCTGTCATACGATTTTCCATTGTACGCGGTGCCGAACCACGGGCCATGTACCTATTGAACGGAGACCCCCGAATGCCGACGGCACAAGAGATCCACGACGATGCGCTGGTGATTGATGGTCTTGTCTACCACTGCGATGGCGATGTCACGGATCTCAAAGCGGGCGGGATCAATGCACTCAATATCACGACGTGCTTTTTCGAAGCGGACTTTGCGGAAGCCTGTCAGGAAATATCGCGATGGCATGGCATATTGAACGCGCCGGGCTCACCGTGGCTACAGATTGAGACGGCAGCGGATTTTGACCGGGCGCGGGCCGAGGACAAGATCGGGCTCATCATGGGGTGGCAGAATTCGCGGCCGATCGCGGATGAACCGCATCGCCTGTACTTCTTTCGTCGGCTCGGCCTGCGGATTATGCAGTTGACCTACAACTTCCGAAACGCGCTCGGCGATGGGTGTTTGGAGCCGGAAGAGGCCGGGCTGACACTGCTTGGCCGCCAGGCGGTTCAGATCATGAACGAAACCGGCATTGCGATCGACCTGTCGCACGTCGGTCAGCGCACGATGATGGATGCGATCGAAGCATCGGAGCAGCCGGTCTTGATCACGCATGCCAATGCGCGGGCGCTGGCCAACCTCGAGCGCAACAAGACCGATGATATCATTCGCCTTGTGGCCGCCAAGGGTGGCATTGTCGGCGCCAGCATTTACGGGCCGATGTGCTGGGATGGCGATGCCAACCGCAAGCCGACCATTGACGACTACCTGCGTCATCTAGATCACCTCGTTGAGGTGGCGGGCATCGAGCATGTCGGATTTGGCACGGACCTGGCGACCGGCGCGAACTATTCCAAAATGGCATTCGAGCGCACGCACTGGCGGCGCTGGGAGGGCATCAACCGTTTCAATCGCGTGTTCGGCGAGGATATTCCGTCGCGTTATCTGGCGGACTGCAACAAGCACAGCGACCTACCGAAGGTGACCGAGGCGCTGGCGCAGCGCGGCTGGTCGGAGCCCGAGATCAAAGGCTATCTCGGCGGCAATTTCCGCCGGGTGCTCGACCAGATTTGGAGCGCCGGCTGCTCGGTATGACGGCCAGCAGAGGCGATACGCGAATACAAAGGAAAGTCTGAATGGCACGTCGTGGATTGAAGTTCGGAATTTTTTTGGCGCCGTTCCACCGGCTCGGCGAAAACCCGACGCTGGGAATGGATCGTGATCTCGAACTCATCCAGTGGCTCGATCATCTCGGATTCGACGAGGCCTGGATCGGTGAACATCATTCTGCCGGTTGGGAGACGATCGCATCGCCGGAGATTTTCATGGGCGTTGCCGCGGATCGCACCAAGCACATCATGCTTGGCTCAGGCGTGACGAGCTTGCCGTACCACAATCCCTTCCTGGTGGCTCAGCGGTTTGTTCAGCTTGATCACATGAGCCGCGGCCGTATCATGCTTGGTTGTGGTCCGGGCGCACTGCCGTCGGATGCCTATATGCTCAACATCGACCCGGTGACACAGCGTGACCGCATGAACGAGTCGCTCGATGTCATTGTCGAGCTGCTGAAATGCGAAGAGCCCGTGACGGCGAAAACCGATTGGTTCGAATTGCGCAATGCCCGGCTGCATCTTGCGCCCTATAGTGACCCGCGGTTTCACATCGCGACAGCGAGTACGATCACGCCGTTCGGGATGATCGCCGCGGGGCGGCACGGGCTCGGCGTCTTGTCGATCGGCGCCGGTATTCCGGGCGGTCCGGAGATGTTGGCCAAACAGTGGAAGATCGCGGAGGATACGGCGAAAGAGCATGGCCACAAGATGAACCGCAAGGACTGGCGTGTGGTCGTCGTGATGCATCTTGCCGAAGACCCGGAACAGGCGCTGCGCGAAGTCCACAAAGGCGAGCGTCTGGAAACCGTTACCTACTTTGAAGAGACGCTGGGCCGGCCGCCCGGTCGCTCCGACGATCCACTTAGTGATGGCGTCAAGATGGGCACGACGCTGGTTGGCAATCCGGAAACTGCGATCAAAGGGATCGAGCGGTTGCTGGAACTGAGCGACGGCGGTTTTGGTGGTGTGATGTTCCGGGCGCACGAATGGGCGAACCGTGAGCAAACGATGCGCAGCTACGAATTGTTCGCGCGTTACGTGGCGCCCCATTTCCAGGGATCGCTCGACACGCTGTACGGGTCGAACGCGTTTACGAAAGAGAACAGAAAGGAAGTTGTCGGGCGCAACGTGGAGGCGGTGCGGCGCGCCTTCACGGATACCGGGCGCGATGTGCCGGACGGATATCAGGACCGGACGCTCGGTGTGCAGGACATGGAGGATGACAAGGCTGGAAAGTCGTAGCAATTGAACGCGACCAGATTGCTGGCGATCGACTGCTTGCTCGGCGTGCCGGAAGAAAATGGAGTGGCAATGGAACTCATCGGCGAAGATTTGTCTGTCCACCATCCGCAGTGGGGGCGCATCTATGTCCGTAACAAGCGCCCGGCCGACATTGCACAATTTGCACCTGATCGAATCGTGATCCTGCAGCATGGTGCGACCTATGGCTCGGCTGCGTTCGACCTGCCGTTCGGCGGGCTTTCGTGGATGGACTACATGGCAGCGCGGGGCTTTGATGTCTATTGCCTTGATCTGCCCGGGTACGGGCGCTCCGAGCGGCCGCCACAAATGGCGGTGCCAGCCGACCAAAATCCGCCGTTCATGCGCACGCCGGATGCAGCGGCTTGCCTTGGCGCCGTCGTCGATTTTGTGTGCGCACGGCGCGGTGTTGATAGGCTGTGCCTGATCGGGTGGTCGTGGGGGACGGCGATCACGGGTTCCTATGCGGCAGGCCACGGTGACCGGGTCGAGCGGTTGGCGCTTTACGCGCCGGTCTGGGATCGCACCGATTCCGCGCCGTCGGCGATTCAGGTCGAGGGCCCGCTTGGGGCCTATCGAACGGTCGACCGCGAGGCGACACAAAAGCGGCGGCAGAACGGTTTGAGCCTGGAGCAGGCAATACAGGTGATGCCGCCCGACTGGTTCGATATGTGGTGGGAGGCAACGACCGCCGCCGATCCTGATGCCGCGCCCGGCACCATTCGTGCACCCAATGGTGTGGTCCAGGACAGCCTTGACTACTGGAATGTTGGCAAACCGCTCTACGACCCGGGCAAGATCACAGCACCAGTGCTCGTCGTCGTTGGTGAATGGGATCTTGATACCAAGCCGGATCTTGCAATCAACCTCTTTGCGCTTTTGACCCGCGCGGCATGGAAGCGGCTGACGATCGTTAGCGGCGGCACGCATTCACTGATGATGGAGGCCAATCGGATGCTGCTGTTTCGCTCAGTGCAGCAGTTTCTCGAAGAGTCGGCGCCAAGCGTGGAGGCAACTGACTAATCTTGCGCGATCAGCGGCGAATGCAAATATGATGACCTGTACAGCAATCTCGCGAAACGCTTTTGCGCTGCGCGAGCTTGGCTGATATCCACTCTTCGAGATCGGGATCGCAGCGGCGGTCTTTGCAGCGAAAGTAACGGAACTGCTGAGCCATGGTCGATATCGCGACACGCGTTTACAACCACAATTGGAAGATTGATCCGATCGTGCGTTCGGTGCTCGACAATGATTTCTATAAGCTGCTGATGGCGCAGACGATTTTTCGTCGCACCATCGACACGCGCGTAACCTTCAGTCTGATCAACCGAACACGCGACGTGCCGCTTGGCGAGATGATCGATGAAAGCGTTTTGCGCGAGCAGCTCGATCACATCCGGACGCTGAGCTTGTCACGGGGCGAGTCGACCTGGCTGCGCGGCAATACGTTCTACGGCGAGCGGATGATGTTCGATCCTGAGTTCATCGCGTGGCTCGAGAACTACCGGTTTCCAGACTACCACCTCGAACGCAATGGTGACCAGTACGAGCTGACGTTCGAAGGCCCATGGATCGATGTGATGATGTGGGAGGTGCCCGCATTGGCAGTGATCATGGAACTGCGCTCGCGTGCCGTGCTCATGAACATGGACAAGTTTGCGCTGCAGGTGTTCTATGCGCGGGCGATGACGCGCGTGTGGGAGAAGATCCAACGCCTCGGACAACTGCCGGACCTGAGCATCGCCGACTTCGGTTCGCGGCGGCGGCATAGTTATTTGTGGCAGGACTGGTGCGTCCAGGCGATGCACGAAGGCCTTGAGGATAGCTTTCTTGGCACCTCGAACTGCCTTATCGCGTTGCGCCGCGAGGTCGAGGCGATCGGTACCAATGCACATGAGCTTCCGATGATTTATGCGGCGTTGGCATCTGCCGAAAGCGATGAGGCGTTGGCGGTGGCGCCCTATCGTGTGTTGTCCGATTGGCAGGAGGACTATGACGGCAATCTGCGGATTATTCTTCCCGATACGTTCGGCACCAAGTCCTTTCTAGACAATGCGCCCGAATGGCTCGCGAACTGGACCGGCATGCGGATCGACTCAGGGGACCCTGTCGCTGGCGGTGAGGCGGCAATCGCCTGGTGGAAACGGCACGATCAGGAGCCCCAGGAAAAGTTGCTGATCTTTTCGGATGGCCTTGATGTCGGGGAAATCGAGCGTCTTCACAAGCACTTTCATGGTCGGATTCGGGTCGGCTTTGGCTGGGGTACGTTGCTCACCAACGACTTCCGTGACCTGCAAAAGGACCGGCGCTTGGAGCCGATCTCGATTGTCTGCAAAGTTGTCTCGGCGGACGGCCAGCCAACGGTGAAACTCTCTGACAATCCGCTCAAGGCCGTCGGACCACCAGCGCACATTGAGCGCTACAAAAGGGTATTCAGCGTCGGTGAACAACAGGTGCGCGAGGTCATCGTTTAGCGGGTTGTGCAGGCCAAAAGGAGAAACGACCAATTCAGGTGGCGGTGGAACAGACGTTGGAGCGCGGTAAAGTGGACAACCTGATCATCAAGGTGGACGACCTCGGCGGTTCCGATATTCAGGTCCTGCTGGAGCAGCATCTCGCGTTCTGTCGATCACAGTCGCCGCCTGGCAGTGTGCATGCGCTTGACATTGACGATCTACGGGATCGAGAGGGCCTGGTATTTTGGTCCGCTTTGTTCGGCGCGCGCGTCCTAGGTTGTATTGCGCTGCAGGAACTCGATCCGTCACACGGCGAGATTAAGTCGATGCATACCGCCCGAGCTGCGCGTGGGAAAGGTGTCGGAAAGGCGCTCGTCGTCCATCTTCTCGCGGAAGCCCGTACGCGCTCGTACCAGCGGCTCAGTCTTGAGACCGGGACAATGGCGGGCTTTGCGCCGGCACGGCGGCTCTACGAGGGCTTTGGTTTCGTCCCGTGCCCGCCTTTCGGTAGCTATTTTGCGGACCCGAACAGCATTTGCATGACAATGACGCTCTAAAGGCTGCGCAACGTCAGAATAGGGTGTGCAACATGAGAAAACGACCAGTCAAACGGTTTGCCTGGCCGGTTTGAAAGGTTGAATTCCTGGTTTAGCGTTTGAAGTACTCGTTTAGCGTTTGTGCCAGGAAATCCTGATAGTATTTCGAGTAGGCTTCGATTGTATTGTTGAGCAATGTGACCGAGTCTTTTGGGTTGCGATAAGGGTCGACGACCTTCATGTATTTGCTCTCATTGAAGTCCTGAAATGCCTTTGTGGCAAACCCTTGCGCGAATATCTTCTCAAGATAAGCCAAGCGTTCGGGCGGTATTCCTTTCTTGACGAAGAAGCCGCGGAAGCGGAGCAGCGGTTCAAACGTCGCGCCGACTTCCTTGTGAGTCGGCACATTGGAAAACGCGTCCGGACGTTCGTTGAAGAACGTCAAGATTGGCTTTAGACGACCTTCATCGATGTACTTGCGAACGTCACCTGGTTGCTCGAACAGGACGTCGGCGCGACCGCGGAACACGGCCTCGAAGCGGTCCTTGGCTGTCGCAAAACTGATCTGCCGTGTCCTAAAGCCGAGATCATTTTCAAGCGCACGCATCGTCAGATTTTCCATCGACCCGTCATACGAGATGTTCGAAACTGCGACTCGTTTTTCTTTTTGTTGCGCATAGGCAAGGAAGGATTTCCAGTCGGTGAAACGGGTTTCATCGGACTTGATATAGAGCTGGCTAAACGTGAGCTGGACGATGTTGAGCGGGCTCCAGTCCTTTGCCGGATTGAGATCGACGGCTCCAATGGCGTAGGCCGAGGTGATGTCATCGATGTGCTCTATGATCGAATAACCATCGGCTGGCATGTTCATAAACGGCTGGATGGCTCCGAGGCCGGCACCTTCTTTGATGTAAATGATTTTGAAGCGCGTCTTCGAAATGGATTCGACGCTTTTTGCCATCGCTCGCGTCAACTGACCAGAACCGCCGCCCTTGCTGTACGGCACGACAAGCGTGACCGTTTTGCTCTGCGCAACTGCAAGTGTCGGCGGGAGAGCAACCAGGCCAGCCCCTGCAGCGAGTAGGACGGTGCCAAGGAGGAGAATTGAACGCATACTCATACACTTCCGTTGTCGGCCCGAAGTTCGTTTGTCGGACACTGTTTCGCCTTGCTGGTTTTATTTCGTCAGACTTTTGCGGAGGGTGAGCTATTGACTACCGTTGTTTGCGCCAGGCAAGGAAGCGGTCGAATAGCTCCTTCTTGGATAGAGCAAGTACCTTGTCTTTGCCGACGCGGGCAGCTTCCGCATCGATAAATTCGCGGAACAGTACACGGAGGCTAACCTTAGATTTTGGCGCTGGTTTGGCCACTGCCGGAGTCGCACGTTGCGCTTTCTGCCAAGCTTTGAAGCGTGCGAACAGCTCAGGCTTTTCCAGACGAAGAAGTTGCTCGGCGCCCCCCTTCGCAGACTCGGATGCAATGAATGCCTTAAACAAGTCCTGGACGCTGCGGCGGCCCTTCTTCGGCCGGGTCTGCGCCACGGCCTTGGGCGGCTTGTTGGTCAAAAGCCATTGCGCCACTGTCTGATAGCGTTCCAGGCCGGCAATCGCTGCGCCAAGGTTGACATCGCGCCAACGCGGGTGACGTGGCGGACGCTGCAAATCCTGCAAGCGTCCGAGGAATGCATCGATGAAGCGCGTGATCTTGGCCCGGCGCGGATTACTTTCAGGAAAATCATAAACCATCATGATTGAAGGTGTGGCGATCGTCTTAATCGTTTGTCCCGGCAGAATGAGGTCAGGATAGTCGGCGCTTGTCAGTTCGATCGGGAAATAGGTTTTGGGAAGCACATCGCTAAACGGGATGTCGATGAACTTCAGCGGACCGCCATCCCGGATTTCGTCAAGCAGAGGATTAGGCCGACCCGACATGATCAAGGTTGCGGCGATGTCACCGCTGCGAACACGGGCAAGTGCCAGGCGCTGATCCAGGTAGACGGGTACATAGTTGATGTTGGCGTTCTTGAAGAC
>JBPCVZ010000337.1:0-17645 GCA_051010015.1 Hyphomicrobiaceae bacterium
TGTTCCGTTAATGGCTGTTGGTCTGGGGTAAGTCGGTTTTGTGCCGATACCCCAGCCCTAACCTACATTATTCCGATGCCTTGGTATTCTTCGCATCGGTTCGAGATGGGCGCGCTTGGTGCGCCCATCTCTTTTTCCCGACAGCGCTCGAATCAATATTTTCCGTCAAGATAATATACTCTTAACAAACGATTTTCTTGTTGATGATGCTTCTCGGCCGACCATAAAGTTCGCGTAAGGTTTGGAATTCAATTTACCGAAGTACCTTCGGAAAAAAGAATCCAGCAATGATCTCGAGCGATCAAATCAAATCGATTGCGCGAAACTTCGCAGCCCTTGGCGCACAGCGGCAACTGGCGCTGGCGATGGTATTTGTCGTGATTGTCGGCTCGATCACGGCGATGAGCTACTTGATCAGCAAGCCAGCCCTTCAGACACTCTACACCGGCCTTATCAAGACGGACGTTTCCGGCATCGGCACGGTGCTGTCGCAGAATGGCGTGCCCTACGAGGTGGGTACCAAAGGTGACAGTATCAGCGTGCCGTACGGCCGTGTCGATGAAGTCCGGATGTTGCTCGCCGAGCGCGGCCTGCCGCACGGGCCAAGCGCCGGATACGAACTCTTCGACAACATGGGCTCGATCGGGCTGACGTCGTTCATGCAGGAAGTGACCCGCAAGCGTGCCCTCGAGGGGGAACTGGCGCGAACGATACAATCGATGAAGGGTGTACTGGCGGCGCGCGTGCATATCGTCATGGCCGAGGCAGGATCGTTCCGCCGTGTCGGGCGCAAGCCGTCCGCCTCTGTCGTTATGCGTGTGACCGCCGATGCTGGCCAGACTCTGGCCTCGGCGGTCCGCCACCTCGTTGCGGCATCGGTGCCGGGACTGGCCATGAGCCAGGTCGCCGTGCTCAATACGGACGGTACGTTGCTTGCGTCAGGCGGAGACCCGACGGCGCGCGCGCCAAATCAGAACGCGGGGCTCGAGAAGGAGCTCGAGGCATCGCTCAAGCAAAACATCAGCCAGACGCTCAGTCCGTTCCTCGGACTCGAGAACTTCCGTATCAGCGTTGCCGCGCGGCTCAACACCGACAAACGCGAAACGCGCGAAACGGCCTATGATCCGGAAACCAAAGTCGAGCGATCGGTGCGGGTCGTCAAGGAAATTAAGAATTCGCAAAACACGAAATCCTCGAAGGCGGTCGGTGTTCAGCAAAACGTGCCGACTGAAGAAACCGCGGCCGGCAGTCCTGACCAATCGAAACGTAACGACGAGCGGCGTGAGGAGCTGACAAACTTCGAGGTTGGCTCGAAGACGGTTGCAACCGTCAGTGACGGCTATCGCATCGAACGGTTGACCGTGGCGGTCGTCCTCAACAGCAAGCGCATGAAGGAAGTGCTCGGTGCGAACTCCGGTGCCAAGCAGATGGATGACTTGCTGAAGCAGGTCGAGAGCCTGGTTGCCGCAGCCGGCGGACTGGTCGTCAAGCGCGGCGACGAAGTCAAGGTCAGCGCCGTCGAATTCATGCCAACCGACCAGAGCCTGCAACCGGTCGATGGACCCGGAATCCTGCACCAATTGCTCGCGCACACGGGCGCGCTTATCAACGGCCTTGTCTTGATGGGTGTCGCAGCCCTGCTGGTCTTCTTCGGTATCCGGCCGGTGACCCGCGTGCTGCTGAAGGAGCCTGAACCGGTTCGCCTTGAAGCGGAAACGTCATCTCTCGCGGTGCCGGATGCGCCGGCGGCAGATGCCGGCATCCCGTATGACCCGGCGGCAGGCGGTGCTGACGTAGCGGGTATCGCGGATGCGACCAACCAACTCGGGATCGAGGCGATGGATGCCGCCATTGATCCCAACAGCCCGAAAGCCAAGCTTGAAAGACTGATCGAGGACGAGGACGCCGCGGTTGAAGTCATGCGGCAATGGATGCAGGAGGAGGCTCGCGCATGAGCCATGTCACGCTCGCAAGTTTATTGACCGACTATGGTGTTTCGGATGAACCGGAACCACCCACAATAGCGGCGCCTCCGGTTGTCCGGGGCTCCGACGGCATGGCGCCGAACATCGGGATCGGGTTCGAACGACTGCCGGAAACGTCGACCAGCGTTCTTGAAGATGCCTTCAAGCGGGGCTTCGAAGAAGGGCAGCGAGAAGCCGAAGCGCGAATGGCGCATGACCTCGGTGAGCAGCGGGCTGCGGCGGAGATGAAGCTTGATCAGGCGCGTAAAACCTGGGCAGCGGATTTCGGACAGGTGCTGGCACAAGAACTGGTCACTGGCGTCGAAAGAATGCACAACATGCTGGCAGACAATTTCGTCGATGTGCTGGTCCCGATCATCAGGGATGAAGCGCGCAGCGACGCGGTTCGCAAGATTGCCGAGGCCATTCGCACGACGGCGCCGAGTGACTGGGACGGCCCAATCGTCATCGAGGGGCCTGCCGATCTCGTCAAAGCGCTGCAGGACGACCTCGGCGACATGAAGGCGATTATCGAACCGCGCACGCGTGACGGTATCGATATAAAGGTCACGATCAACGAAACCATACTGGAAACGCAGCTCGAAGCCTGGGGCGATGCGGTCAAGAGGATCCTCGCGTGAGCAGCGGTGAAGAAGATCGCAGGCGCGACGAAATTGTTCTTGTCCGGCGCGTTTCTGATGATCATGACGGCGGTCACCATGGCGGCGCCTGGAAGATTGCCTATGCCGACTTCATGACGGCCATGATGGCGCTCTTTCTTGTGATGTGGCTGGTCAACGCGGCCAGCAAGGATACCCGAGCGCAAGTGGCAAGCTACTTCAATCCGATCAAACTGTCCGATTCGATCACCAGTTCGCGGGGGCTGAGCGAAATGCAGCCCGGCCAACAATCGCGCAAGCAGGTGCCGGTGAAGAAAAAGGACAAAGACAAGCCGGCCAAGAAGACCAAGAAGGAAGAGAAGGACACGAAAACGGCGCTGACGGACGCTGATTTCTTCAGTGATCCGCACGGCGTGCTGGCCAAACTCGCCAAGGTACATGCAGCCAACCAGCTGAAAACGAAGGGCGAAGCGTTCCGCGACCCGTTCGATCCGGCATTCCGCAAGCGTTTCGAACTGGTCAACCCGACGCAAGAAGTGCCGCCCAAGGATCCGGAGTTCGCTGAAAAACCGCCCGCCAAGAAATCGAAGCCTGTCAAGCCGCCCCTGAGCGCGAAACCGGAAGCTGCCAAGCCGGCCTGGGCGGCAACGGTCAAGAAGGGGCCTGCCAAGCCGCACAAACTCGCCAAGAACGGCAAGCCGATAGACGACAAGGCGAATCGCGCCGAGGCCAAGCGAGCGGAAGCGGAACGTGCCGAAGCGAAAGCCGCCAAGACGAAGCTGCTGGCCAAGAACCTACAAGATAAAATCAAGCGCTCGCTGGGCAAATTCGCGCAAGGCGGACGCCCGGCCGTCAACGTCAAGGTGACCAAGGATGGTGTTGTCCTGAGCCTGACCGACAAAGTCGGACACTCGATGTTCGATATCGGATCGGCGGTGCCGAAGCCGCAGACCGTTGCGCTCGTGGACACGCTGGCCAAGGCCATCACGGAAGAACACAAAGGCAGTATCGTCATTTCGGGGCATACGGATGCGCGCGCCTTTGCTGGCGCGAAATACGATAACTGGCGCCTGTCGACGGACCGCGCGCATGCTTTCTATCACATGCTGTCGCGCGGCGGCGTCGACATGGCCCGGGTCGACCGGGTGCAGGGATATGCGGCGCGGAAGCTGAAAGTGGGATCAGACCCCAATAGTCCTCTCAACCGGCGAGTCGAGATTACGCTGCAAACCAACTAGACGTGGACTTGATGATCGCTCGACACACACAAGTTATGGCTCTTTCGGTGCTGCTGTTGATGGCGGCATCCGGCACAACGACGGCGCAAGCCTTTCGGCCCGTCGCTGAAGTGCGCACGCTGGTACGCAGCCAGGATGCCTTGACCGTGGGGCGACGTGGCAGTGTCGGCCTGCAGCGCACACTGATTGGTCGCATTTCGCGCGGGTTTCGAAGATTGCCTGTCAAGACCTGGTCGTCCGGGCGTAACGCAATCGCGGCGATCAAATACCTCATGAGCGGTGGCGATCCGACGTTCGCCGAGAACGATGCGGTCGTTGCCGCTTTTCCAGAGAGGCTCAAGCCGCTTCTAATGGCGTCGCTCTCCTATGCTCAAGGCGAAGCGGGCGAGGCCAGGTACCTGTTTGCCAAGATCGACCCGCGTGAGACCGACCCCGCACTGGCGGGGCATGTGGCGCTGATCAAGTCGCTGTTGACGTTCGGCTCAGACAAGGAGGCCGCAATGGCGTTCCTCGATGATGCGCGGCTGCTAGGTGCCGGGACGTTGGTCGAAGAAGCAGCAATCCGACGGCAGCTTGGCGTTGTTGTCAATCGGCACAATGTCGGACGGTTCCAGCAGCTGTCGATGCGCTATGTGCGAAAGTTTCAGAGATCGGTGTATTCCGCTGCATTTCGCGAGCATCTGGCGCGCGGACTCGTGGACAAATCGTTCAAGTTGGACGAGGCGCGGAACCTATGGTTGAACGCGCTGCTCGACAATCTGGACCGGTCAGTGCGCCCTGACTACTGCATGGTAATTGCAGAACGTGGCCTGATCCAGGGACGTACCAAGCTGGTCAAGATGACGGTCGCGCGGGTCAAGAAGGATGCCGACGCCCGCAGCAGATACGGGCGGCGTGCGAAGCTCTTCAACGCCGCCGTGTCGATTGTCGACGCAGAGGCAGATGAGGCGTTTGAAGATCTGGAATCGCTGTCGGATTTCACCCCGGGGTCGTTTGAAGACAATCTGAGGCAGGCTGCCCTGGCGATGGCCAAGGGAATCGCGATGCCGGTTGACGAAACCAAGTCTGTTGCCGGAAAGGCGGCGACCAAGACCGAAGAAACAAAGGATGATGCGTTGGCGGGGTCGCGCACGGCGGCGCTGGCGGCGCTTCGCGATGCTGACATTTGGCTCGCAAAGTAGTGCAGAATTCCTGAACTGACGACGCAACGGTGCACGACGAGATGAAGTGGTGATGTAGCCCATGACGAAAACGACGAATACGCTCGCCGAACTCGTACCGCGGTTCGACAAGCCGCGGAGCGACCGACACGGGATCGACAAAGACGCGAGCGCGGAGACGGACCGTGTGCAGGACAGGAAGACGTTCTCACATCTCGTGAAACACACGGGTGCCAAGGTGCAACGTGCGGATGCTGCGGCGAAGCAGGTTGGCGCGGCGCCTGATGCTTCCGAGCAGGCTAGCCAAGCTGATCGATCGGTCGAGCAAGATGCCGATGTCCGCAAGCCACAATCGGAGGCTGCGAATTCGTCCATGCAACTGAAGGCGAAACTGGTTTCAGCACATGGTGCGATCAATTCGACAGACGTCCGTGATGGCAACCCTGCTGCGGAACCGGACGCGGAACCCAAGGCACTATGGACTGCCCGTACAACCGCTGATGTCTCGCACGAAGATGATGTGAGAGAGGCTGTTGCAGCGGAGGCAAATGCAAAAGCAGATATCGGACGTCGTGAAAGGAATGGCCCGGCGGAGACTGCAAAAATGGATGGTGTGGGTGAGGCCGTTGACGTCGGCCAGCCTTCGCATATCTCGGAACCGGCACGCCAAGCGACGGTACAGCAAAATGAAGCCGTGCCGCCGGACCGTGTCCGTGCGATGCCGCTGTCCGAGGGTATGCCGCCGGAAGCTACGCGAGTGGAATCTTTCGGTGCGGCTTTCGAACAGCGCAATGACGCGGCGGGACGCACGGTGATGCCGGTTGCCGTGAAGCAGCCCGCTGTCGACGAGGCGGCGCACGGTGGTGTATCGGCGATGCCGACGCCACCCGCCAACCCCGATGCGAAGAATGGGGCCTCTTTTAGCCCTGGCGCTGACGGCAACACGTCGCGGATCAGCGGAGCGCGCCATGCAATGGACACGGACGGAGTTGAGCGACTGCCTATAGAACCTCGCCGCCTCGATGCGATGGCCGGGCGTTCGGCGGATGAAGTCAAGCCGGTAACTGTCGATCGGACGGCTCCGGTGGCTCCGACGGCGGTTCTGGCTGACGCTTCAACGGTGCGCCGCCTGGCTGATGCGGCGCAGGCGTTGCGTCGCTCACCAGATCGGGCGATGCCGGCCTCCGACCAGTCGAATGGCGCGAACGAGAACGGCAAGACGACTGTCGAACGCGTGGTCCTGCAAACGCCTGTCGAACTTCCGGAACAAAGGGCGAGGCGGGCCTTCGAGATGGTAACCGTGCAACGATCGCTCGCCGGTCGTGAACAGATGCCGGCCGCGAACGAGGCTATCGAGATCAAGGCACCGGATCTGTCGGCAAAGGGAATACAACGTGAAGGCGCCATGCCCGCCACGGCAAGTCCCGGTTTCGCTGCCGCAACGAGCGCCGCCAACATCTACGGACAGTTGGTGCAGGGCCTTGCATCGGCTGACGTGCTGCCGAAGTCGGGCGCCGAGTTCCGCCTGCTTGCCATGCAGAACGGCGTGGGAAACGCGCTGCAGCCGCTCAAGGTGCTGCAACTTCAGCTGCAGCCTAAGGAACTCGGCGAAGTCGCCGTGCGCATTGCCATGCGCGGCGACAAGCTGGAACTTCGCGTTCAAGTGGCGCGCCAGGCGACGGCCGAGCTCATCAGGAGCGATCAACGAGTGCTCGTTGAGGCGCTGCAGCAGAAGAATTTCGATATCGAGAACGTCACCATTCAAGTGGCTGACCCGGACCGTGGCGCTGGAAATCAGTCGGGGCTATCCAATGGTGCCCACGGACGAGCCGGCCAGGGTGACTCGTTCCAGGCCGCATCCCAGGAACAGACGTCTCGCCAGAATGGCGGTCTGGGCAAACAGAACGGCAATGGTGAAACGGATCATCTTGATCCCTCAGGGGATGGTCAAACCGCAGATGGCGTTGGCGCGCGGAACGGCATTTACTTGTGATGCAGCGGAATGCTGCACGGAACGCAAGGTTAAGTGGATGCGTTTCGATCAATTCTAGGGGACGAGATCATGTCAGATGCCAACCGAGGCCGGCACATCAAGGCTCCGTCACGCGCAGCAACCGTTTCTGAGCGACGCCAGGATTTGCGCCTGGCAACGCAGCATCTGGTGAAGCTGCATTATGAACCGACGATCTTCGGGGAACTTGTCAATCTGTCGCGAACGGGCGCCGAACTCGAGATCAATGGTGACCGGAGCCCGGAAATCGGCGAACAGACAACCATTGAGCTGCTTGATGGCACGACCGTCCCGGGCCTTGTCATGTGGCGCCGTGGGCGGTCGATCGGATTGCAATTCGACCTCAAGTTTGCAGATGCATCCGACCTGCTGCACCTTGATCACCTTGGCCGGGATCTCTTTTTGAGTATCGTTCGGCAACAGAAGCTGCGCGCCAGTCAGGGAGATTGACTGACGCAAGGCTGGCGTAAGCTGCATTGCTTAGATCAAAACAAGTTCTTGTCCGAAATAGCGTCCGTTTAACGCAAATTCGCGTCACTCAATGTGCAGCGCAGATGGCGGCTGGTCATTCGGCCCGACGTTTTGTCTGACAGCTGGAGAGTGACAATTCGGCGATGTCTGGGAACACGATGACAATGCAGGATGGCACAACATCGCTTGAGGGGGTTCGCGGCGTTGCAACCTTGCTTCTTGCGATGGACAAGGACGATGCCGCACGCCTGCTTGGCAAGTTCGATGAAGACGAGATCAAGCGCATCGCCAACACTGCAGCCGAGCTCGGGACGATTGCGAACCAGGATCTCGGACATCTCGTCGACCTGTTCGAGAACGATCTGCGACAGGAACCGGAACTGCGCGGCTCCGAGGCCGAGGCCGAAGCGCTGATCCGTGGCGGTGTAGTGGATGAAGCCGCTGCCGACCGGATATTGGCGGCTGTGCGCGGCGAACTGCCTCCCGTCGAGTTGTGGACCCGCCTGCCGGAATTGCCGCCGGAACGGATCGCCGCGACGCTGGAGGTCGAGCACCCGCAGGTTATCGCATTCGCGCTGTCGCAATTCGATGCGGAGCAAGCTGCCGAGGTGATCGGCATGTTCGCACCCGAAAAGCGCCAACTGATCTTCGACAAGATGATCGACATCGGCATTGTCACGGAGCGCTCGACTCAGCTGCTCGAATTTCATCTCGCCAAGGAACTGCTGGCGACCGACGCCGATGAGGAAGACAGCGGCATGCATGCCCGGATGGCGGGTATTATGAACCGACTGGACCGGACCGAGGTCGACGAGATGCTCGGTCACTTCGATGCGATCAGGCCGAAGGCCGCCAAGGCGCTGCGCGGCCTGATATTCAGCTTCGACGACATTGTCACGCTAAGCGATGGCGACAAGAAGATCCTATTCGAGGCGGTGCCGACGGAGCGCATCATTGTTGCGCTACGCGAAGCTTCCGAAGAGCTGACGGCGGCGGCCTTGTCGAGTTTGACGGGCCGTAGTCGCCGCATGGTGGAGATGGAGCTGCAGTCGGCTGCATCGGTTCCGGAAAAAGAAATCAGTGATGCCCGACGTTGGATCGCCGACCTTGCGGTCGAACTGGCGCAAGACGACAAAATCAAGCTGCAGGAGGAGGATGACGACGAAGCTGACTAGAGACGATCAACCGATATTTTCCCTCCTCGCCGGTCTCCCGTGGAATTCAAGGTGCCGTCATGTCCATTTCTCGAGCCGCGACCGTACATGAATGAGTGTTCCCATTTCTGACGAACTCAACATTCGAGAGCGCATTGAGCAGCTTTTTCAAGGTTCGTCATCCGGTGGCGACCGCGAAACTGCTGTTGCCAGCATCGAGCAGGCCGAAGGACATCTGTCGTCGGCGATTTCGACATTTGTCCCGATCGAGTTCGAACTGGGTGTGCCGGATATTCGCCCGTGGTCGCCAACCGATGAGATGGTGGTCGCCGAAGACCTGATAACGCTGCAGCTAGAGCGGGCAACGACCGGAACCAAGTTTCGATGCTTCATGTCCTATGAGCTCGTTGAAGTGTTCGTGAGTACCAGCTTTGGCGCACCGGTACCCGTTGCCGACTCGGGATTCAATTGTCGCGAGTCGCAGTTCTGCAATTTCTTCATTTCCAATGCTGTACTTGCGATCATCCGCCAGCTCATAGCGTCGATCAATCAATCGCGCACGCAGACCATTACATTCGAGAAGATCGTCGAGCCCGACCCAGATGGCGCACCAGATGAGGTCATGCAGCCGGGCTATCTTGCGACCTGGTCACTTGTGATCAAGGAGGTGCGGCACAAGCTGACCGTCTATATTCCGGCATCAGAGTTTGTCGTACGCGATGAGAACCATGCGACACAGAACGATCAGGCGGAGGATGCGGACGCCGATTCGGAATGGTCGGGTCGGATGCAGTCGTCGCTGGCGCAGACGCAGGTGCAGTTGCGCGCGGTAATGAACCGGCCCAATATGCCGCTCGAGGAGTTCTCAAATCTCAAGGTTGGAGACGTCGTCGAGTTTGTCGATGCGCGTTCCGCGTCGGTCCTACTGGAATGCGACGGCGAGGCGCTGTTCGTTTGCGACATTGGCCAGAAGGACGGCCAGTTCGCGGTGCACGTTGTCCGTGAAGTTTAGCTGCGTGACGTTGTCGGTGAAAAACGAGGTCGAGATAGAACAACGCCAGGAGCGCTGAAGAGATGATGCGGGATCCGTTCCGGAATGATGTGCCTCTCGTGAAGGAGCCGCGAGGGGGCATGCTGGCCATGCTGATCCTGCTGGTCTTGTTCGGACTGGCGTTCGGCACGCAGCCCGGCTTCGCAGGCGGCAAGCCGAAAGCCAAGGCGCCGGTCGATTCCTTGATGGTGGAAGCGCTTGATATCCAGGAGACCGTTCAGGGGCTTCGGGATTGGGCGCAACAGATCAGTCGCAAGAAGGCGTTCAAGGGCCTGGTGAGCACCGGTTCGATCCGCGGTCTCTACAAGCAGTTCGAAAAAAAGCTGCAGGGAAAGGAAGTCGCTTGGGTGATCGCGCGCAAGGACGTGAGCCGCAATCTTACGACCCAGGCCTATTTCATCGAACACAATGGCAGCCGGAGTTCCGGTCTAAAAGACCTGGAGACGACGGTTCGATGTTATGTCCAGGAGGCAATTGCGGAGTTTGCGCGGGCGGCGCCTGCGGGATCGATGGTCCTGTGCATCGGGAAAATCATTGACATCGAGTTTTTTCAGAACTTCATTTCCATCGGCATCGAGGCGCGGAGCGTGCCCATCGGGTCCGATGAAATCGAGGCGTGGGTCGGCACGCAGGCCAAACGCACGCAGTGACGTGGGCCTTTGACTTGACGTTCTGAAGCCGAGTTGCAGCGGAAGGCTTTGCGTATGCGTGGTGTCAACCCTTCCGAGAATGCATCGGCGATGCGGCTTGTGGTGGTGCTGTGCGGGGCGCAGGTCCTGGTGCAGATCGGCGCATTCTTCTGGCCGGCGCTGTTGCCGAGGTTGATGCCTCTATGGGGACTGTCTAACAGCGAGGCAGGCTGGATCACCGCCGCATTCTACGGCGCCTATATGCTGGCGGTCCCGATCCTGGTGACGGCGACGGACCGCATTGATCCCAAGCGCATTTATCTTTTCGGTGTCGCGCTGACGATTGTCGGCCATCTCGCGTTCGCCGAACTGGCGCAGGGTTTCTGGTCGGCGTTGATCTGCCGCGTCGTCATCGGCGTTGGTTGGGCAGGCACCTACATGACCGGTCTCAAGTTGCTCGCCGACCGTGTCGACCCGAGGACGATGTCGCGTGCGGCGGCGGGGCATGCTGCCAGCATCGGCGTGTCGGGGGCGCTGTCTTTCGCCACAGGGGAATGGTTGGCCGTCGCCTACGGCTGGCCGTCTGCGTTTGCAGTCGCGGGGATGTGTGCCGCGGTTGGCTGGATCGCCATTGCGGTGAGCGTGCCGGCGCAGCGCGCAATGGGCAAACCGGCGGGTACATCATCCAGTTTTGCGGATTTTCGCTCCGTGTTTCGCAACCGCTCGGCGATGGCGTATGCGTTCGGCTATGCGATCCATACGCTCGAAATGAGTGCGCTGCGCGGCTGGGCCGTCGCATTCCTGGCATGGGTGGCAGTGAGTACCGGGACAAAGGATAGTGTCATCTCGCCCGCGGTCTTGGTTACAACACTGGGTCTCATCGGCACGTTCTCCAGCGTGATCGGCAACGAATGCTCGATCCGCTGGGGGCGGAGTCATCTCATTCAGGTCGCGATGGGCGCCTCGATCGTGATCGGAGCCGCGATCGGCTTTGTCGGATCACTCTCCTATACCCTCGCGGCAGTGATGATCGTTATCTATGGCCTGGTGATCTGGCTCGATTCCTCTTCGCTGACCGCGGGTACGGCCGGGACTGCCGAGCCGGGTCGCCGTGGCGCGACGCTCGCCGTGCATTCGATGCTTGGCTACGCCGGCGGCTTCATGGGCCCATTGATCGTCGGCTGGACGCTCGACCTCAACGGCGGCGCGTCGCAGCTGGGCTGGGGCATCAGTTTCGCGGTTGTCGCGATATTGATGCTGATCGCGCTTATCGTTTTCAGATATCTCAGGCCGAAGGACCTTCCCGGCGACATGGGAACCTGAATTGGCGTTGGAGCCGTGAGCCTTCAATTGGAGACAATTCTGTTCATCAACGGCGAGCTGGTCCAGCAGGCAGCTTCCAATTCGCGCATCAGCGTCCGTGTTTCTCGCGCCAGGCGGTGAAGTCCACTGCCGTTTGCGAGTCGGTTGCCGGATAGAGGCCGAGAATGGATTGGCCGGCGTTGACTTGTTCCGTCACGAAATCCTCGAACGCGGTCATCTCGTGGGCCTCGTCCGCAATTTCATCGGCGAGGTGGGCGGGGATGATGACCACGCCATCGCTGTCGCCGGCGACGATGTCCCCGGGAAACACGGGCGCGTCACCGCAGCCAATCGGCACGTTGATGTCGAGTGCCTGGTGGCACGTCAGGTTGGTCGGCGCCGACGGGCGGTGATGGAAGGACGGGATGTCGAGCGCGGCAATCTCTGCGGCGTCACGAAAGCCGCCGTCGGTGACGACGCCTGCGACGCCGCGCTTCATGAGGCGTGTCACGAGGATCGAGCCGGCTGAAGCGGCGCGAGCATCCTTGCGGCTGTCGATGACGAAGACGGCGCCCTCCGGGCACTCTTCAACGGCTTTGCGTTGCGGATGTTCGCGATCCTTGAATACGTCGATCGGGTTGAGATCTTCGCGTGCAGGGATGTAGCGCAGCGTGAAGGCCTCACCGACCATGGTCTGCTTCAGGGTTGCCAGCGGCCGGACATCCTGAACCATCTGATTGCGCAGGCCGCGCTTGAACAGCGCGGTGGAGATCGTTGCCGTGCTCACGCGGCTCAGTTTTGCTTTCGTATCGGGATTTAGCGGCATGGCGTTTCTCACTGGATGGATCGAAGAAAGGAATTCATGAACGCGGCTTCTACTGATCTCGAAGGTGATCAGTGACGCGGGCTCTTGCACGGTGGATATGATAGCGCATCGACAGGTCGGCGCCGGCGGCGTCGGCAGTGGAAATGGCGGCAACGATGGCCTGGTGCTCTTCGCGGATACGGGCGATACGCTCAGCCGACCCGCGCTTGGAGATGCTGAGTGCAACCCGCATGCCGGCAATCATGGCTGTGTTCAATGACGCGAGAATATTGACGAAGAACTCGTTCTGCGTCGTCTCAGCGATCGCCATGTGAAAAGCGTAGTCGGCTTCGTCGGCGAGGCCGTCGCCGTCGAGTGCAGCTTCCAGGTCCCGGAAAGTGGCCTCGATTCTCTCGACGTCTTGGCGGGTGGCGCGCTGAGCAGCAAGACTGGCGGCGGCGCCTTCGAAGGGCAGGCGCGCTTCGAAGCAGCGCAGCAGGCCAGCGACATCCGAAGGTTCGGCGAACTGGATGAGGCCTTCCGGCGGCTGCGACTTGACGAACGTTCCGGCACCCTGGCGCGAATAGACGAGCCCGTCCGCCTGGAGCCGCAGCAATGCTTCCCGGATCACCGGGCGCGAGACGTTATAGGTGCGCGAGATCTGGTTCTCGGAGGGAAGCTTGTCGCCCTTTTTCAGCTGGCCGGAAACGATGCTCTCGAGGAGTTGACCGTAGAGCTGGTCGGCAAGGCGTTCGCGCTTGTTGATATTGAGCTTGAGATCGATCATCGCGTCAGTTGCCAATCAGACTGGGCAGTGTCAGCGAGATAGCCGGAATGAATGTCGTGAGCAACAGCGCGACCAGGATGGCCGCGTAGAACGGCCAGATGGTGCGGACGGCGCGCTCTATCGGAACCTTGCCAACCGCGCAGCCAACGAACAGGCAGGCGCCAACCGGCGGTGTGCACAGGCCGAGACCGAGGTTCATGAGCATGACCATGGCAAACTGCAGCGGATCCATGCCGATGGATTGAGCGACGGGCAGGAAGATGGGCGTGCAGATCAGGATCAGGGCCGCCATGTCCATGATCATGCCGAGGACCAGCAGCATCAGGTTGATCATCAAGATAATGGCGATCGGGTTTTCCGAGATTCCGGTCATGAACGCCGTCATCTGCGATGGCACCTGGTAGAAGGTCAGCATGTACGCGAACGCTGCCGCGCAGGCGACAAGGATCATGACCATCGACGTCGTCCTCACCGCATTGACGACGGCCAGCTTGAAGTTTTCCCACGTCAGCGAGCGGTAGACGATGATCGTTACCAGGAAGGCGTAGATCGTGCCGAACGCACCGGATTCCGTGACGGTGAAGACCCCGCTCAGAACGCCGCCGACAATGATCACGGCGGTGAACAGGCCCGGCAACGCGCCAACGAAACTCAAAAACAGTGCGCTGTAGCCGGGAAACTTTTCCGCTCGATAGCCGCGCTGGACCGCGATAACGTAGGCGGCGGCTGCCAGGCACACGCACATCACGACGCCGGGGACGACACCTGCCAGAAAGAGTTTCGAAATCGAGATGCCGCCGCCGGTCGCAACAGCAAACAGGATCATGTTGTGGCTCGGCGGAATGAGAATCCCGGCGATCGATGATGTGACCGTGACATTGACGGCATAGTCATCGTCGTAGCCTTTTTCCTTCATGACCGGGATCAGGATGGAACCGAGCGCCGAGATGTCGGCAACGGCAGAACCGGAAATGCCGCCAAACAGCATCGAGGAAAAGACATTGACGATGCCGAGGCCGCCGCGCACCGCGCCAACGGCGGCGGAGGCAAAACGCACGAGCCGCATCGCGATGCCGCCATGGAACATCAACTCGCCGGCGAAGATGAAGAACGGGATCGCCATCAAGGAGAAGACATTGATGCCCGAGACAATGCGTTGAAACGCGATGATCAGCGGCAGCCCTTCGAACCAGAAGGCCGTTACCGCGGCCACGCCGAGGGCGAACGCAACCGGCACGCCGATCACGACACAGATCGCAAACACGCTGAGCAGAACTGCTAAACCCATCGATTGCCCGTTCTCATTCTTGATGCCCTGCGTGGTTCGTTTGAGCTATTCGAGGTCTTCATCCGACGTCTCGGGAACGCCCTTCACGAAGTGAATGAGGTGACCGATCGAATAAAGGCATGTGAAGGCGCCGCACAGCATGATTGGAATGGCGCGCAGGCCTTCCGGTACGTGGATAAGTGGAATTTGCGAGCCCCACTTGAAGACGGCAAGTTCGTAGCTGTTCACCATCATGACCGCGCCAAACACCATGAGGATGACGTGCGTCAGAAACTCGAAGACACGCCGAACCGGTCGCGGGCTGATCTCGCGAAAGTACGAAACGCCGAGGTGTGTGTTTCGGTGGATGCCGACAGAGGCACCAAGGAACCCGATCAGCATGACAAGCAGCAGCGACACCTGTTCGACCCAGGTCGGTGTCGAGTTGAGAACATAACGTCCGTAGACGAGCCAGCCGAAGATGACGGTCAGCACGACCAGCCCGATGCTCGCGACGAGCGTGCTGATGGCACTGATCAAGTCGAGGAACTTGTCGTAGGCGGACTTGGGATGCGGTTCTTTGAGGTCGTCAGACATGCGCGGTTGCGCTCCTGCAACTCCTGGCGGGAAAGCCGCCAAGCGGCTTTCGCTGGTGTCGCCGACCCGGCAGCAGCCGGGGCGGCGAGAGCTTCTTGGCGAGAGTGCCGGCCTACTTGGTGTTCTGGATCAGTTCGACCAGTGGCTTGATATCCGGGTTGGACGCCAGATACTTGTCGTAGACGGGCTTCATGGCGGACTGGAATGCGCCCTTGTCCGCGATGTCGTTGAATTTCACGCCCGATTTCATGACCTTTTCGCGGCTCGACTTGGCGCGCTTGGCCCACAGGTCACGTTGCAGGATGGCCGACTCACGTGCCGCTGCCTTGACCATCTTCTTGTCGGCGTCCGACAGCGCGTTGTAGACCTTGGCGTTGATGCAGACGCATTCAGGTATAATGAGGTGTTGCGACAGCGAGTAGTATCCCGCAACCTCGAAATGCCCGGTAGACTCATAGGACGGCCAGTTGTTTTCTGCGCCATCGACGACACCTGTCTTCAAGGACTGATGGACCTCGGAAAACGCCATTGGCGAGGGATTGCCGCCGAGTGCTGCGATCATGCCCGAGTACAGGTCATTGTTCATGACGCGCACCTTCATGCCGGACACGTCGGCCGGCTTCGTGATGGGCTTCTTGGAATTGTAGAACGAGCGCGCGCCGGAATCGTACCAGGCGAGTGCGACGAGGCCTTTCTTGGCCATGCCGGCACTGATCTTTTCGCCCGCCTCACCGTCGAGCGCGCGGTGCATATGGCCCATGTCTTTGAAGATGAACGGCAATGAGACGACATTGGCCTCTGGGGCGACCGGACCGATCGGACCGAGGTTGAAGTTGCCAATGGCGAGGCCGCCAATGCGGACCTGCTCGATCGCGTCGGGCTGGGTGCCAAGCGTGCCCGAGTGGAACATTTTCAGCGTAATCTTGCCGCCGGAATTCTTCTTGAGAAGCTCGGCGAACTTGTCCATGGCGACGGTGTTCGGGTAGCCCGGCTTATGGATATTCCATCCACGCCATTCGGCCGCTTGAACAGCCGTGGATACCCCTGCGACAAACGCTATAGCGCTTGCTACAGCAACGATCTTGCCCTGTGGCAGCATGTGCGATCTCCCTAGTGATCAGGTCAGAAACGGTCTGAACGAAGTTCGGGCGGGCATGATTTAGTGTTCTAAGCCTCGCGCTGAACTTGTATGACAAGTTTTCAAATTCAGCGCGACCTGTCAATATCTAGTTGACGGGTGATGCGCGAAAACCAATTCGACCGGGTGGCCGCGGCGATGAACCTGCTCGCCAGACGGTCGCCGGGCGGCTCAGTCGAAGACGATGATTTGGCGCACGGCGGCAACATCGGCGAGACGATCGAAACCTTCGTTGATCTGCTCCAATGGCAGCGTGCCGGATTTCAAACGGTCAATGGGTAGTCGACCCTGCTTGTAGAGCTCGATGAAGGCCGGTACGTCGCGCGGCGGCACGCAACTGCCCATGTAGCTGCCTTTGACCGATTTCTCGTCACCGACCATCGCGGACTGGTTGGTCGCGAACGTCGCCCCGGCCGGCGGCAGGCCGGCACTGACGACGGATCCACCGCGTATCAGGATGTTGTAGCCGAGTTCCATCGCCTTGGTGGAGCCTGCCATTTCGAATGCATAGTCGACGCCGCCATCAGTTGCCGCTCGAATGGCCTCAACGCAGTCGGCGTCGCCGGCATTGAAGGTGTCGGTCGCACCGAGCTGGCGCGCGAGGCCGAGTTTCTCGTCCGAGAGGTCGACGGCGATGATGCGCTGTGCGCCGGCCACTTTTGCGCCAAGCATGCAGCTCAGGCCGACACCGCCAAGTCCGATCACGGCGACAATGTCGCCGGTGCGCACGCCAGCCGTGTTGACGGCTGCGCCGACACCGGTCTGCACGGCGCAGCCGAACATCGCAGCGTCGACGAGCGGCACCGCCTTGTCGATCTTAACCAGGGATGGGCGCGCCATTACAGCATACTCTGCAAAGCACGAAATACCGGAGTTGTGCCCGATGGCTTCGCCGTTTTGCGACAGGCGGCAGGCGCCTGTCATGAGTTCGCCCTTGGCGCGCATCTCCGGCCAGGTCAGACAAACGTTTGGCCGGCCGCGTGCGCAGTTGCGACATTTGCCGCAACTGGACGAGAAGATGAAGACGACATGGTCGTCGGGTGCGAGATCGGTTACACCCTTGCCGACTTCGACGACGACGCCGGCGCCTTCATGCCCCGGAACCACAGGCATCGGTCGCGGCCGCGATCCGTCAATCACGGAAAGGTCCGAATGGCACAGGCCGGCGCCGGCGACCTTGACCAGGATTTCGCCTTCGCCCGGTCCTTCGAGGTCAACCTCTTCGATGCGGAGCGGCTTCGACTGCGCGTAAGGACGCGGCAATCCGAGGTCACGTAGAACGGCGGCTTTGATTTTCATGTGTGTTGGCTTTCCAATTGTGGTTCATAGTCATCACGTCCATCTAATTCAGCTAAGCGTAGCCAAATTGCGTGACTGGAACGCGCTGTGGTCAGGTAGCGACGGTCAGCGGCTGCATGACTCTGCCGCATCAATCGCCCAACCTCGCATTT
>JBPCVZ010000338.1:0-13010 GCA_051010015.1 Hyphomicrobiaceae bacterium
CGGCCGGCCCGTCCGGCACGGCGTGTTGCGCCGCCGGCGTCCGCAAAACCGCCGCCGGCCGTGGCCGCCCGGCCGCAAGCCGCACCACCGCCCCGCAAGAAGCGCCGCAGCAAGTTTCGCAAACTCAAGCGCAGTGTCGGCAAGTTCTTCAAGCGGAGCAGGCGCAAGATCGAGCGTACTCTCGAGCGTGACCGCGAGGCCGATCGGCGCGACGCGTTCGCGCGGCGCGAAGCCGCGCGTCGCCGCGCGTTGGACGAGCGCCGTTTTCGTGACCGCCGGTACAGACAGGATGATGCCCCTCGGCGGTTTGAAGATCGCCGCATCCGGCGCCGGTCGTATGATGATCGCCGGCTGGTCACGCCTCCAGTTCGTCGTGATCGCTACGAGCGCCGTGATCGTGAGCGTGCTCTGTGGCGCCAGCAACGGCGCGAATCGAGACGCACTTGGCGACGCGATCGCCGGCGCGCGATCAATGGCCGCCGCCATGTCATTCGCGATCGCCGTTATCGCAACCGCTTTCGTCGCGGCCGCAGTATCTACTATCTGCCACCAGCGGGTATTGCGCTGGCCGCCGGTCTCTATGCGTTGGACAGCTCACGCGCGTCGCACGACGACTATGTTGGCACGTTCATGGCGCCACCGGTGCGCGCACTGCCGCGTCGCTACTCACTTGACGATATCATGACCGACCCGGAAGTGCGTGCAGCGGTGCGCAGCGTCAATATCGATGTCCTGACCTTCGCGTCCGGTTCGGCGCGCATACCCGCCGGCCAGCTCGGTCGTCTCGAGGATCTGGCGGATGCGATCCATGCGACGCTGCGCCGGCGTCCTGACGAGGTTTTCCTGATTGCCGGGCATACCGATGCCGTTGGCTCGTTCGAGACCAACCTGGACCTGTCCAAGTCGCGCGCGGCGGCGGTCCAGCAGGCCCTGGTCGACGAATTCAACGTGCCGCCCGAAAACCTCGAATCGGTCGGCTACGGTGAGCAGTATCTGCGCATCGACACTGACGGCCCCGATCGGCGTAACCGCCGCGTCGTGGTCCGCGCCATCGGCGCGTTGCTCGCGCGCCGCTAGGCGCGGGGCATGCACCACGCGCACCGCCCGGCCGAGCCCGGGCTGATTCTCTGCGGGGGCGGCATACCCGTCCAAGCATGTTTCGCCACCGCGCGGCGTGCTTCGGTGACCTGGGGAGGAGCAGGCCAGCTTGCTGGCCGGTGCGCGATATAAACTTGACCGTCCGCGCGAACACATGCACCAACAACCCATGACGGATGGCAATTCGGATCAGCGCATTGTTGCGCCCGGCGAGCGCGAGGTCGACGGCCTTGATGCTTCGATCCGCCCGCAGACGCTCGATGACTTCATCGGCCAGCAGCAGGCCCGCGCCAACTTGCGCGTGTTCATCCAGGCGGCACGGGGCCGCGGCGATGCGCTCGATCATGTCCTGTTCGCCGGCCCACCCGGCCTCGGCAAGACGACGCTGGCCCAGATCATGGCGAAGGAACTCTGTGTCGGCTTCCGCGCGACGTCGGGACCGGTGATCTCCAAGGCCGGTGACTTGGCGGCGTTGCTGACCAACCTCGAAGACCGTGATGTTCTGTTCATCGACGAAATCCACCGCCTCAACCCGGCCGTCGAAGAGATCCTCTATCCTGCGATGGAGGATTTCCAACTCGACTTGATCATCGGCGAGGGGCCGGCGGCGCGCTCGGTGCGGATCGATCTCGCCAAGTTCACCCTGGTTGCCGCGACCACCCGCGTCGGGCTGCTCACGACGCCGCTGCGCGACCGCTTTGGTATCCCGATCCGGCTCAATTTCTATTCGGATTCGGAGCTGCAGCAGGTCGTCGAGCGCGGTGCCCGCGTGCTTGGTGCGCCCATGCAGCCGGATGGCGCGCACGAGATTGCGCGGCGCGCGCGCGGTACGCCGCGTGTTGCCGGCCGTCTGCTGCGGCGGGTGCGTGACTTCGCCTCGGTCGATGGCGCTGCGGCCATTACCGCGGAAGTCGCCGACCGCGCGCTTGAGATGCTCGAGGTCGACAAGGAGGGCCTCGACGCCCTTGATCATCGCTATCTCAACTGCATTGCGATCAATTACGATGGCGGCCCGGTCGGCATTGAAACGATCTCCGCGGCGCTGTCTGAGCCGCGCGATGCGATCGAGGAACTCGTCGAGCCGTACCTGCTGCAAAAGGGTTTTGTCTCGCGCACACCACGTGGTCGCGTTATGACCCTTAAAGCCTATCGGCACCTCGGGCTGTCCGGCCCGTCCCGCGCCGCAGCCGTCTCCCAAATCGGCCTGTTTGATGGGGAAGAGACATCTGACGACGAAGCGGGCCATGGCTGATCGCCTGGAACCTGCGATCGACCAATTTTAGCCGCCATTTACCACATCTTTTGATCTTGCTCGTATCGGGCGCACGTGCGCGTGTAGCTCAGGGAGATCATCATCTGTCGATCCGTGTTCCGCATCCTGGAGGCTTCAGCCTTGGCGCAGATCATAACCCGGCGCCAGTTTCTCACCGCCATTGCTGGGCTCGCGGCGACCGGCATGTCGCTCGGCGGCTACGCGTTCGCGATCGAGCCTTACAGACTGGAATTTCCGCGTTACCGCCTGACGCCGGCGCTGTGGCCGGCGGGGCTCAAGCTGAAAGTTGCTGCGATTGCCGATTTGCACACCTGCCTGCCGTGGATGACGGCCGAACGGGTGCGTGCGATCGTGGCGCAAACCAACGCGCATGCTCCTGATCTGGTTGTTCTGCTCGGCGACTTCGTTGCGAGCCACCGCTTTGTGAAGGAAGCAGAAGACAAACGCGCCTGGGCAGCGGCCCTGGCCGAACTGCAGGCGCCGCTGGGCGTCCACGCCGTCCTTGGCAATCACGATTGGTGGGAAACGAACGCTGTGCAGAACCGCCGTGCCGGGCCAACGCCGGTGGGATTAGCACTCGAAGGTGCCGGCATTCCCGTCTATGAAAATCAGGCCGTGCGCCTTGTCAAAGACGACAAGCCGTTCTGGCTGGCCGGGCTTGGCGACCAGTGGGCGTTCTTCAAGGACCGCAACAAGGAGAAGCGTTGGCGGTCGATGGGATACGAAGGCGTCGACGATCTCGATGCGACGCTGGCGCAGGTAACCGACACCGCTCCCGTGATCATGATGGCCCATGAGCCGGATGTCTTCGCGCGTACGCCATCGCGTGTCTCATTGACACTATCCGGGCACACCCATGGCGGCCAGGTTCAGTTCATGGGGATTGCTCCGGTCGTGCCGTCGCGTTTCGGGCGCCGCTATGTTTACGGTCACGTCCGTGAGGCCGGGCGTGACCTGATCGTCTCCGGCGGCCTCGGCTGCAGCATTATGCCAATCCGCTTCGGCCGGCCGCCTGAAGTGCCGATCATCGAACTCGGTTGACGACTCTGGACAACGAGGAGAGCGCACGTGTCGCAGGCATCGCAGCAATGGCCTGATTTGGCCGGCCGCCTGGTCACCGATGACGACGGCCGGCAAAGCCACCGCCTTGCGGTGCGTGTCTATTTCGAAGACACCGATTTTTCCGGTGTCGTCTATCATGCCACCTATCTGCGCTGGTGTGAGCGCGGACGTTCCGATTTCCTGCGCCTGCTCGGCAATGACCATCAGGCCCTGCTCGAAGGCAGGGACGGCACGCCGGCAGCGTTCGTCGTGCGCCGCATGAACCTGGACTTCAAGCGGCCGGCGCGGATCGATGACGTAATCGAAGTGCAAACACGGGTGGCCGGGATGTCGACGGCGGTGCTGACCCTCGAGCAAACCGTCACACGCGATGGCGTGGCGCTGTTCGAGGCGCGTGTCGAGGTCGTCTTGGTGTCGCTCGAAGGCAAGCCGCAGCGCCTGTCGAGCCGCATGCGCGATGTGTTCTCGCCGGCAGAGGGGTAGCCGAACGACCTGCGGCATGGCTGCCGCATGGTGGTACTTTTTCGTTTGAAAGAGGTCTCAGGCGGAGTATTTGGGTCCTAGTTTAGACATATTGGACGGCAAGAACGTCAGCACGTTCCAATCAACAGCCAACGACTGCCCTGCGCGGTAGGGGACGTCTCGTTCCCGCTGCGACACGGGGCCAAGACGTGGGGCGGGTGGCCGGCACGATGAACCGGCGTCACGTCCGCGATCCAAGGTTTTAAGGGGACAGTATGAACGAGATTGTGAGCGGCGCGCTGGCATCGGAAGCCGGCGGCATGTCGTTCCTGGAGTTGTTTCTGGAAGCCCATATCGTTGTGCAAGCGGTGATGGTTGGGCTGCTTCTGGCGTCGGTGCTGTGTTGGGCGATCGTGATCGAAAAGTCCTTCGCTTTCCGTCGCGCGCGCCGGGAAGCTGATGACTTCGAAGGGTTATTCTGGTCGGGCCAGTCACTCGAAGAACTCTATGCGGGCCTCTCGCGTGAGCGCAATATCTCGATGGCGGCGCTGTTCGTGGCGGCCATGCGCGAATGGAAGCGCTCGGTCGAGAGTTCGCGTGCGTTCGGCGGCATTCAGCTACGCGTCGAAAAGGTCATGGACGTCACGATCAGCCGGGAAATGGAGCGCCTCGAACGGCGCCTGCTGTTTCTGGCCACCGTTGGCTCGACGGCGCCCTTCGTCGGGCTGTTCGGCACCGTCTGGGGCATCATGAACAGTTTCCAGGCCATCGCCGTTTCGAAGAACACATCGCTGGCGGTTGTCGCACCGGGTATCGCCGAGGCGCTATTGGCAACGGCCATCGGCCTTGTTGCTGCCATTCCGGCGGTGATCTTCTACAACAAGTATTCCGCCGATGCAGCCCGCCTCAGCCAGCGCCTGGAGGCGTTCGCGGACGAGTTTGCGGCGATCGTTTCGCGTCAGATCGACAGCAGCTCCGGGGGCTGACCCGGCGGCAATGGGAGCTAACGCACCATGGGAATGAGTACGCGACAGGGAGGTGGCAAGAGCCGGCGTCACCGCCGCGGCGGCCACCCGCCGATGAGTGAAATCAATGTCACGCCGTTCGTCGACGTGATGCTCGTCCTGCTGATCATCTTCATGGTCGCAGCGCCACTGCTCACCGCCGGTGTACCGCTCGAGTTGCCGGCCGCCAAGGGCAAGCAACTGCAGGCGCAAAAGAGCGAACCGATCGTTGTCTCCGTCGCCCAGGACGGCAAGATCTATCTCGGTGACGAACAGAAGTCGACGATGGAGCTGGCCGCCCTGACGCCGAAATTGAAGGCCATCGCCAAGGCGCGCGGCGGCACCGAACAGCCGATATTCGTGCGTGGCGACAAGAGCGTGCCCTATGGTACGGTGGCACGCGTGATGGCACAGATTCGCGACGCCGGGTTCCGCAAGCTGTCGCTCGTCACGCAGGTCGAGACGGGAGGATAAGGGGAACCGTTTTGTATGTCGGCCTCACGATATCGCTGACGGCGCACGTGATGCTGCTCGGCTGGGCGCTGATCAGTTTCCAGGCGACGCCGCCGCTCAAGATTCCGGATGCCGAACCGGTCGAGGTCGCGCTGATCACGGATGATGATCTGGTGCGCCTGACCAAGGGCGACCGGTCATCGAAAAAACTCAAGACGCGCGCCGCCAAGCAGGTTGAGAAGGCGCCGGTCAAGAAGGCCGCGAAGAAGCCGGTTATCAAGACCGTGCAGCCGCCGCCTTCGGCCGAGCCGCCGCCGACGCCCGATGATATCGCCAAGAAGCTTGCATCATTGGAACCGCCGAAGCCGGCCGGGCCGACGCTTGAGGAACTGGCCGCAAAGGCGGCCAAGGAAGCGGCGGCGGAAAAGCAGAAGGCAGCGGAAAAGGCGGCGGCCGAGCTCGCCTTGAAGAAGGCTGCCGAAGAGGAAAAGAAGAAAAAGGCCGAGGCCGAGAAGAAAAAGAACGAAGAAGCACGCAGGAAGAAAGCCAAAAAAGAGGCCGAGCGCAAACGCAAGGCCGCTGAAGCAAAGCGCAAGAAGCGCGAAGCTGAAAAGCGGCGCAAAAAGCGCGAGGCGAACAAGCGTGCACGCCGACTGGCCGAGAAACGTCGCCGCGAGCGCGAGCGCAAAAAGAAGCAATCCTTTGAAGGGCGCATGGCCGCCCTGCTCAACAAGGTGCCGGATTCCAAGGCACCTCTGGCCGGTTCGCCGGATCCGAACACCGACCGCAAACTGCCACGCGGCGCACAGGCCGGCGCGCCGGAGGGGCGCGATACGCGCCTGACGGCGAGTCAGGCCTCGCTGCTTGGCTCGATCATGAAGCGGGAGGTTGCACGCTGTTGGAACATAAACAGCGGTCTCGAAGGGATCGATCGCATTGTAATTGATATTGAAATCAGGCTTCGGCCCGACGGTCGCCTTGACGGCCAACCAAGGGTCGTCAGCCGCGGCAGGGGCGCGATATTTCAGGATGCCGCGAATAACGCCATGCGCGCTTTGGTTCAATGCGAGCCTTACAAGCTTCCAAAGCAGTTCTACAAGGGCGGCTGGGACCATATGGTGGTCACGTTTGACCCGCAGAAGATGTTCTAGGGACGTGCCGTTTCGATCTTGGCAACGAACCGAATGCACAACAAGGCAGGACACAAATGCGTGACGCGAAAGCTGACGCAAATCAATCGCAGCAACTTGAGCTGACCCGCCGCCAGGCACTTGGCGCGGGGCTGGGCGCCGCAGCGATCGGCGGCGCCGGTCTGCTCGCAGGCAGTGCATTTACGCCGGCCGCCGCCCAAACCCGGGTGACCGTCGACGAGGCCAACCTGCGCCCGCGCCCGATCGCAATTCCACCATTCCTTGGCGAAGACCCGCGCTTGGCCAAGGCGATCTCCGATATCGTGCAGGCCGATCTCGAGCGCTCCGGCCTGTTCCGGCCGCTCGACCCGACGGCGTTCATCGAGCAGATCAATTCCCTCAAACGCGCACCGCGGTTCGCGGACTGGCGCGCAGTCGGCGCCGAGGCGCTGGTCGTTGGCAACACAACGCGCCTCAGAGATGGACGCTTCCGCGCCGAATTCCGCCTCTGGGACGTTGTCCTTGGCAAATCCCTGACGGCGCAACATTTTGCGACCAGCCCGCAAGGCTGGCGCCGCCTCGGCCACATCATCGCCGACCAGATCTACGAGAAACTGACGCTCGAAAAAGGCTACTTCGACACCCGCATCGTTTTCATCGACGAGACCGGCCCCAAGGATCGCCGCCAGAAGCGGCTGGCGATCATGGATCAGGACGGCCACAACGTCCGCTTGCTAAGCAATGGCCGTGAACTGGTGCTGACGCCGCGCTTCAGTCCGCGCAGCCAGCGCATCACCTACATGTCCTACGTTAACGGCCAGCCGCGCGTCCAGATGATGGACCTTGCCACCGGCCAGCGCCAGATCGTCGGCGATTTCCCGGGCATGACGTTCGCGCCGCGATTCGCGCCTGACGGCCGCCGCATCGTGATGAGTTTTCAACAGGGTGGCGCCTCAAGTCTCGTCGAGCTTGATCTGCAGAGCCGCCAGACACGCCAGCTGACGCAGGCCAGTTCGATCGATACGGGCCCCTGCTATGCGCCGGACGGCCGCCAGATCGTCTTCGAATCAGACCGCGAAGGCACACAACAACTCTATACGATGGGTGCCAACGGCGCCGGTGCGCGGAGAATCAGCCGGGGTCCCGGTCGCTACTCGACACCGGTGTGGTCGCCGCGCGGAGATTATATCGCGTTCACCAAGCAGTACGCTGGTCGATTCTTAATTGGAGTCATCAAACCGGACGGCAGTGGAGAACGAATCTTAACGGAAGGTTTCCATAATGAAGGTCCGACGTGGGCACCGAATGGACGGGTTCTGATGTTCTTCCGGGACCGTCCCGGTGCAAAAGGTGGACCGAGCATCTATTCCATTGATTTAACAGGATATAATGAGCGTCGTGTGCCAACGCCCTCATTTGCCTCGGATCCGGCCTGGTCGCCGCTCTTGGGCTGACGTGTGGCCGATTTTCTTGCCAAATCGGGACTTTGGACTACGATCGCTAAAAGCGCATAACGCATTGTACTAAAAATGAAAAATAGATGACATTAGGGCGTGTTTTTGGGCAGTAGGCTTATGCTCCGGCGGCCCAAAACAACGCCCAAAGACGACTGTGGTATACGTTTTGGTTTCAGTGATATTTTCGCACCAAGATCGACGGATTCCAGAGCGGCCGAATGGTCTGTGATTGAATCCGGATCGCTTCAACAGTACCCCAAGATAGGTAATAGCTGAACACGTCTCACAGCCGACACGCCTGGTTGGGGGGGATGTCTATATCTGCTGTTCAGCGTGCCTTGGACACAACTAGGAGAGAAGACCATGAAGAGCGCTATCGTTCTTGCTACGGTTATTGCAGCAGTTGCTCTGGGGGCATGCCGCAAAGAAGTACGTCACGAGCCAATGAAACTTGGCGCAGACGTTAAAGTTGAGCGCGCTGCTCAGTAAAAGGCTGTGAGCCCGTTTCTTCCGGGTTCATGTTTGTCTCTTCGAAGACCGCTCTGTCGCATCGCGCCAGGCGGTTTTCGTTTTTCTGGGCATCATGCCCTGCGAGCCATTGGCGCGTGCGTGCCTTTGTGCTGAACTTGAGACCCAACGCTCCCGCATGCCTTGGTCTTGAACCAACATGTCCGCAAAATGGGATTATTCGGACAATCCGACGCCATATTTTGCGCAGACAAAAGAGCGGGTAGGGGTAACGACAGCGTGATCGAGGGTGTGTGGATCGCATTCCGTGGCACGCTTAGCCGATGCACGATTGACGGGATGTTTCGCATGACAGATCGCAATAGCGGTCGGGCCGTTTCGAGCCTGGCAAAAATCACCGTTCTGAGCCTTACTTTGGTTCTTGCCGCCTGCTCGTCCTCATCGAAGAAGCTCGACGGTGACAGCGCCCGCCTCAACGCCAATGGCGGTGGTGCGCCGGCGAAACCGGGCACACGCCGCGACTTCTCGCAGAATGTCGGTGACATTGTCTACTTCACGACTGACAGTACCGATCTGACGCCGGAAGCACAGCAGACGCTGACTAAGCAGGCACGCTGGCTTGGCCAATACCCGAAATACACGATCACGATCGAGGGCCACGCCGACGAGCGCGGAACGCGCGAATACAACATCGCGCTCGGTGCCCGCCGGGCCCAGTCCGTTCGTAATTTCCTGTCGCGCAGCGGTGTTGATTCCCGTCGCGTCCGGACGATCTCGTTCGGCAAGGAGCGGCCGGTTGCTGTGTGTAACGATATTTCCTGCTGGTCACAGAATCGCCGGGCCCAGACGATTCTCAACAATCGTGGCGGCGCATCCTGACCGTCGCCCGGTTTTCCCCAGGCGACGATGGTCTATGCAACTGATTCGATTGATCTTTTAGGTTTTTTCCGGCGCCGTCATTTTCATGGCGACGGCAACACAGTTCTGCCTTAGTGTGGTCTAATAGTTACCCCGAAATTATTTGTGAAGGGGGCTCACATGTTTCTGCGAGAGGGATCGCAGCTACGAGCAACGTCGCTTGCTGCTATTTGTGCTGCAACGCTAGGTATCACCCTGTGCGCGCCGGTCGCCGGCGCGGCAGATGGTGTCTCGAACTCAGGCTCGGCCGGTCTGCAGTTGCCGCGCGAAATCTTGCCGTGGCGTCGTCAGATCGAGGCACGGGCAAGCCGCCTGCTGGCCACCGCCCGGCAATCGATCCGTGAGGGCAACAACGGTGCTGCAGAGCAGCAGCTGCGCGACCTCGTTCAGGACTATCCGCAAACGCATGCTGCGGCCGATGGCAAGCGCGAACTGGCGCTGATTCGTCAGCAACTGTCACCGGGCACCGGTCGTCGTGGGCTTGGCGTGCCACCGAGTAAAGGCGCCAAGGCGGATCACGAGGAGTTGCAGGACCCGGTCGCCGGATGGCAGACGGTGGTTTCGCCCGATCCATCAAACATTCGCGAGGCCCTGATCGAGGCCGCTGGAGATCGTGTGTTTTTCGACGAGGGTACGGCACGCCTGAGTAGACGTGCCCGCAATGTCCTGAAAAAACAGGCGCGTTGGCTGCGATTGCAGTCCAACATCAAGGTGCGTGTCGTCGGTCATGCCGACGATGACGGCTCGACGCGGCGCAATATGCGGCTGTCGCACGATCGCGCCGTCGCCGTGCGCAGGCAGCTGATTCGCTACGGCGTCTCGGCCAAGCGCCTGAACGTGTTCAGCCATGGCAAGGCGCAGCCCATCGCGATCTGCCAGGTGCGGACCTGTGCGGCTCAGAACCGCCGCGTCGTGACTGAAATACGGTTGCCGGACCAGACGGCATCTGCGCAATAGTACTCGTTTCGGTGACAACGTCGACTCGGCGGGCCGACTTGGATTGCCTTCGCCAAATCAGATCTGCGGCAAGATCGCCACGCCGGCCATGATGTGCGTGACGCCATGTTGCGCCCCGGTTGATGGTATCGGATAGGTAAGTAACCAACGAAGGTCCGGTGCCGCGACGAGCGTGGCATCCGGCTGGTTGAACCACGAACCGAAGCAAAGCCAATGATCTATTCTGTGCGCCTCGTCTTCGCGCTGATCGCGTTTTGCCCGTTTGCCAAGCCATTGGCGGCGCAGACGCAGCAGGCCCCGGCCAATAGCGTTGCCCGACCGGCAACGGTACCGCAGGCGGCTGCACCTTCGCCAGCTGTGCCGCAGCGGCCCGTGGCCGATCGTGCCGCGGAGATCGAGGAGCGGCTGATTGATCTCCAGGTTCGGATTGCGACGATGCGATCGCTGTCGTCCACCGTTGCGCCGGCGGCGACCGCGACGGCACCGCAGTTTCCGTTTCGGGATGCGCCGCCGCCTGGCGCCCATCAAATAGCAGCGCTCGAAGGCGAAATCCGCGGGTTGTCCGCAGACAGCTCCAGGCTGTCCGGTCGGCCGGCATTGATCCTACCCGAGTCGACGCGCGCGCGGCGGCCCTTGCCCGACAAACGTGCACCGTCCGGGATCGCGCGGCCGACGACTCCGTCGCCAACGGCTTCGCCGACGCCTGGTACCGTCGCCGCGGCGCCGGGCTGGGCCGGCTCGACAACCGTGTCACCGAGGATCGAACCGCAGTCCAACCCGAATGCCAACCAGGGGCTGTTCGCGACACCAGGGCAGGCGCCCGGCACCGTGACGCAGGGTGAATTGCTGCCGGGTACCGTTTACCCGGGCACGGGACAGCCGCCGCCGGGCAGGCCCGCACCGCAAGGAGACGCCATTGCGCGCCTGGCGCAACCTGTGCCGCCGGCCGGCGTGCCCCTCGCGCCGGTCACGGACGACCCGGAAACGGAATATCAAAACGCCTACGGCTATCTGTTGCAGCAGGATTACGGTGCCGCGCTGACCGCTTTTCGCGAGTTTATCGCGCGCTATCCCAATACACCATTGACGGGCAACGCCCAATATTGGATCGGCGAAACGCATTATGTTCGCGGCGCCTACAAGAAGGCGGCGGTGGCATTCCTGAAGGGCTACGAGAAGTACGGCGACGGCAACAAGGGCCCGGACAGCCTCCTCAAACTGGCGCTGTCGCTTGGCAAGCTGAGCCAGACTTCGGCAGCCTGCTCGTCACTCAACGAACTGCATGCGCGCTTCCCCAATGCGCCGCAAGGGGTACTGGCGCGTGCCACGGCTGAAAAGCGACGGTTGCGCTGCACCGGCTAGAACGTCAGATTGGCCGCGATATGGCCAAGCACGACAAAGATCCGATCGAGAAGACCGAGGGCGATGACCTTTTCCGCTCGCTTATCAACTATGCGGACGTGTTTCTCGCCGTATCCGGCGGTGCCGATAGCACGGCCTTGATGCATCTTGTTGCCGGTTGGCGCGCCTCACGGAGCGACGGGCCCCGGGTTGCTGTTTTGACCGTCGACCACGGCTTGCGGCCGGAAGCGGCGCGTGAGGCGCAGGCCGTAGCAGCGCAGGCCGCGGAGCTTGGCCTGCCGGCAACGGTTCTCACTTGGCATGGTGACAAACCGGTGTCCGGGGTGCAGGCCGCCGCCCGAGACGCGCGATACGGTTTGATGTTCGCGCATGTCCGGGAGGCGGCGGCCGACCCGCGCCGGGCGGCCCTCGTCACCGCACATCATCGCGACGATCTGGCTGAGACCTTCTTGATGCGGCTGGCGCGTGGCGCCGGCGTCGACGGCCTGGCGTCCATCTTGCCGGTCACCCGGCGCGAGGATATCTCGATCCTGAGACCCTTGCTCAACGTGCCAAAGTCTCGGCTGCTGGCCTCTCTCGCGGTCTTTGGGTCGTCCTGGGTCGAGGATCCGAGCAACGCCGATCCCCATTTCGAGCGCAGTCGCCTGCGTACCTCCTTGCCTGCCGCCCGCCAGCTTGGGCTCGACGGTGCCCACCTGGCGCTGTCCGCACGGCGGCTGGCGCGGGCGCGGCGTGCGCTCGAGGCGCAGGTGGACACATGGTTAACGCCGCGACTGACAAGTCCACTGCTGAGCGCCGCGGGCGTCTTTGTCTGGCCATGGCGACAAGAGGCGCTCGCCGATGAGATTGCCATTCGGATCCTGCTGCGCGTTCTGCCGGCGGTCGGCGGCGTGGCGGAGCCTGTCCGTTTGATGCGTGCCGAGCGGCTTTGGGACGATATGCAACGCGACGATTTTGCCGGGGCGACGCTTGCCAATTGTATTGTTTCGCCGGCTGAGCAAGCAGGTGTCATGATCTTCCGGGAGCCGCGCCGCGCCACTTTGCCGACGATCGAAACCGATCTCGGTCGCCCGCTGAGTTGGGACAATCGTTTCGAAATTGCCATTCGGTGCGGCCAAATTGCCGGTTGCCGGGTTCGCCCGTTAACCTCTCAGGACCTCGCGCTCTTCAACGTCGACACATCCAGTCGGGCGCTGCCGTGCCCGCTCGAGGCACTGCTGGCGACGCCTGTGATTGATGATCCGGCAGGGCCCTGTGCGATCCCGGCACTAAACCTGCATCGCCGAGGCCCGAATGCGCCGGCAAACCGCTTGTCGTGCCGATTCATGACGGAGAGGTTCGAAACGCGCGTCGGCGGTAGCGTCGA
>JBPCVZ010000339.1:0-5556 GCA_051010015.1 Hyphomicrobiaceae bacterium
AGCCGCTGCCGTAGGCCTTCGCCTTGGCATTGATCGGCATAGGCGGTTTGTCGTCTGTTGCAATTGCAGGTCCACCCCAACACATCGCAAGCGCAAGACCCAGCACTCCAGACCTCGACACGACAAGTCGTAAGATCTCTGTCATTCGGGTTCCTCTGGTGACGTGGCTTCTGTTCAAACCGACGCAACCAGCGTTTGGCGCACTCGTAATGAAACAACTCGTCGATGTCGCGATCGAGAACGTCCATCATCATTGCTGGCGAGACGAACGCCTACGTGCCAACGCTGCACGTATTCCGCTACCCGTTATGCAAGGTCAAATTTGCCTCGACGACATTTCCGCGTTTGCCTAAGGACGAGCGTTTTCTCTCGAAGGCCGTAGCTGGTGCGCGACTGCTGGGTAGACTTTGCCCACACGTACATTCCGAAGGCTTTGATCGTCGTGTCAGCAAACAATTCGAACAATTGAAAGAATAGCACGTTTTTTCCAAGAGAACCGGATTAAATTCTTTTTTGCCGTTTTTCATCACTGAACGGCAATAATACGTTTGCAAAGTGCCAAGGTCGTAACAAAGAAGCTTGCCAATCTCACAATAGTAGGGCACTGTCTCGGACGTCGATGCATTGTCCATTTGGATGACATGCATCCTTTTTCGCGATCGAATGCTCGGCAGGCACTGCTGATATAACGATCGCATTGAGAGCGAAAAATCGCCCTGAACGGTCGTCTTCTCTGGCAAATCCGAACAATATGGCCGAACGACCTTGATCGACGCTTTCTTCATTGAGAGTGCTTCTGACAGATTGGAATGCAACTGGTGTTGGGCGAATGTCGTTCGTCTTCCGCCAGAGTATTCGTTGATGTCGTCCGGCCAACTGAGCGCTTAGCGCGCGAGAGGCCCAGATGACATACGTCCGCGAAACACTGGAACAGCGCCAACGTCGAATTTGGACCGGGAGGATCGTCGCCACTCTTGCCGTAACCTGGTGGATCGTATCGGTTGGCGGCATAATCTACGTCGTTTCAAGCAACTGACGATTTCTGCCGTTCAGCTTGCCTGACCAGTTTTCCGATTGAATCGGACGATCAAAAATTGGACTTCGGAGACTAACTCGTATGACCGTCAAAGCTTATCTAAAACCGGTTCTCGCAGGTGCAGTCGGTGGTGCCATCCTGACAACTTTGCTTGGCTTCACAGTTGGCGGTTGGGTAACAAGCAGCAAATCTGAAAGCGCGGCGCGGGATAGGTCCAACTTGGCCGTCATTTCTGCCCTCGCACCCATCTGCCATGCCAATTTCGAATCAAGTTCCGACGCACTAAAACAACGCGTACTATTGGAGAAAACGGAAGATTGGAAACACGCGGAATTCGTGAATTCAGCGGGATGGACCAAGATACCAGGTGTCAAAGAGGCGAGCAGTGGTTTGGCACGCAGTTGCGCCAAATTGATCCTGGCCAAAAAGTAGATAGATCAGTTGGCCAAACTGCCCTCGGCCCGATCGGACGTATCGACCGTTTCATCATCATCGATATCCAGGATCTGGTCGGAAGCTCCGTCGTCGTCTGTCGGGCTCGTGGTTTCGATGGGTTCTTCTGGAGCCACGATCTCGAACACCGGGGCCTGCCGGCGTCGGTGATGACTGGAAGCAGCGCCCACCAGTTCTTTTGACGCTTCGTGATCGTATCCTGTGCCGCAGGTTGGACAGTCGGGCTGGTCAACGTTCAGGTCGTAAAACGGCAGGGCGCAGTCTTCGTTTTGGCACTTCAGCTTTGTACCGCGCTTTGATTTGTTGACCATTTGTCCTCGTCCCGCTGTTAGTGCTGGCGCTATGAACTCGCGAATTCGCTACACGTGCATGTCACCAAAGCAGGCTCAATCTAGCGTGCGACGCGAAGGGTGAGAGACAAGGTCGAACTGATCGTTGTCACGTCATCGAGTTTCTTGATCGCGGCGCTGCGGTTACCTTTCGTCGGTTCCTTCAGTAGGTCCGAGATCTCGCTGAGGAGAAGCTGCATTCGTCTCAAGCCGTCCATATCCGCCTCATTGCGTCGAAAGCAAAGTCGTGTGACCGGGCGTCTCGCGCCCGGCCAAGCTGCCGGCTACGCGAGCTCAACGTTAGCAACCGCCGTCTTGCCAGAACGCGCATCCTTTTCGGTATCAAACGAAACGGTTTGTCCCTCAGAAAGGCCGTGTAGGCCTGCCCGCTCAAGCGCCGTTGCGTGGATGAAGACATCGGCACCACCGTCAACTGGCGCGATGAAGCCAAAACCCTTTTGGCTGTTGTAGAATTTCACGGTACCCTTGTTCATAGATCGTCCTATAGATGAGTGACAGCCTCGGCCGCGAACGTTCGCGACCGATGACCAAAAAGTCTCTCGATTTTGCTGGTTTAAGATCGAGCGCCCGAACCGCGTCGGGACAAACGGCCCATCAACTGGCCAAATTCGAACTTTTTACTTGGCGCTTTGTACGGTCGAATACAAGTGTGCCCAAAATGACATCTTTTCAGTAGGAACCACCAGAGTGCTTAAGCCACTTCAACTCATCGATCTTTTCTCGTCCGATGAGTGTCGGCAAATCGTCGCTATTGCGCATGCCGGCATCTTTCACGACGCCGCACTGACCGGTTCGAAGCAATCTGATGCGGTGCGATTGGCCCAAACGAGTTGGATTAACGAAGAAGGGGCGGCTAGCTGGATATTCAGCCGCTTGCTTGAGGCGTTTGCCAAGTCAAATCGAGAGCACTTCGATTTCAAACTCGATCATTTCTCCGAGCGGATGCAAGTTGCATGGTACGATGCCGAGTCTAGCGCGTTCTTTGACTGGCATTCTGATGTTGGCATGAGTCCACTAAGCAACCGGCGTAAACTTACAATGGTCGTCCAGCTTTCCGATGCGGAGAACTATCTGGGAGGAGAATTGGAGACCAATTCAGATGGAAATATTCGTGCCGCATCTCGATGCATCGGATCGGCGCTTGTTTTGCCAAGCTTCGTACTGCATCGCGTTCGCCCTGTTACTTGTGGTAACCGTTATTCACTAACTCTATGGTCTCATGGCCCAGCGTTTCGGTGAAGATCACCCTTGAGCGTGACGCCCCTTCTCCCGTCGGGCGTCTCACCGCTCTGCAGCATGAATGTCGCCATTTTCGTCGGACAGGCGATAGTGCAGGCAGAAAACTATCCGTCTTGGTGGGCTTGCGTTTGCAACCGAAGCGTTTAGCAATAGGCGTTGTCACAATCTGTCGAAATTCGCGCATTTCTTGCGCATTTTGCTGGGCGCAATGCAATGTCTCTAGAATTTCCAAACCCAAGCCGCAGCATCGATAAAACAAGGCAGAGTGTGCGATTTTGGGGGCATGACGGTGCTCTTGAGATTTCATTCTTCGTCGAGTTTGCCGCCCTTCAAGGCCTCAGCCAGGACCAACCGGAGTCCGAGGCCGATCTCTTGAGGGCATTCGACTCCTATCGCTCGCGGATCCACGATGCCGCAGGACGCGTGTACGCCAGGGTGTCGAAAGGAACCTTCGTGTGTGTTGTTCATGCGAAGGACATTTGAGCAGCACGCAACCAGTCACGAGTCCGGCTGCGATCACCGGTGGCTGGTTGTCAGCGCACCAGGCGCATTTCAGATGATGCCCCATGTCTGAGACGGGCCAACCTGCCTTGTTCGAAGAACTGCCTTGGCCTAGCTGGAGAAACGTCGTGCGCCTTCTCGAAAACGCGTCGCTCATATTTGTCGGCCTGGCGATGACCATGCATCTTTTGACTGCCCTGCTGTCGATGAGGCGCTGCCGCACATCTCACGTCGACCAGGAAATCCCTGCAGATCGGCGATCGGTATCCATCGTGCGGCCCGTTCGAGGCCTCGACCAGTACGACAAGGAGACGCTCGGCTCAAGCTTTTGCCTCGATCATCCGGACTATGAGCTCATCTTCTGCTGCGCTGACGCGGACGATCAAGCCGTGCCGGCAATACGTGATCTGATGGCAGCCTATCCCGACATAAAGGCTCGGCTTCTCGTCGGTGACGACGGCGGCACGGCCAATCCAAAGTTGAACAATCTCATCAAGGGTTGGCATGCCGCGCATCACGACTGGATCGTGATCGCCGATAGCAATGTGCTCATGCCGACGGACTACCTGGCACGGCTGCTCATTGGTTGGCGGCCAGGCACGGGAATCGTGTGCTCTCCAGCAATTGGAAGCAGGCCGGAGGGCTTCTGGGCGGAACTGGAATGCGCCTTCCTCAACACCTACCAGGCGCGCTGGCAGTATGCGGCGGACAGTGTCGGTCTCGGCTTTGCCCAAGGTAAGACAATGCTTTGGCGGCGCGCGGATTTAGAAGCCGCCGGCGGCATCGTCGCCCTGGGCAATGAAGCAGCGGAGGATGCTGCAGCGACCAAGGTCGTGCGCGGCCAAAGTTTGCGGGTTCGATTGGTCGACCGTCCCTTCGAGCAGCCACTGGGTTCGCGATCTGCGATGCAGGTCTGGGACCGTCAGCTTCGCTGGGCCAAGCTACGCCGCGCAGCATTTCCAGCCTACTTCGTGCCAGAGCTCCTCACAGGAATTCTGTTGCCCTTGATGGCCGTCGCCATTGCAGCCGACAGCCTTGGCCTGGATGGGGCTATTCTAATGGGCTCATTCTGCGTCATTTGGTATGGGGCAGAGGGAACATTGGCAACTGCAGCAGGTTGGCGCTGCGCATGGTGGTCACCGCTGGCATGGATGGCCAGAGATGTTGCGCTGCCCTTTCTATGGCTTGCGGCATGGCTCGGCAACAGCTTCACCTGGCGCGGCAACCCCATGAGCACTGGGCACGTGCAACGAGTGAATACGGACACGCTGGATTTGACGAGCGACTCATCCCTGCCGATGGTAGGCACCCAACAAACGGCGCTTAGAGCTGACAATGGAGCGGACGATCCTCGGAAAAGGGTTCTGTCGAAAGGTGCCCTCAATTAGATCCCCATTTGCTTGGCGAAGATGAGATTCCTGATAATGCTTCCGCGGAAGCAGGCTCGTTCACTGGTCCAACCGAAAAGGAGTTGCAATGGGCATTTGTGAGGTCCGTTGTTAGAGGTGCTTCAACCTGGCTGACAAAGTCAGCACTCGTTCGCTAGCCCGCTCAACGAAAGTCTCTTATTTGATCTTCGCCACCGTGTGGCGAGCGAGCTGGTCCATGTGTCGGCGCGGCACCAATCCTCATCCTCGACTGCGATGCATGTCCGCTTCAACCAGCAGCGGTCATGCACGCGAGAAAAGTTAGGCAATGCAAAACGACAGCAACGGGTCTTGGTTGTGTGGAAACGAGCAATTGGTTCGGACGGCTCGATTATCGGCGATAGTTGATTGCGTTTATTGATTTTGCCTGCTTGTGGCTTTGCTGTTTGATCTGGGCGACGTTTGTGGCGCCTCGTTGCCGCGATGCACGGTGATCGAGGCGTGCCTAAGCACGAATGGCGGCTATCAGCGGTTTGATGCCGATGATGTTCATCACTCTGGTCAGATTGTAGGCAAGCACGTGCAACGCCATTTCGGTTGCAACGTTCTT
>JBPCVZ010000340.1:0-3816 GCA_051010015.1 Hyphomicrobiaceae bacterium
ACGCCACCGTCACGTTGAGGTCGATGTGCATCAGCCAGATGCCGGCGGTAAACAGCATCCCGAACCCGATCGTCATGCTCACGCGCGGGTCGATCCGACTGGAAAAGCCCGCGATCAGGAAGCCGATGCAGCCGCCGAGCCCGCGCCCCGCGATAATGAAGCCGATCACCGCATCGGGGAACCCGGCGTACTCGCGCAATAGCGGCGGCAGCAGCACCATCGGCGTGAAATTGAGCATGCCGTAGATCGTCACGATCAGGATGCCGAGGCTGTAGTTGCGATTGAGCAGGTGCGCGGGATTGAGGAACGGTGCCTTGGCCGTCAGGCTGTGCGCCGCGAAGATCCAGAACGCGATCACCCCGATCAGTGTCTCGACGATGATCTCGGTCGAGTCGTACCAGTCGAGCCGCTGGCCGCGCGACAGGATCAGCTGCATGCACCCGATCGCGATCGACAGCGCGATGAATCCGGTCCAGTCCAGCCTGACGTTGCGCCGCTTGTCGTCGTCCGGCAGCAGCGCCAGCCACAGCCCCGCCGTCGCGATGACGCCAACCGGCACGAGCGCGTAGAAGGCCCAGCGCCAGGTCAGGATCTCGGCCATGTGACCGCCGAGCGGCGGCCCGACGATGGGCCCCACGACGACGCCGAACCCGAAGATGCCGAGCACCATCGAATGCTGGCGCCTGGGAAACACCGCCATCATGATCGATTGCGCCAGCGGTGTCGTCGGCGCCCCGCACGCCCCCTGCATGATCCGCCAGAACACGATCCCTTCGAGCGACGAGGCGTAGCCGCACATGAACGTCGATATCGTGAAGCCGGCGAGGCACGAGACCATGACGTTGCGCGTGCCGAACCGCGCCGCCAGCCAGCCCGACATCGGCGTCATGATGGCGGTTGCCAGGATATTGAAGGTCATGACCCAGGAGATTTCGTCCGCCGTCGCCGAGAACGTACCGCGCATCTGCGGCAGGATCGTCGAGACCACCAGGATCGTCGTGCCGTAGAGCGTCGTCGCGATGATGATGACGAGCAGGATCATGAACCGGCGCAGCGGCGTAATCCGTGGATCGATATCATCTTCGATCGCGCTCACCGGCCCCACCCAGCCTCAACCGTCAGACCCCGCCCAAACCGATATCGAACGTCTGCACTCCGCATCATCAATCTTTCAGGAAACTTTCGACACGGCGATAGGCGACGGGTGCAAAGAACGCGATGGTCAGCGAACGGGAAACCTGGATCGTCGCGACAAACCCGACATCGAGCCCGAGCGCCAGCGCGATCAGCCCGATCTCGGACATGCCGCCCGGCGCAAACGATAGCATTCCCGTGATGACAGGAAGATCAAATATCAAATGCAGCGTGCCCGCGAACGCGGTTGCAATCGCGAGTGTGATAGCGACGTAGCCGAACGCCAGCACGATCGCCTGGCCAACGACCGCGAGCGTCGTGCCGACATAGCGCGCGCCAATGCTCGCGCCAATGATGACCTGCGACAGGATGATGATCTCGACCGGCGGCTTGGCGGCGGTGATGCCGGTAATATGCAGGGCCGCACTTGCCAGCATCGGCCCGATCATCTGGCCGCCGGGCATGCCGGTGCGCCGGCCGATCGCCCAGCCAACCACGCCGGCCGCCACCAGCAGCAGAAAGTCCTTTATCGGCAACGCGGTGATCGAAACCGACGCATCGGTCACGTTGATCGCCGGCATCGTCGTCAGGAAGCCGACCGCAAACGGCGCCATCAGCACCACGAACGTGATCCGCAAGGCGTGCGCCAAGGCCACGCGGCGGATATCGACGCCGGCTTCTTCCGCATAAATCGTCATCATGTGGAGGCCGCCGGGAACCGCGCAGAAAAACGCCTCGTCACGCGGAAAACCGGCGAGATGGCGGTAGTAAAGCGTCCCGACAATCGTCGAAACCAGCACGAACACGGGCACGAACGCGGCGGCGGCACCGAGCGCGCCGACACGGTCGATCAGGTCCGGCGTGATCGCCGAGCCAAGCAGGACCCCGAGTGAGGCGCGCATCGGCGTCACCACGTGGCGATGCGGTCGCGCGATCTGCACGCCGGCCAGCGCCACGACCATGGTTGCCGCGATCGCGCCGAGCATGAACGCCAGCGGCAAATGAAAGTGATTGAAGACAAACCCGCCCGCGAACGCGATCGCAACGCAAAGCGCTGCTGGCCAGAACGTCAGGGGCGGGGTGACAGCGCGCAAGTGCGGTCAACTTTCGATAGTGAAAGACCCTCTAAGCCGTGCGCCTCGGGCCGATTTTGTTCAATGCTGCCAATAGGCGCATCCCCTGATTATGGGCCATTTCCCGATCACGTGCGCGATGCTGCGCCCTCACCGCCACACACCGCTTTACCTGACAGTCCGCTTTCCCCCACAGCTCGCTCTCCCAAGGCACAACAGCGCATGTCCGCGTTCGCGGTGGCCGCCGCTCGTTTCGAGTTCTATGAATAGGGCCGTGATCCCCTCGAACCCGGTACCAGCCCATCGACCTATCGACCTCAGGACTCGTCAAGCGACTGCCGTTTGCCCGTGCCCGCTCGGAATTCGCCGTCAAGTGGCGCCGGCTGCCGGGTAACTTTCGCGGCGGCATCTGGGTCATTCTCGGCTCGCTATTCTTCGCGGTCATGGTCGTGCTGATCAAGCTCACCGGCCAAACCCTGCATGTCACCGAAATTCTGTTCTTTCGACAGCTGACGATGCTGCTGCTTGCGGCGCCGGTGATTATTCGCCATTTTCCCGCATCACTGGTCACGGCGCTGCCCGGCCTGCAGGCGATCCGCGTCTCGGTCGCCTTCCTCGCGATGCTGCTCGGCTTCACCTCGATCATCAACCTGCCGCTCGCCGAGGCGACCACGCTCAACTTCGCCAAGACCTTCTTCGTTGGCATCCTCGCCATCATCTTCCTCGGCGAAATCGTCGGCGTGCGCCGTTGGGGGGCGATGGTCGCCGGCTTCGCGGGTGTTCTGATTATCGCCTGGCCGCAGGAAGGCGCACCGCTCAACATCTACACCCTGATGGCGGTTGGCAGCGCCGCCGCCGTCGCCGTCGTCATGACCCTGATGCGCACCATCGCCCAGGTCGACAAACCGGTGACGATCCTGTCCTACCAGGCGATCGGTGTCGGCATTCTCATGATCCCGCCGACCATCTGGTTCTGGAAGACGCCGACGCTCTCCGACCTTGCCATGGTTGCCGCGATCGGCGCCGTCTCGTCGATCGGGCAGCTGTGCAACATCCAGGCGTTCAAGGCCGGCGAAGCCAGCGCCATCGCGACACTCGATTATGTGCGGCTGATCTATGCCCTGATCTTCGGATTCCTGATCTTCGACGAGTGGCCGGACCCGCGTGTCTTCGTCGGCGCGGCGATCATCGTCGCGGCCGCCATCTACACCATGCACCGCGAGCGCATCCGCGGCCTCAAGGAAGAGGCCGAGCGCAAGGCCAGGCTCTCGGCGGGGCACTAGGGTGCCGGGACACTTGTGGGTGACGCAACGCCCAAGACTCCTTGGACTGGTCCGGGTTGCCGCCTCGGCGCCGGCCGTCCGGTTTACGTCCGCATCCTGGCACCGCAACCGTCGCGTTGCGTTCAGTCATGGGCGGCACCCGCCAGAACACAGTCAAGGTCCAAAGGGCACGGCGAGATGCGCCAGGACCGCGATGGCGACAGCGGTTGACCAGTCCGCCGGACGCTGCCACCAGCCGCCCGTTCAGCGCATTCGGCAACGGGGCTGGCATCCCGCGCGCCAACTGCTAGAATTGCCCCGCTTGGAGCCGATCAGCGTGCCACACA
>JBPCVZ010000341.1:0-2715 GCA_051010015.1 Hyphomicrobiaceae bacterium
CCCGACGCCGATCCAAACCCAAGCCATTCCGCCGCTCCTGCAAGGTCGTGACCTTGTCGGCATCGCGCAGACCGGGACCGGCAAGACGGCCGCGTTTGCCCTGCCGATCCTGCATCGCCTGGCCGCCGAACCGAAACGCGCCGAACGGCACGGCTGCCGGGTGCTGGTGCTGTCTCCGACGCGAGAGCTTGCGACGCAGATCAGCGAGAGTTTTCGCGTGTACGGCGCGCAGTTGAACCTGACCGTTGCGACGGTGTTCGGCGGTGTCGGGCACCGCCCGCAAATCCAGGCGCTGCGTGGCGGCGTCGATGTCCTGGTGGCGACGCCGGGCCGGCTGCTTGATCACATGGCAACCGGACAGGCCAATGTTGCAAACGCCGAAATCCTGGTGCTCGACGAGGCCGACCAGATGCTCGACCTCGGCTTTCTGAAGCCGATCCGGCAGATCATCGGGCGGCTGCCGAAGGCACGTCAGACGCTGCTATTCTCTGCGACCATGCCGGAGCAGATTGCGCGCCTCGCCAAGGATTTCCTGCGCAATCCGGAGCGTGTTTCGGTGGCGCCGGTGGCGTCGACGGCGGAACGCGTCAGCCAGCGCGTCGTGCATATCAACGCATCGCAGAAGCGGCATCTGCTGGCCAAACTGATTGCCGACCAGGATATGTCGCGGACGCTCGTCTTTACGCGGACCAAGCATGGCGCCGATCGTCTCGCGAAGCATCTCAAAGTATGCGGCGTGCGCGTGGCTGCGATTCACGGCAACAAGAGCCAGCCGCAGCGCGAGCGTGCGCTCGAGGCGTTTCGTGATGCGAAAATCCAGGTGCTTGTGGCAACGGACATCGCCGCGCGCGGTATCGATATCGATGACGTGACGCACGTCGTGAACTACGAATTGCCGGAAGTGCCGGAAGCGTATGTACACCGCATCGGGCGGACGGCGCGGGCCGGTGCCTCGGGCAGCGCAATCTCGTTCTGCGATGATGGCGAGCTGAAATACCTGCGCGGCATCGAGCGCCTTACGCGGCAGAAGATCCCGTCCGAGACATATCGTGATGGCGAGGCGGTTCCGGATGGGCCGCGCACCGGCTATGATCCGATTGCGCGTGCGGACCTGGAACGCGAGGCGCGCGCGGCAAAGCGGGGCCGACGCCGACCGGCGCGGCGCAATCCGGAAAAGAAGCGGCCGCCGAAACCAGCCGAAACGGCGTCCGCGGTGAAAGCCGACGGCAAGGTCGAACGTATCGGCGGCAAGACCAAGCCGCAGCGAGGCAAGGGCCAGAGCCAGGGTAACGGCAAGTCCCGCAAGCCGATCGCCGAGCGCGGGCCGGCCAGCAACGACAACGCGCCGAGCCGGAATTCGCGGAGAAATCGTCGCGGCTACGGACCGCGGCGCGCGGCCGTTTAGCAGATTTCACCTTGTCCAGGCCGGTCGACACTGGTTTGGACCCATAACACTGTAACGCGTAGGAGACCCCTCATGCCTGCTCACAAGTACAAAGTTGGAGAATCGCTTCTGTTTTCGCCGCGTCGCCTCGGGCATCACGAAGGTAACCAGAACTGCGAGGTGCTCCGTTGTCTGCCGTATGAGGGTGGTGAGTTTCAGTACCGGATCAAGTGCGGCTACGACAAAGTCGAGCGGGTGGCACGGGAAAGCCAGCTCGGCCAGCAACCCTAAGCCGTGGCGCGAACTCAACCGGCTGCAGGCGGCAGGTCCCAGAGGCGTATTTTTGCTCAACGACACCGGTCGTTGTTGCACGGCGCATGACAATAATTGGCAGACGCGGCGATTGATGCCGTCGCGCATGCTGCTTCGCAAGGAAGCAAAAGGGGGAATGGACCATGGCTCGGATGAAACCGAAGGCGCGCAACGAATTTGCACTGTTCAATGTGCACTATGAAGACGGCTCGCTGACGTCCAACCGCAAGGTGCCGGGCGACGTGCTCGAGCACTTTGATCCCGACCAGGCGATCGAGGATTTTCTTGTTGCGCAGGATCGCCAGATCGCGGAGCGCTCCGGCAAGGCGCGGGCGCCGATCAAGTCGATCGAGAAGGTCAAGAAGGCCAAGAAGACCGCTTGATTCCGATTTGGCCAGGCGTGTTCTAGGAGACGTGATCGGCGAGGAATTTTTCGACGACGGCCCAATACGCATCCGATGATTTGTTGCGTGCCGGGATCAGCGCCGACGAGCCGTGGCGGCCGCCGGATGACGGAGCGAAGCCGACTTTGCGTTCGCCTGGTATGGCCTTGAAGATCTTGCGCCACTTGCGCCGTTCGCTGGTTGGCGACGTGATGAGCACCGGCACCTTTATCTTGGCTGCGGCGCGCGCGATGCCACGTCCCCGGATATATTCGCCAGGTGACATCGAGACGACCGCGTCGATGCGGGCGCCGTCCTGTCCGGCCATCCATAGGGCGAGGGCTGCGGAATACGAGCTGCCCCACAGGATGACACGGCCTTTTGTCTGTTTGCGAGCGAACGTGATGGCGGCTTTGATGTCGGGCAGCGCGGATGCATAGTTCCGTCTAATGCCACGCGCGGCGGCACGTTGCGCGGTTTCGTTGCGGACGCCGCCGAAGGCCTTGCCGGAGCGCTGGTCGATGGCGATCGCATTGAAACCAAGCTTGTTGAGGCGCGGCGCGATGGTGCGGTATTCGCCGCGGCTCGAGCCGGCCTGGTGGGCGAGAACGATCCACGTGGCATCGGGCGTGTCGA
>JBPCVZ010000342.1:0-2554 GCA_051010015.1 Hyphomicrobiaceae bacterium
CAGCGATGGCAGGTGCCTCAGCATAGTTGTCGTTTGCAACTATAAAGTGACCCGATAACGGCGGTATCATGCCGGGCAAAAGCACGCCTTTTACACCCTCGTCGATCCTATTTCGCCCCCGCCAAAGCGCGCTGCGCACAGTGGGAAATGCCCATCAACGCGCTTTGGTGGAGGCGCCGGGTACTGCCCCCGGGTCCGAATGGCTTATTATGACGACCGTTTATCACCATAGTCGGACGAGTCCGACCCCCCAGATATAAGGGCTTCGTGCAAAAAAAACTAGTCCAGGCCCTCCGTCTCGATCATCATCACCTTGCCGCAGTGCTTGCAGTGCACCGCGTCGGCGTCATGGCGATTGAGGCCACAGCCAGAACAGGTTTGGTGAACGCGGTTCGGCCGGAAGATCGTCTGTACCATGCGCAGGAACAAGGCGACGCCGATGACCATGATCACGACAGCGAGCATCTTGCCGGCGCTGCCCTGCATCACGACATCGCCGAATCCGGTTGTCGTCAAGGCGGTGACCGTGAAATAGAGCGCGTCGATGTAGTTGCCGATCTGCGGGTTGATGTCCTTTTGCAGGACGTAGACGACCGCGGTCATCACAAATACGAACACGCCGAGATTGAGGACGGCCAAGATAACATCCTCGTTACGGCGGAAATAGGCGAATTCGCCGCGCAAGTCCTGCAGGACACGGTACGTGCGCAGCAGCCTGAGGGCCCGCATCACGCGCAGGAAAAGGAAGCTTTCGACCAGGGTTGGCAACAGCAGGGTAAGGATCACGATGACATCGAGCAGCACGGCGAAACTGAGGCTGGTCTGCATCGGTCGCTCGGCGATCCAGATGCGGGTTGCGACGTCGGCGATAATGACCAGGGCGATCAGGAAATCGACGACGTAGATCCATGCCGCATCCGGCAGCAGCGAAGAGACGACAAAAAACAGGATCGACACGATATCGAAGGTAAGCAGGCCGTAGCGGAACAGTTTTGCGGTTCGTTCCTTGCCGAAGTAGAGGTCGCGAAGCGTCTGTCGCATAGTGGTCCGCCCTGCCCCGGTGCCGTGCACCACCTTGAGATCTGTTATACGCACCCGTTGGTTAAGGCGCTTCGGCCCGCTTGACCAGTTCCGAGGAGACGAAATGCAGAGGAAGAGTTGATGCCAGCTGCGCCCGAGCACGGTGCGCCGGTCCCGTCAGCCACACCTGAACGGCGACCGGAGCAAGCGCCTCGCCGGCCATCGCAGGCGCCGCAGTCTTGGAGCTTCGCGCTCTTTGCGGTGTTGACGACGGTCGCGATTGTCATCGTCGCGCTCGCCGCACCGGTGTTATTCGACCAAATGGTGCTGCCCATCTGGCGCGGGCTCGGTTTGCCCGGTGAGCCGATTGGTGCCACGGAGTTGGCGTGGGGCCATATTCTGAGCTTCCAGGTGGCGGTCGTCACGCTGACCGTGCTGATGGCCGGCGTCGCGCCTGGTCACGGCCCGTCGCTCGGCTGGCAGGCGCCGGCAGGTCGACTGAGTTGGCTAAAGCCGTTTATCGTGACGGTGGTGGTCAGTATCATCACCGCCTTTATCGCGTTCACGTACTTTGCGGATATTGTTGCGCAAGATTTGAAGCCGATCCGCCAGATGATCGAGGGGGCGCCACTGTGGCTCGCTTTCGTCGCCCTCGCGATTGGTGCTCCGCTCTCCGAAGAGCTCCTGTTTCGGGGTTTTTTGCTGCATCGACTACGCCAGACTCGAATCGGCTTCTGGGGAGGCGCAATAATCGCCAATGTGGGCTGGGCGCTGCTGCACTTCCAATATTCGTGGCTCGGGCTGGCAGATGTTTTTCTCGCTGGCCTGTTGTTTTCCTGGGCCTTGTGGAGAACCGGCAGTATCTGGGTGCCGATCTCGTTTCACGCCCTCTACAACGCTACAGTGTTCGTCATTCTGTTGATTCCCTCGACGCAAGCATCGGTACCGGCGCTCTAGCCCGCACTATTCACCAGCACGTCGTCCGTCACGGAGGCAAATCGTTTGAAAGGCCAGGAGTAGGGCGCAATGCGATGCGTTTCATCGGATAAGCCGTGCGACGCCGCATTTCAAACGATCTGCCCCGCCCGGAGGGTCGAAAAATGCGGGCCATCCGCGGCGTCGAGCGGTTCTCGCATAGATGGGCTATGCTATTCACCACTCTCCTGGCGGCCTGGCTCCGCATTTTTCGATGACGGACATCGCGGTGGTGAATAGTTCGGGCTAGAAAGCGATTGGATACGCAATGGCGACACCAGCTCCGAGTTTGCCACCTATCCGCGAAGGTGCCGTCGATGAGATTCCGGTCATAGACCTCGGTCCTTATCTCGCGGGTGAAAAGGGCGCACGCGAAGTTGCGGCCAAGGCCCTTCGCCATGCGTTTGAAAATATCGGCTTCTACTTCATTACCAGTCATGGCGTCCCGCGCGCGTTGATCGATGGGACGTTCGACGCCGCACACCGCTTCCACAATCTGCCGCTTGAGACCAAGCTCAAGATCAAGCTCAACGAATACAACATCGGTTATCTGCCGATG
>JBPCVZ010000343.1:0-9844 GCA_051010015.1 Hyphomicrobiaceae bacterium
GCGGTCATGTAGTTCTTCTGTTGGAAGCTGGCGTGTGAAATGCCCGGCATGATGGCAAACTGCTTGTCGTTGTTGGGCAGCGCTTCGTAGAACTTGATCAGATCCTCGACACTGGCGATGCCGTCGAACTCGCCACGCATGATGATCGTCGCGGCCTCAATCTTTTTCGGGTCGACCAGCGGCAGATTGGAGCACATATCAATATAGGTGCCGTTCGGCATGGAATCGTCCAACGCCGTGATGGCCTGTGCAAAAGCTTCGATGGTCGCCTTGTCGGCGGTGTCGGGATGATCGCGGTTGAAGATCGAATACACGAATTCGAGATCGATCGGACGCCGCTTGCTCTCGCGAAACTGCGGCAGCTTCTTCTTGCGATCTGCCAGCGTCGGGCTGCCTTCGCCGGTCCAAACGAACGCATCGAGCGCAAGGCGGGCAACGCGCTCAGGATGGTTTTCGGCAAACTTGGCAGCGCGCAACGCGCCCGATGATATGCCATAGACGAGGAGCGGGCCACAATTGCGCTTGTCCATGATGTAGGCACTTGCAGCCGCCAGGTCATCGGCGCCGTTGGCGATGTCGCAATAGATGTCACGATCCTTGGTCGAGCGCCCATAGCCCTCCATGTCGACGCACCAGGTGTCAAAGCCCTGCACCGCGAACCAGTTCATGACCGAACTGAAAGGGCGGCCCGGCACCTGAAGATCGAATGTTGGCTGCGACGCCATCGAGGAGCCGTGAACAAAGAGGATGGTTCCCGCCTTGCCGTCCGGCGCACCGCAGTACTTCTCCCAGAGAAACAGGTTTACATCGCCCTTGCTGGTCCAATGTTCCTCGCCGGCGACCTGCTCTTCGCTGAATGCATCTGTCATAGTCGAAACTCCTGAATTCAAACTGCCTGGTTCATTCCATCCGATCAGGCGGTGTACTCTAAAATGTCGAAACCGTTATTGCGATCGATGAGATAGACGAGGCCGCACGCGTCGATATCGACATCGTTGGTCTGGGGACTTGCGAAGCCGGGGCGCGGTTCGGGCATGAAGAAGGCATCTTCCCGCGGCTCTTCCGGCACCGCGATGTCCACGACCCGCAAGCCGCCGGCAAACCAAGCACAGAACACCTTGTCGTCATCGATATGTTCCTGGAACTGGTGCAGGCCGAAGCGGCCCTCGGCTCGCGACCAGGGACTGTCCATTTCGCTGACATGAAACGTTGCAAGCGGCGTGATTTGATCGAGGTCGCTGACATCGAATACCCAAAGGCCGGCGTGCGGCTGGCCGTGGCGATGGTCGTGTTCCTCGTCGGCGGCGAGCGCGATGGTGCGACCATCGAATTGTCTTGCTGCCGGCAGGATCGTATGCGTCGGCTCAACCACCCAGGGGTGGTAGTTGTAGCTGCCTATCGTTTTCGGGCTGGCGATGTCGGAGATGTCGATCACCCTAAAGCCGGCATGCCACACTGCCGCCCAAAGTTGATCGCCGAACCGCATGGCGTGATGCAGGCGGTGGCCATATCCCTTCCAGGTTGGCGTCTCTCCGCCGGCGAGATGCTGGCCCGGCAGCCACCAACGCGACACCTCTGCAATGTTTTCAGGATTCGCGAGATCGTAGATGACAAGGATGTTTCCGACATAGCCTGCCATCTCGGTCGAGATGTAGGCATAGCGCTCATCCATATCGAAGCGGTGCACGCCAAAACCGTGCGTGCGCACGTAGCTGAGGAGTTTTGGCTCCGACGGCCTCGATATGTCCCAGACCTTGAAGCCACCTTCGTTGTAGCCGCGCGCGACAGCGGCCTGCATATCCGACAACTCCTCCGGAGTGACACCCATGTCCGCAGCTGTCTCGCCCTGCGTTGGCGGACGACCGAGCTTCCCGGCGAGGCGCTTTTCGACCTCGGGAATGCGTTCGCCACGGCGGATGAAGTGTCGTCGATCCTGTTCGACATTGGTGATCATCAGGTCACCGGCAACGCGTACCTTGTGGGTGTGTGACCACGGGCTCCCAACATCGAGCGAGGCAATGACCTTCGGGTTTGCCGGATCGGTGACGTCGATGATCGATGTGCCGTGCGGCGGCTTCATGTGACCGACATAGGCGATACCGTCACGCACCATCACCTGCCCGCCGCCGGGAATGTCGAGACCGGCGAGGTGGCGCAACTTCTTCGAGATCAATGCAGCCATTTCACCGCTCCCTGCGCCGGTTGAGCCAGGCCTTGAACGAGGGCCCGAGAACGGAAAGAACAAGCAGGACCCACAGAACGTTGCCGATGTTGGAGGAAAACAATGTCGTCAGATCACCCTGTGAAATGCGCATGGCCCTCAGGAAAAAGTTCTCCAGCAGCGGACCCAGAATCACACCGATCAATATCGCGGCAACGTGATAGCCGGTCCGGCGCGCAACGTAGCCGATGATGCCGAACACGATCGCTATCCCCATGTCGAAGACGTAGGCACGCGGCACGAACGAGCCGACCAGCGTAAAGGCAATGATGATCGGCGCCATATAGACCGTTGGCACGATGAGCACCTTGGAGAAGTAGCGCGTCAGCGGCAGGATCAAAAATCCCAGCAGCACATACGTCAGCGTCATCGCGACAAACGGCCCGTAGCCGACCAGCGGGCTGCTTTCGAAGAGGTCGGGGCCGAACTGCACGCCGTGATACTCGAGCACAACCGCCATGATCGCAGCCGTCGCACCGCCCGGGACGCCGATGATGAGCAGTGGAATCAGCGTTCCGGCGGTAACACCGTTGTTGGCCGCTTCCGGCGCAATCAGTCCTTCCACGTGCCCGGTGCCATATTTTTCTGGCGTCTTGGAGAACAATCGCGACTGCTGGTAGGCAACGAACGACGCGATGGCAGCGCCCGCACCTGGAATGACGCCGATCACCAAACCGACGACGCTGGTCCAAACGACATGTGACCAGCGCTTCAGTGTCTCCGTTACGCCTTCGAACGTCGCTGACCAGTTCGAACCGGATGGATTGGCTGTGACGCCCTCGCTCATGACGATGCGCCGTTCGATGACGACAAATGCCTCCGAGAGCGCAAACAGTCCGACCAGCGCCGGCACCAGGGGAACCTTGTCGTAGAGCTCGAGAAAACCGAAGGTGCCACGTGGCGCCTCATAGACGACGTCCGCGCCGATATAACCGATCATCAGTCCGAACAGGCCGGCGATCAGGCCTTTGATGGTGTCCTCGGCCGAGATCGTCGCAATCAGCGAGATGCCGAACAGCATGACGACGATCATCTCGACGCTATGCAGATGAAACGCGACCTGCGACAGCCACGGGATGAGGACGAGGGCGAGTAGCGTCGTGAGCAGGCCGCCAAGCACCGATGCCGTAAACGAGATGGCAAGCGCTTGCTGGCCGCGGCCCTGTGTTGCCATCGGATAGCCGTCGAGCGGCGTCGCGGCCGCACCAGCGGTTCCGGGAATATTGACGAGGATCGCCGGGATGCCTGCGCCGAGCCGGGACGCCGTGTAGATCGCGGTCATGAAGATCATGCCGACAGCCGGCGGCATGGCGAGCGTCAGCGGCAGCAAGATAATGATCGTATTGGCGGCGCTGAAACCCGGGATCGCGCCGACAACAATGCCAAGGATCGTGGCCGGAACGATTACCCACCAGTAGGCAAGCGTATCGCCGAACAGCGAGAAGAAGAGCGCGAAGTCAACTACCATTCACGGCCTGCTTGATCGATTTGGCATAGGGCGCCAGGAACGTTTCGACAGGCCCCTTGGGAAAACGGGTCTCGAACATAAAGATAAAGACGATGTAACCGATCAGCGAGCAGCAAAGTGCGACCCATGCGGCGTTCTTCCAGTTGGCGAGTGACGACAGCAGGATGATCGCCAGAAACATAAAGATGACCGTCGAGATCGTGAAGCCGAGGTCCTCGATGAACCAGACGTAGGCGATCGCCAGCGCCAGCAGGCCAATGCGTTTGGCATTGTTGATGTAATCGAGATCAAGGCCGCTGAAACTCAGCGTCTCCGTCCCCGCCTTGATCCGGAGTGTGGTTCTCACCGCGAACGCCAGGATGGCGGCGAGCAACATGCCGCTCACAAGAACCGCGCTGGCTTGCGCGATCCAGGGCACTTCGGTGATCGTCGTCAGGTAGTAGATCGTAAAGGCCAGCGCCATCACCGGAATGATCAGATCCGGCAGGACGTTTTTGGACGCCGGCTTTCCCGACTCCGGAGGTGTTTGCTCGTTCACGGGGAATCAGCTCTCGGGCAGATCGTCAAGAACCCGCGGTGCGACGCGCGGGTTCCTCCATGTCTTGCGAATACGAAGATCACTTGCCTTTAAGAAGGTCGCGATACTGCTCCCCGACCTCGGTGATGTTCTTCACGTAGGCCTTGCACTCTGCTTCGTAGCCCGGGCTGATCATTTCCCACGGCGCCTTTGATTTCGCGACAGCGGTTTTATAGGCCGGGTCAGCAAAAACCTTCTTGGCGGTGTCGATCAGCATCTTGTAGCGATCCGGGTGCTTGTCGACAGCAGCCTTCTTGATACCGAAGGCACGGGCACCGGCCGGTAACGGCGGCAGGCCAAGATCATACTGCGTGTTGATCAGCACCGCGTCCGGTATGCGGTCCGGGACCAGGTTCTTCTCGTCGAAGAGACCGGCGATCTTGATGCCCTTACGTTTCATCACGGTCGTTGCCGGCAAGACACCGAGGTCGGTCTCTCCGGTCAGCACGCCGTTGCGCGTGTTCTTGCCACCTGACAGCGGAATAAGGTTGACCTTGATGCCCTTCTTGCGAGCCAGAACCAGCATCCCGAGCGAGGCCGGATGCGCGAGGCGGCTGGTTGCAACGGTCAGCGTGCGCTTTTTGCCCTCGGCAATGACATCATCGACGGTCTTCATGGAGCTTTTGGTGTTGAGAAAAATGCAGCCCGGGTCAGCATCGACCTGCACGAAATAGAAATAGTCATCGAGGCTGAAAGTCGGCTTCTTCACGACCCAGTTGAGAACTTCGGGGCCCATATTGCCGAAGATCAGATCGTGGCAGTCATCCGAGCCCTTGGCCATGTACGTTTCATAACCGACCCGGCCTGCAGCGCCCGGAAAGAACGAGGGTTCGAACTCCTTTCCGATGTGCTTCGACCAAACGCCGGTGAAGGCCCGGAAATTGCGGTCGGCCCCGCCACCCGCACGGGTCGGGATGAAACCACGCATGGCGCGCTCGGGAAATGCTGCGTTTGCGCTGTTGCTGAAGCCGGTCAACGTGCTGCCAAAACCGGCAGCTGCGAGAAATCCAAGAACGGTGCGACGGTCGAATTCGTCAGAGTATCGAGCCATTGTTCCTCTCCCTAAGTTCGTCATTATCATTGACGATGAGGAGAGCTTGCCAGACTTACCGGGTGATTGCGAATCGCGAATGGGATTGATGGTATCGGCCGCTCGCCATCGCCAAACAGAATGCCGGTCGCGCCGCATCCGTGCACGGTCGCGGCAGTATGATGTTGACACGCGGACAGGCAGAACCATTGTGGGATCAAGCTCGGATGTGCAAGCTCCAATAAAGGAGCGGTATCCTCAAGACCGGACGACGGCGACAGAGAGGCTGCGCTGGACGCCCGTTCCAATGGTTGGCTAGGCAGGCTCGCACGTATGCGAATGCGCGAACACGGACCGGACCCAAAAACCGTCGTGGCCCTGCACGGCGGCCCCGGCGCCGCCGGTGATGTCGATTCGCTGGCACAGGAACTGGCGCGACGCGGTTATGGCGTGCTCGAGCCGTTTCAAACTGAAGCTTCGGTTGAGGGGCAAATCGAAGAACTTCGTCGGACAATCATAGAGAAGTGCGACACCCCGATCATCCTGATCGGTTGCTCTTGGGGGGCATGGCTTGCATGTCTCGTGGCCGCCCGCCACCCCGCACTTATTGCGCAGTTGGTTTTGGTGGGTAGCGGACCGTTCGACGCGCACCACGCACGCGGCATCATGCAGACCCGGCTTTCGCGCTTAAGCGATATCGAACGTGCTGAGTATCGACTGTTGATCGATCAATTGGATCGTTCAGCGGACACAAGTCGACTCATGCAGCTCTTCGACAAGACGGACGGATATTGTGTCGTGGATGCGCCACACCCAAGTATCGAGTTTGATCCTGCAATTTATCGGGCGGTCTGGTGTGAGGCTGCAACTTTGCGACGCTCGGGCAGGCTGCTCGAGATCGTCGCCACGATTGATTGCCCCGTCACGGCCATTCACGGAGATTACGACCCTCATCCGGCGGAGGGGGTCCGTCGGCCCTTGCAGGCGTGTCTCTCGGATTTCGATTTCATTCTCCTGGAACGCTGTGGCCATAGGCCTTGGCAAGAGGCGCATGCGCGCTCCGCCTTCTTCGAAAAGTTACAAGAGCTGATCGGTGGGGCAAATGCTGCCACGTGGCGTGGCTGAGAATTTGGATCATTTTTCCATGGCACCATCCCAATCATACACGACAATATCATTCGTTTCGTTGGCTTCCAATTTTCGATAAAGGCCGCGCGCGGCGCTATTGTCTGCTTCAGTGGCAACCCAAATCCCTTGGCAACCGACATCACGAGCCACCTGTATTAGCGTGTTGGTCAAGTCGGCCCCGATTCCACGCCTTTGATACTCCTCGTTTACGCCTACCTCAGCGATAAAGAGCATCGGCTGTTTGTCGGGGTGCAGCAAGATCACTCCGCTCGCAAAGCCAATAAGCTCTCCAGACTTGATTGCTCCGACAATCTTGTGGTTTTCGCTAGAAAGGAACGCTCGAGCTTGGATCATGTCCACGTCGTTGTCGAATGCGTCGCTATCCAGCAATGTCTGTAGATCACTTGACGTGAGAAGTCGGATCTGGTCGACCGTGCTCATGCGCTTCTCCTCGAGTTAAGGTTCGGCTGAGCGCTGCACGAAGGCAAGACAGCGTGCAAAAACCACAAGACCCAACGTCGCAACACCGATCCTTCTTTGTCGGGCCGTGCACCGACAGTCACTGTCCTTCGTCCACGACATGGTCGTCTATGTCATGGTTATGCTGCGCTCTAAATTCAAGCTCGGTCGCGCCCGGGATGCCTCGGGCGAGACGTCCCTGCACTACGCCGCCGCTCGCAGCACGCCGGACCTCGCGCGTCTGCTCCTCAAACATGGTGCCGATGTCAATTCCGTTGATGCCATGGATCAGACGCCGTTGCACTTCGCTGCGATCTGGAGCGGTCAGACAAAGACGCCGCAGTTTTTGATCGGCAACGGCGCGCTGCTGAATATGGAAGACAAGGACGGCGACTCACCGTTTGCGAACAGAATTGACTCATATTTATCGCCCGGCGCTCTAACCGCACCGTGGCCCGATGCGGCGTCACTGACATGCGACGGAGCAACTAACTGAAGTTGAACTCCTGGAACCCGCCTTCCGCAACTTTCTCCGTAATGAGTCGATACTTGCGAGCACTGCCATTGTAGCCGAGCACGCGCAGGACGTCCCGGCCCGGCACATTGCGATTGACGCCGGTCTGCCAACTTTTTACCTGACTGGCGAGAAGGGGCGCGGCGGCCTCCTCGACGTGCCTGCCCCATTCTTCCACCTGTTCGGGGCGCGGTTCGACCCTTGTCAGCCCATTCTCCCTCATGTGCTTCACCAAGCCGGTGACGAAGTCGATAATCTGCTCACTATTGCGGGGGATGTTGCCGCGCGCCGTATGCGGTCCCAACACCATCAGCATGTTGGGATAGCCTTCGGCTTGCACGCCCAGGTAGGTGCGCGGCAAGCCCTCGATCCAGTCTTCTCTTAGTACCCGCCCTGCGGACGTTTGGATGTCGATGCGATCGTATGGCCCGGTCACGCCATCGAACCCGGTTGCGTAGATCAGCAGGTCGAATTGATGCTCTGTGTCGGAGCATTTGACGCCCTTGGGCGTAATCCGCTCGATCGGCGTCTCGTGCAAATCGACCAGCCGTACATTGTCTTGATTGTAGACTTCGAAATAGCCGCTTTCCAGCGGCACACGCCGTGTACCAAACCCGTGATTCTTTGGGATCAGCTTGTCGGCGATCTTTGGGTCCTTCACTCGCTGGCGGATCTTTTTTTCCATGAAGTCGCTGAGCAGCTTGTTGGCTTCCTTGTCTGTCAGCACATCGCTGAAATTGCCGACCCAGATTCCAAATCCCGGCTCAGAATAGAGCTGCTCCCAGAACGCCTCCCGATCCTGCGCTGAAACTTCCAGTGCCTTGCGCGGATCAGCGTTGTGGATGAAGCAGGTTGCCGTTTCCCGACAGCGTTCATAGATCTCCGGGAAGCGGGATTTGATGTCCCGCTGCTCCTCCTCGGTTATGAGGCTATTGTGTAGTGGCGCGGCCCAGTTCGGATGGCGTTGGAAGACGGTCAGGTGCTCTACATCTTTCGCAATGGTCTGGATCACTTGGATAGCGGTTGCACCGGTACCGATGATGCCGACGCGCTTGCCAGTTAGTTCTACTTCTTCCGTCGGCCATCGGGCAGTGTGGTAGGCGGGCCCCTCGAACGAATCCAAGCCCTCGATCACCGGCATTACAAATGCCGAAAGCGGGCCAAGTGCCGGGATAAAGATATTTGTGGTGTATCGCTCCCCGCTCTCCAGCGTGATCGTCCAGAGCCGCGTTGCCTCGTCCCAATAGGCGGCCGTGACATTGGCGTCAAAAGTGATGTGCCGCCGGAAATCGAACTTGTCCGCCACGAACTGCATATAGGCGAGCGTGTCGGGCTGTGCGGAAAAGTGCTCTCTCCAGTTCCATTCCTGTAGCAGTTCTTCGGAGAATGCGAAGCCGTAGGAGCAGCTTTCACTATCGAAGCGCGCACCTGGGTAACGGTTCCAATACCAGGTCCCGCCGACATCGCTGCCATTGTCCAACACCCGCACCTTCATGCCGAGTTCGCGCAACCGATGAAGCTGGTAAAGGCCGGACATGCCCGCCCCAATGATGATGGCGTCGAACTCCCCAGTCGCGCGCGCGTCACGCACATCTGTATGTGCTATTGAATCAGGCATGAGTTCAGTTCCGGGAATGGACGGTGCCACGTCAAGCGGCTGCAGTCGGTCGATGTGTTTGGCGAGCACAATCTCTCAGGTTTTATCCCAACGGACAACGACCCTCTCTGAAGGCTTCCCTGCATAGCGGAAGAATCATGAACCGATAGTGGAGGTTGAATGCTCGCTGCGGGTTACGAAGGGAAGAAATCATCGCGCACCGCGGGCAAGAAGAACCAGCTTCAACTGTTACCCGCCAGGCAGGCAAAGAGCCGCCGAGAGGGCGGCAACCTTCAGATAGGTGAAGTCCGTCCGCCAGAGCTGGTTCACCGCCGTTGTCGCGTTGGCGAAAGTGGCTCATTGCCGCTTGTAACATGCTGCTGCCGGTCGGCGTTCGGCAGCTACCAGGTGACCTTCAGCCAGAATCAATTCTCGTTCCGTGATCGGATCCCGGATATGTTCGACGCGGAATGGCGTCAGGTTGGCCTAAGAATGTGTCACGCAAGGCCGCTTCACATTTTTCGGAACGAACTTCGGTATTAGGGAGCGCCTGGCTGTCGGCGCTTGAACAGAAACAAAAACCCGTAAAGCAGCAAAAGTGCAATGATCGCTACCAGGTAACTGTAATAGTTGGTGTACAGCAGCCCGGCGGCGATCACCAAAGTGAAAATTCGAACCGGCCAGCCAATTCGACCGACCCAGTATAGATAGCCCTCAAAACCGGCCGCCATCACGAATACTGCCAGGGTACAGGCCGAAATCGTCAAGATCACTTCCAATGGCTCGCCGCGCATGATGAGTGCGGGCGTCACGACCAGAACAAATGGCAAAACGAACTTGATCGAGCCCA
>JBPCVZ010000344.1:0-3260 GCA_051010015.1 Hyphomicrobiaceae bacterium
GGAATATTCGCAATCGCCTGCGTCGCTGCAAGCAGGAAGCCGAGTTGCGTGCCTACTGCGCTGCCGACCCCGACCATGAGCCCGTCGCTGGTCAGGTCAGTGGCGACGGCCATGTAGACCATCCATGCTCCCGTGCTGGCTGAACCGCGGGCGGGGCGATGTCTGAACGAGCCGAACGCGCTTGCGAGCAACAGCGAAATGCAAGCGCCTGCGAGGAATGCAAGTACGATGAGCCACATGGCGGTCGCGCTGAGTAGACGCGGCATGATATCGATGCTCACCAACGCAATTGCTACTCCCGCCGTTGCGTGCAGCGATGCGCCAACGACCCATTTTGGAGTCCGGACACTTTCGGCGACAAGGCTTCCTACAAGGACGCCGAAGGGTGGCAGCAAGGCGAATCCTAGCAACTCGAACGGGAAGGGCATGCCTACTATATCCGCCGTTTGAACAGCACCCGATCGAACTCGGGACTATGTGCCAAGGCGGCGGCGCAGATACGCGACGCAGCCCTTCAATGTGGAGAAATTCGCCTGGTCGGCTTCCGGTATGCACAAGCCGGGCGCTTTGTGCACGGCGACTTCGGACAATGCTGCTTTTTCAAATCGTCTCATCGTAGACTTGCGTCATTGCCGCTCGAACAACTTTGACGCCTGTCAATTGCGTGGAAGAACATCCGAACTAATTTCGGTACTGGAACAAGATCGAGTTGCGCTCGCCATTGGTTCCGAGTGGTCGCTCCTGTTCGGGTTCTAGAACCAGTCTGTCTGGCCCTGCGCGAATCGTATGAAAGCAAGAACCAAAAGCACGGAAAATGCCGATCTTGCTGGAAAGCTGCGCGAGATGGCCGACTTGCTCGCCGCGCAGCAGGCCGATGGATTCCGAACAGCGGCCTACCGCCGGGCTGCGGCCAAATTGGAGGAAATCGAACCGCCTGTCAGTGAAATCCTTGCTGAGGGCGGGCCGGAAGCATTGATCGCGCTGCCCACCATTGGAAGCGGTATTGCGTCCGCGCTTGTTGAACTGGTTGAAACGGGACGCTGGTCGGCACTTGAACGTTTGACGGGCGCGCTGGAGCCGGAGAGGCTCTTTCAAACGATACCTGGAATTGGTCCGGATCTCGCGCACCGCATCCACGAGACGCTGCATGCGGATACGCTCGAAGCGCTGGAAGTGGCGGCAAATGACGGTAGCCTTGGCAAAGTACCCGGTATCGGGCCAGGCCGCCTGAATGCCATTAGAGCCATCGTGAAAGAGCGCTTGGACAAAAGGCGGTTCCGCGGCAAGGCAGATGGTGAAGTGCCGCATGTTGCCGAACTGCTCTCCGTCGATGCTGACTACAGGCGAAAGGGCAGCGCCGGTCTCCTGAAGACGATCGCGCCCAGAAGACTGAACCCGGAGGGCCGCTCCTGGCTGCCAGTGCTGCATACCGAGCGCGGAGATTGGTCGTTCACTGCCCTCTATTCCAATACACGTCTGGCGCACGAACTCGGCCGAACAATGGACTGGGTCGTGATCTTTGCACATCATGCGGACAGTGCCGAGAAGCAATGGACGGTCGTAACCGAGCATCATGGCCCGATCACCGGCGAGCGTGTCGTTCGCGGAAGAGAAGGCGAATGCATCGAATATTATTCAGAGTTTCCGGGTTGAAACATCGGCATCGTGGTAGTGCTCCGGTTGGAATTGCTCGGATTTGGCCGGCCACAATAGAATGTACGAGACAATGAACCACGAAGACCCGCCATTCGAGAAGCACAGGCGCTATTACCTGATCATCAAGATCTCTGCGATCGTTGTCGCCGCATTGCTGGCGCTTCGTTACCTTGGCTGAGCGGGAATGAAGTCGACCCGCACCGCCACCTTGCGACGGAATTCACCTCGCTCTGGGACGTGGTCGCCACGACTTGATTGTGATCAATGCGGCCTGCAATCGAGGCAGAGACTCTCACGAGATCGCTGTAGTGGTGGAATAGCGCCATGTCGGATTGGAAACACAGGGCTGCCGTGGAGATTGCGAACGAGTACGCGGTGATCCACGAAACCGGTGAGATTTCTCAGACAGAAATCGAAGCCCTCGTAGCTGATGCAATCGCGAGGCACGTACCGCCTTCGGTGAAGGAATGGCTGACGATCGAGTCGGCCGAAAGTGACCAATTGGTCGACTTGAGAAAAGTGGGGTGCCTGGAGCTGGTAGACCTTCGCAATGAACCAGAAGCCTTGGGCCGGTCGTTCGTGGCAACGGATGTTTCGATCAAAATGTCCATTCAGGATCAGGGCCGGACGATGAAGCTGTTGATCGCCGAACCCACGCGCAACGCCTAGTTCATTTGGCGGACGGATTCGCAAACCGAAGGAGCGAATAGTCTCCCAAGACACGGGGTGGCAGAAAATGAGCAACGAAATCACGAAGATCCTGGTGCCCGTCGATGGATCACCGCACGCGCTGAAAGCTGCGGAACTGGCCAGCGATCTTGCTGTCAGGCATGACGCGGAAATCATCCTTCTGCACGCTCTATTGAGCAACGAGATGCCGGCCGGTCTCAAAAGGGCGCTCGAGATCGAACTGGGCGAGCACGTGCCAGGCTACGACAATCTGGTCACCATTCCGGTCCAGATCATGGCACGCGTCGGCGACCGAAGACCCAATGCACTTACCGTGAGAGAACTCGGACTGGTCGGGCAGTACGTGCTCTCCAGCGTAGCCGACAAGTGCCGCGGCAAGGGCGTGCGCAAGGTCGAAACACGCGTCGAAGAGGGCCGCGCCGCGCAGGTCATCGCTGACGTGGCCAAGGCGGTTGATGCGGACATGATCGTTATGGGCAGCCGCGGCCTCAGCGACGTCAAGCGGCTGGTGTTCGGTTCCGTTTCCCACGAGGTGGCGAAAGCAGATCCGTGCACCCTTGTAATCGTTCAATAGTCCACAGCGCTCACACCATTCGGACCTCGCAGTCAACCATTCTCGCCCAAGCGAGCAGGACCCGTCCCCAGCTTCGAGGTCAGTTCGAAAATGGACGTCGGAACAGGAAACTCCAGAGCGCGTCGGACCTGAGCCCAGGCGGGACCGAGAATACATTGAAAGGTAGCCGGCGAATGCGCACCGAAGAAGACAGCCAACGAAGCCTCCAACTGGCAGAGGAGGTCAGCGAGTTCCTGTTCAAGAAGAGCTATGGCACACCCGATGATGAGATCATTGCGCTGGCCCGGGCGCTCGAGGCGAGACTCGAACTCCTCCCAGCTCACGAGCGCGACAAGTGGTT
>JBPCVZ010000345.1:0-4941 GCA_051010015.1 Hyphomicrobiaceae bacterium
TCGCACTCGTCCCGACCGGGCCCTGGCCGTAGACGGCCAGCGTGCGCCCGCCGTCCATCTTCATGCGTTTCAGCGCGCCATAGGCGGTGCCGGTGCCGCACGAGATGGCGGCGCCCGTCTCGAACGAAAGTTCGTCAGGCAGCGAAACCAGCGTGTGCGCCGGGATTTTCATGTGCGAGGAATGCGCACCGTGCGCCGTGACGCCGTAGACCTGCATCGGGCCGACCTGGCACAGCTGTGGCCACCCGCCCCGGCAATCGGGGCATGTGTCACACCCCGAGTAGTGGTGGACCATGACACGGGCGCCATCGGGGGCCATGTGCTTGGCAACACCATCGCCGCGCTCGACGATGACGCCGCACGGTTCGTGGCCGCCGATGCTGGGCTCGCCATCGCCGCCAAGGCCGAGGGCCGCCGCCATCGCCGGCCCGCCGCCCGGCGAGCGGTAGAGGTGCAGGTCCGAGCCACACATGCCGGACGCCTTGATCTCGATGACGACCTCGCCGGGACCGGGTTTCGGGTCCGCGACATCCTGGAATTCGATCTCGCGATTGCCGGTGAATACGACGCCTTTCATGAGAGCCTCCTTGACTTGAAGTCCTGAAAACGAGCACGTGCGTTCGACCACGCCGTCGGAGTGAGCGTAACCCCTAACGGTCGGGCAATCCAGACAGGCGGCATCGCCGCTCTGATCAGCTGCGCGGCGCTATGCCTCCGTCAGGATCGGCAGTGCCTGCTGGTACGCCTGTTCGGCCAGCACCTTGATTTCGGGCAGCGTGCGGCTGCCGATCGGGTGTTCGACCATCACGAACGGATAGTCGGGCAGGCCCATCATGCGTGCGATGTTCTTCGCCGTGACCTCGAAAGGTTCGGTGCACAGCACGATTGCGCGCTTGCCGAGTTGTTCGAAGCTGATGCCATCATGCAAACTGCACGTTGAGCAACTGCCTCAATCGCCGAGCCCGGTAATCAGGAAATCGACCTGCGATGCGGCAGCGCTGAGCGTTTCCGCGGCCGCCGGGGCGCTGGCATTGGTTTTCGAGAAGATTGGATGGATCGTGCAGCCGTGACGTGCCGCGAAGACCGAGGCCGCCTCGCGCAGCATGTTTTCCGCGTTGAGCTTACCGTTTTCGAGGAGGCCGATGGTCTTGCCATCGAGGCTGGCAAGGGCGGCGGCCCTGACGGCATGGCGCTCCGGGCCCTGCACGGTTGGATCGTAGATCTGCATAGATGTCCTCCTAATGACGTCGAGGGCGTGTGGCAAAAGGGTTTCGATCAGGCCTCGGGGCCACAATCGATGCACACGCCGATCGGTTTCGATTGCATGAGCGATCCGCGATGGCGGCTCCACGACGGAATGAAGCTCGAATGGCCGCCGGCGTCACCGCCGCCGACGACGACGAGGATGTCGTCCGGCGACAGGCCGCGATGCATCATGGCGTCCCGGGTCAGCGGATGGGCGCCGTCACCGTGCTGGCGGTCGAAGTCGCGCTGGCGGAACTTGCCGACGGCTTCGAGGCCGCTGACGGGCCGCGCCGCGGTCTGATAGAGGAATTCCTGCACCTGGCGCTTCGACCAGCCGGCGCCGGCGATGATGCGCACGTGTTCGGGTGCGAGCACGACGACCGACTGACCGAGCGTCAGGCAGCTGTAGCTCGCCATCGCATCGGCCATGCTGGTCAGGACCTGCTCCGGCGTGCTGCCGCCGTGATTTTCGACGTTGCAGAAGCCGCCACTGGCGAACACGGTGACGCTCGAGACGCCTTCGGGATAATCGAGGTCATCGACGATCAGCGGCCACGGGTTGCCACGCTGGCGTTCGGCGATGCAGAAACTGAATTTGCCGGGTTGCCCCTGGGTCGACTTGTCGGAGAGCCCGGGGATCATCTGGAAGACGTTCATCAGGATCAGGCGCACGGCCCGCCCGATCGTATTGTTGGCGCGGTTGCCGGGGCCGAACAGGTTGACGTCGCTGTTCATGGCGATGTCGTCGGTGACCGGGCCGCTCACGATCACGAGAGGCGCCGAGCCGCCGGTGCTCGCCGTCGAGCCGTGAAAATTGAAGCCGGGCTCGTTCATCGCCTCGAGCGCCGCGACGACGACGGGGAAATACTCCGGTTTGCAGCCGGCCATCACCGCATTGACGGCGGCGGCGTGGACGGTGCACTCGAATCCGGTCGCGGGATGCGCAGCGAGAACCGTTTCCGGCGGCCGGCCCTCGAACAGCATCATGTCCTCGACGCGCTTGACGGCGGGCGGTACGACCGGCAGGCCGTCGGTCCAGCCCTGCTCGAAGCAATAGTCGATGGCGGCGAGCGGATCGTCGGGGATATCGTGAATGCGTGTGGTGTCGAGCGGCATGGCGTGGCTTCCTGTCGTGATCGCTTGCGCCGCAGTATACCGGCGAATCCCGGCGCGTGCCACGCGCCACCATTCACGCACTTGATTTCGGCTGCGACACGCACCCGGCGATGGTCTACCGTGTCACAATGCCGGTTCAGTAGCGCAGGAGGAAACAGCCATGACATACCGTGCCTTTGCGGTGGAGACGATCAAGATCAACGGCCACAATGGCGATCCGATTTCAGCCTACGTGGCGAAGCCGTCGGGCAGCGGCCCGTTCCCGGGCGTGGTGCTGATCCACCATCTTCCCGGCTGGAGCGAGTGGTACATCGAGGCGACACGCCGCTTCGCGCATCACGGCTACATCGCGATCTGCCACAACCTTTATGAGCGCAATGGCGAAGGCGACCCCGACGATGTCGCGGCCAAAGTGCGCGCCGAAGGCGGCGTGCCCGATGCCCAGGTCGTCGGCGATACCGAGGCGGCGGTGAAGTGGATGCGCGCGCAATCTGAATCGAACGGCAAGGTCGGCCTCATCGGCTCATGCTCCGGCGGGCGCCATGCTTTCATCTATGCCTGCCAGAAGCAGGACATCGACGCCTGCGTCGAGCTCTGGGGCGGCCGTGTCGTGATGCCGGCGGAAGACCTCAACGAGAAGACACCGACGGCGCCGATCGACATGACGGCGGGGCTCAACTGCCCACTGCTCGGCATCTTCGGCAACGAGGACCGCGCACCGAGCCCCGAGCAGGTCGACCAGCACGAAGCCGAGCTCGAAAAGCACGGCAAGGACTACGACTTTCACCGCTACGACGATGCCGGCCACGGCTTCTTCTACTATCACCGCCCGATGTACCGGGTAGACCAGGCCCAGGACGGCTGGGCCAGGATCTTCTCGTTCTTCAAGAAGCAGCTGGGGTAGGCGCCATGTGCACATCCATCGTTGAAATCGCCGCCGTCGACGGCATGGCCAAGCGCGGCGATGACTGGTTCGACCTCACCGAGGCGGTGGTCTCCTATGATCACGCCCGCCACGCCCTGCTCGATGATGCGATCACGATTGACTTTATCAACACCGACCTGCCGCCCGGTGCCCGCGCCGCCGTCGAGTTGACGCTCGACAGCGCCAAGGCACTGCAGGCGGCACTGGCAACCGCGATCGCCGAGGCCGAGGAAGAGGAGGCGGAACGCGCGGCGGGCATCGAGGCGATGCGGTTGGCGAAGGTGAGGGCGGCTTAAGGCGCCGCCAGGGTTGTTCGCGTAGGGCTGTCACGGCTCGTGCCGGGCTGTGTGCGCTGCGCGTGCGGGGCTGCCGCCCCACACCCCGCCCGGGAGGCGAACCTCCCGGACCCACCATTTTTTGTGTCGTAATGCGATGGTTGTCATCGCGATCCTGCGCGGGCCATAAGGTGCGCTTTGGCGACTCGAAGACGGGCGCCTTGCCCGAGCCGTGCGAGGCGGCACGTCCTCTCCTTTGTCATCCTCGGCTTTTTGCCGAGGACCCATCGCGCAGCGGGCGCGACACGAGAAGTTGGACGGCCGACGTGCAAATTGGCTCGACTACGGCGTTGCTGCTCATGTCCGGACGCGCGGCGAAATGGGTCCTCGGGCCAAGCCCAAGGCTGCCCGGTTTGGTTAGGTCATGCCCTGCCACAAGGCTCGGGTTGACTGGAGTTTTGCCGATTTTTGATCACCCTGAACATCAAACATCGACGGGCGCCCGCCCCACTCTCCGTCGTCATCCCCACGCAGGTGGGGACCCAAGCGAGTCGCCACTTGCGCACGGTCTGCGGTGGTTTGCTTGGGTTCCCGCCTGCGCGGGAATGACGGAGCGGGGGACGATGGCGCGTAAAGAATCACGGTGTCGAGCTTAACCGGACAGGATTAGGTCAAGCCCGAGGATGACACCTCTGGGTGGCGATCGGGCACGGTCAGCCGCGGTCGCTCGCCTAACCCCCGCCCGCCAACCGCCGATCCCTTGCCAGGTCGAGCTTGTAGGTCGCCTGTGCCTTGGCGACGAGGCGCCCGTCGGTGTCGCGGGCGACGACGTCGACGATCGTCAGCGTGCCGCCGCGGCTGATCACCCGGCCCTCGGCGACCAGGTCGCCCGCGCGCCCGGCGCCGATGTAGTTGATCGCAAGCGCAACCGTGGTGCCGCGCGTCGTCGGCCTCGCATCGGGTGTCGCCCAGGCTGCCGCCGTCGCCGCCGTGTCGAGCAGCGTTGCCGTCGCGCCGCCGTGGACGATGCCGAGCGCGTTCATGATGTGCGGCTCACCGTGCAGGCGCACGACGACGCGGTCCGCTTCGATGTCATCGACCGACATGCCGACATGCTCGCCAAACGGCCCGGCGATGATGATGTCGTTGATGCGCTTGAGGGCGGCAGGCGAAAGGGTGTCGGACATGCGGGTTCCATGGCTCTGGGGCAATCGGGCAGGGGAGGTGGCCGGTCGTTCAGATCGCCGGCTATTCGTCGAAGATACGTTTCGGTGTGACGCTGGCAAGCGAGCCGGCGATCGAGCCGCCATCGACCGAGTGGATGACGCCGGTCACCCAGCGGGCCTGCTCGGAGGCGAGGTAGACGACGCCATCGCCGAC
>JBPCVZ010000346.1:0-3766 GCA_051010015.1 Hyphomicrobiaceae bacterium
GCCTTCTTGGTGGCCGGACGGCCGACTTTCTTGCGACCCGTCGTCTTGGCGGCGGTCGTCTTGCGAGCCGTCGTCTTGCGCGCGGCTGTCTTCTTGGCGGCGGCCTTCGGTGCTGCCTTCTTGGCAACGGCCTTCTTGGCAGCCGGCTTCTTCGCGGCGACCTTCTTGGCAACCTTCTTGACGACGGCCTTCTTTGCCGGAGCCTTCTTGGCTACGGTCTTCTTGGCGGTCGTCTTTTTTGCAACGGCCTTCTTCTTCGCCGGTGCCTTCTTCGCTGCTGCCGCGGTCGTTGCTTTCTTTTTGACTACCTTCTTAGCTGCCGGCTTTTTAGCGGGAGCTTTTGCTTTAGTTGCTGCTTTAGCCATGTTTGTCTCTTTTCTCAATGCCAATTGAAGTTCGGTGATTCGAACAAAAAAACCATGCTGAAATTTAATTCATTTGTTGACATGTTTTTTGGAAACGCACGGAAGAAAACTCGATAATCGCCAAAAGTGTTGCGCGAAGTCCTCAAAAATTAGTGGAAACAATTCGTTTTCGTCTTTGGTGACAACCATAAACGAGTCAAGAATAATATTCAAAACCGTTTGCAAATAGAATCGCGCATATCGATTTCGATCTTTCTGACGACTCGAAAACTCAAACTCGCGTCCAATTCATCATGCGCATTTTGAATATAGAATGAGCGCATCGCGAACGACATCGATGTCTTCAATCGCGTGCGCGAGACGCTTGCATTGGACCGCGCAAACGGCATCGTTTGCTATGGAATCTCAAACCCCGCGAACTCTGCACGACACCGTCAACGCTTCTCCATAACGCCAAGGTGAATTCGCGTTACGACAATCCTGGCGCGCATTCCATTATCATTCGAATGTTCCATCCCTGCATGAGTGGCTTCTCAACATATTTGTGCTAGGGCTTTGCGCGCGGAAAACCAGGGCAGGACAAGTATGCGGCGATCGATCGTGACACTTTATGAAGAGCGCATTCGCGACGGCGGGCTCGAATGCGATGGCGCACAGGTGGAGCTCGCAAAGCGTTTCGACGCCTTGGCCGATACGTTGCGCACGTGGCGACCGCCGAGCCGGGGATTGTTCGGAATTTTCAGCGGCAAGGCCGATCCACCGCCAAATGGGCTCTACATTTACGGCAGCGTCGGGCGTGGCAAGACCATGCTCATGGACATGTTTTTCGACCAGGTCACATTCAAGCCGAAACGGCGGCTGCACTTTCACGAATTCATGGCGGAAACCCATGATCGGATCGCCGACGCGCGCCGTGCCTCCAAGGGCGACCCCATTCCGGCGGTCGCAGAGGCGATCGCTGAGCAGAACCGCCTGTTGTGCTTCGATGAACTGCACGTCACCGACATTGCCGACGCGATGATCTTGGGTCGCCTGTTCGAGGCACTGTTCGCTGACGGCGTGGTGGTGGTTGCCACGTCGAACGCCGCACCACACGAGCTTTACAAGAACGGGCTCAACCGCAATCTGTTCGTTCCGTTCATCAAAATGCTCGAAGCGCGGATGGACGTTGTATTCCTCGACGCGGCGGAAGACTACCGCATGCAAAAGCTCGCGGGGCGCCCGCTCTACTTCACACCGAACGACGCCCGGGCGAAATCACAGATGGATGAAATCTGGCAATCCCTGACCGGTGTCGAGCGCGGCGAGGCGGCGGAACTGGTCGTCAAGGGTCGCCGGGTCGACGTGCCCGAAGCCGCCAACGGCGTCGCGCGTTTCGATTTCAAGCAGCTGTGCGAGGTACCGCTCGGTGCAAACGACTACTTATCGATCGCGCGCACCTATCACACGGTGATAATCGACAACATTCCGATACTTGGTCCCGCCAAGCGCAACGAGGCACGCCGCTTCATCAACCTGATCGACACACTCTACGACGCCAAGGTCGGAGTCGTGATTTCAGCGCAAAGCGAAGTGGACTCTATATATAAAGAGGGAGACGGGCAGTTTCTCTTCGAGCGAACGACGTCCCGCCTCATCGAAATGCGCAGCGAAAGCTACCTCGCGGCCCGGGCCGAACGCCTCGAACAAGACAGCGACGGAACCACGCCAATAAGCGCCGAAGCTACTTCCTGAGTTCATCATCCTCGAGTTCGCGTGCCGATTCGACCGTGAGCAGAGGAATGCCGTCGCGAATCGGAAAGGCAAGACGGGCCGCGCGCGAGATCAACTCGGCGTTGTCGGCGGAAACCTCGAGGGTCGTCTTGGTCACCGGGCACACCAGGAACTCGAGCAGGCGCCGCGCGGTTCGCGCCTCGTCGGCGGGGACCGGTTCTGATTCGCCTGGCTCCGTCATAGTGCCCGCCACCGTCTCATTGCAACTGGCCGCCGCCGGCGGCGTCCGTGGAGGCAAGCTCCATCTTGGCAAGCGTCGCCAACGTCTCGGCCCGCGCCTTGAGGTCCGGCGCCTCGAGCAGGGCCTGCTTCTCCTCGTACCCGAACGGACTGATCACGGAGAGCGAGTTGACCAGCAGTTCCGTTGGCGCCTTGGCAATTGCGTCCCAGTCCGCGTCGAGGTTATTCAACTCAAGGTAGCTGCGCAGTCCATCGAGCAGGGCCGCCCGGTCCACGTCTTCTTCACCGTAACCGATGATCAAGTCGTTCTCGTAGGCGCTGTGATCGATGCGGCAAACCCGGTAGGGCTCGTCCGTGGCGGCCTCTTCGACGACCTTGAACCGCGCAACGCCGGTCAGCGAAATCAGGATCCGGCCATCGTCGAGTTCCTGAAAGGCGGTGATGCGCCCCGCACAACCGACATTCTTCAGCGGCGCCGAAGGTTCTTGCGGGCTTTCCTGATCCGGGTCCGGCTTCAGCGGCTGCACGATCCCTATGATCCGGGCGCCGGCAATCGCGTTGTCGATCATCGCCAGATAGCGCGGCTCGAAAACGTTCAGCGGCATCGTCGCACGCGGCAGCAGGATGGCACCGGTCAAAGGAAACAGTGGGATCGACGATGGCAAATCGCTGGTGTGGTTATAACGTGGAGGGGGAAACAATGGAGCGATCCTGTTCAGGTTTGAATGCAGGGCCGTGACGCGACGTTGGGCAGTGTCAGCCGCCGACTGTGCGCGGATGATAGCTCACGAGAACATGAGTGACGATAGTTTACGTCGCCCATCGAGGGTGTCCGGATCTTTCGGTCCCCAGGCTTCGAAAAACTGGATCAGCTGCTTGCGCGCGGCTTCATCATTCCAGCTCCGGTCGCGGCGGAACAGCTCGATCAGGTCGTCGACGGCACCGGCCTTGTCACCATTGCCGGCCTTGGCAATGGCAAGTTCGAGCCGGGCTTCGTGATCTGCCGGATTACCCTCAAGGCGCACGATCAGCGCCGACGTATCGACGGGATTGGACGCGCGGTCCGCCAGTTCCAGGGCGGCGAGCACGCTGGAGACCGCCGCTTCGCCGGTCTTGTCCGGCGGCACGAGGGCGATGGTCTGGCGCGCGCGATCCACGTCACCGCTCTTCAGGTAACATTGCGCGAGCCCTGCCAACGCCCCTGGATGCTGTGGGTCCGACTGCAGCACCATGGCGTAGACTTCAGCCGCGCCTTGCAGGTCGCCTGCGTCGAACGCCTCCTCGGCGGCAGCGATGGCCTGCGCCAGATCCGCTTCTTCGGCCGCACCCAGGTGACGATCGATCAGCGCACGAACAGCACTCTCGGGCTGGGCACCGGTGAAGCCATCGACCGGTTGACCGTTCGAAAAAGCGTACACCGTTGGCAGAGACTGGATGCGCAGCTGCCC
>JBPCVZ010000347.1:0-3493 GCA_051010015.1 Hyphomicrobiaceae bacterium
CATCAATGCATGGATGCGTGAATACAATCATGTACGCCCACACCAAGCACTCGGCATGCGCCCACCGGTGCCAGAAACTCTAGTAGAGAACTCGATTTTCAGTGGTGCAGACACTGGGGGCTAGACACTTTAAGCTGGTTTTGGCTGAGCGAGGTGCGTACTACGATGCCAACAAGTTCTTTAGACCAAGCCTGCTGGGATATATGATCGCAACTCCGCCAGACAGGATGTTTTATGTCGATTCTGTCGACAAGGTCGGCCGCTGGAACATTGATCTCGCACCGCACAAGTTTTCTCGGCCAACAAGTGATCAGGATTTCATCCACGGGTGTTTCAATACTGAAAGCTGGCTGGCCGACAAGAGCGCTGCGGCGGAGTTCAATAAATATTCAGGAGCTGGATATAAGCCGGATTTAAATAGGTCAAAGAACACGTTGTCTGTGTCGATTGACGAGTTTTTTGGTCGTGGTTGCAGTTATACCGCCAATGGCGGAGAGGAAGAGCAGGTTCGGACACGGTTGAACGTCTCCAGTGTAATAACGGTAGGGAATCGGCATTATCGAATTAAGCAGTGGCAGTTTCTTCCCGCGGATACGCCGTTGACGGATCTTATCCAATAGGAGTTGGTAGCAATGCGAAGGCTACTTTGATCATCCAATTCGCGTTTTGGCTTGGGCACTTCTCGATGTGGTCACTAACGACCCGTGCGGAAGCACTGGTATCTCTGGTCACTTTGTGTGCTTCTGGTCGGTCCGCTTTCAACTTCGGCTTCATTGTATCCTCAGACGCCAAATCGGCCTTGACGCGTCGGGACGCTGAGTTGGTGGGGGGGTGAGTTCAATGCGTGCGAGCACGCCGACTGACGGAGTCTCCGAATCATGAGTCATGCTGGAGTGGGCCGCAGTCCCGCCAGGAAAGGCTGGCTCTTTTTGCCAATCGCAGTTTTTCTGACGGCGGGCCCGGCAAACGCGATAGACCTTGAACCGCGCAGCGGCATTGCGCTCAACTTGCCAAATGAACGTGCCAGCAAGGTCGAGAAGACAAAGCGCGGCGCGAGTTTCATATATCGCCGTGGCCGGCTTGTCATTGATACGCTGTGGTTCGGTCAGGAACGGTCACTGGCGCAACTTTATTCAGTTCTAACCGGAATTCCAGGTCGGACCTTCGAACGCAATGAACTCGATGAAAATCGAAACTTCCGTTTGGTGGGAAGGGATTCTGACGGTAGCTCTTTTCACGTCTATGCTGAGGTCAGGCGCTTGGAAACCCGAGCATATTCGATTGTGTTGAGCCGACGCGCAGGGCGATGGGAAAGACAGGCTGCCCGAAATGCGGCCAGTGGAGCGCGTTTGTTTGCAGCCGCTGGAACGTTGGTGGCCGTTGCCATGCCGAAAGTGGAAGCCGTAGCGAAGGGCAAGCGATATCCAGCTGGCTTCCATCACATCAAGCCTGGTTTGTATACTAAAGCGGTCAATCCCGATTTTGACCCAAGTCTGCCGTGTGACTACCGGTTGGTTGGCGCGGTTCGACCTGGTTTGCTTGATACCATCAAAGCCAAACTTGTTGAGGCGCCGTTGCAACTCGTGTGCCTGAACAGCCCAGGTGGTTCGTTTGTCGAGGCGGTCAAAATTGCGGCGTACTTCAAGCAAAGTGCCGTGTCGACAAAGATCGAAGCAGGGGCGCGATGTGAAAGTGCTTGCGCGCTGATCTTCATGGCTGGGTCTTACTACATGCACTCGGTCGGTCATTTTCACTGGCGTGTTCTTCATCCTGCCGGAAAGCTTGGCTTTCACGCCCCGAAGTTGCTCGTCAAGGACGGCGGTTATGTTGCAGGAGCGGTTGAGAAGGCTTACGACCTTGCGCTTCAGACCATTGCCGACACAGTTTCGGGGATCGTCATGCATAAGGAGGGTTTTGCGGGCTCTGGACCAAGCATACGTTCCTCGCTACTTGCTGCAATGCTCAGGACTCCTCACAGTCGAATGCAATATGTCGACACGGTCGACCAAGCTGGTCGTTGGGAGATTGCTGTTGGGCCGATTGCAACGAACAGAAAAGTTCTCCCCCGCGACTTCGAACGGGTCTGCAACAACCATCTAGAATGGCTGAACGACAAATCGGCAATTCGCCCCGGCCGAGGTGGTGTTGTACTCGATGGCCTGTTCAAGACGACCCCTGAAGGCAAGGCGCGCCTTACGCTGGACGAATTTCACGGCAGTCGTTGCGATTATGATGGTGATTTTCGGGCCCTCAAGATGAAGAGCAAGTGGATACAAATAAAGGTCGTCAATCGAATTGTTAATGTTCTGCCCTTTCATTATTTCTCGCCTGCGACGCCGTTGATCAAACTGTCCGGCATTCAATAGTTGAACGGAGAATTCGGCTAACAGACAGAGTCGATGAGAACATTCGTAAGCAACTGAAGTCATTGGTGGGTGATATAAGATTCGAACCTATGACCCGGTGATTATGAGTTATGGTGGGGCTACCGTAACGTGATGATATTGAGCAACAATTGCTGTACATGGCTACCCTAAACCATCTTGAATCGTCCCAGGCATTCTTTGGGCCTGTACAACGAATTGGGGCCAACAGGTGCAAACGAAAAACTACGCGCTGCGTGCAGCCTCAGCTTCACCGTGCTGTCAACTCGCAACACCGCAGGTCTCGGCTGACGATACGATCGTCACTTTGCAGAGTTTGCAGACATGCACGCCTGCTCGGTCGAGGATGATTTTCGCCCATGACGCATGTCGGCTGCACCCTCGAAAGCTGCTGAAGGCGTGACAGCCGCTTTAGGCCAGTGAACGAACCCGCTTCCAGCGGGAGTGCGCTGCGCGCGGGCTGTGCCGTTGGGCTGGCGTCGGCGCTAACCAACCGAACAACACGCAGTAACGGTCCATGGGGGCCGTCTTGAGGATCGAGGGGTCAACAACTCCAACCTCAAGACAGGAGCCCCCGATGACCGACAAGACGACCACCGATCTGCGCCAGCGCATGCTCACCGACATGACGGTGCGCAATTTCACCGACAAGACCAAGCATGACTATATCCGCCACGTCGAGGCGCTGGCGCGCTTTCTAGGCCGTTCACCGGATACGGTTACCGGCGATGACCTCAGGCGCTTTCAGGCCAATCAGGTTGCCCAAGGCGCCCAGCCACCGAAGATGAACACCCAGGCCGCGGCGCTAAGGTTCTTTCTCACCGTCACGCTTGGGCGTGCCGATCTGGCTCACCAACTGGCGCGCACGCATTATCCGAAGAAGCTACCGCGTGTGCTGTCGACCGACGATGTCGGTCGCCTGTTGGACGCAGCACCCGGTCCAGGCCTCAAGTACAAGGCGGCACTGAGTGTTGCCTACGGTGCCGGCCTCAGAGGTGGCGAGGTTGTCATGCTGCGCGTTGGCGACATCGATTCCAAGCGCATGCTCATTCGCGTCGAGATGGGCAAGGGGCGCAAAGACCGCCACGCAATGCTCTCGCCGCAACTGC
>JBPCVZ010000348.1:0-4656 GCA_051010015.1 Hyphomicrobiaceae bacterium
GGTCACTGACGCCGGTGGGTTGACCTATACAGAGACAGTTGCGATCGCCGTCAACGATGCCAATGAGGCACCGACTGATATCAACGTCGCGGGCGGCGCGATCTCCGAAAATGCTGCTCTAGGCACTATCGTCGCCACAGTGGCAGGGGTCGATGAAGACGCCGGAGAACGTTTTACCTATGCCTTAGTTGACGATGCCGACGGACGATTTACCATTGATAGCGAGACCGGTGACATCAAAGTTGTTGATTCGCTGGGGCTAGACTTTGAAGCCCAGCCGACGCACGAGCTAACCGTGCAAGTGACTGACTCGGCAGGTAATAGCTATGTCGACACCGTGTCGGTGGCGCTCAGTGATATCGTCGGCGAACGTGTTGTCGGCGATAACCGTGACAACGTCATTCTGGGTGATGCCGGCAATGATTTTTTGCAGGGTGGTGATGGCGCGGACACGTTGGCGGGCGGAGAAGGTACTGATTGGCTGTACGGCCAAAATGGTGATGACACTATCTTCGGCGGTGACGGCAACGACTATCTGATCGATCAGTCGGGTAGCGATCACCTGCAAGGTGGCAACGGCAATGATTACGTCATCGATCTCGACTATAATGGCACTGGTCGCGATACACTTGAAGGAGGTCAAGGTGACGATCTCCTGCTCTCTGGTGGTGGCGGCGATATCGTCGATGGTGGTGAGGGCAATGACACTCTGTACTACTCGACCTCCACCGAAGGTGTGCAGGTAACGCTTGGTGGAGCGGGTGAGACAACCCTTGGTTCAGGCGGCACGGCCGAGGGCGACCAAATCACCAATGTCGAGAATGTTCTGGCGTCGCGATTTGACGACAGCGTCACCGGCAATAGCGAAAACAACACAATCTACGGTTACACCGGTGACGATGTCATCGATGGTGGTGCCGGAGACGATACGCTGTTTGGTGACTACGCTTACGCATCGTCTCACTATGCCGGCGACGATACCATCACCGGCGGCGCCGGAGACGATACCATCGATGGTGGGAGTGGCAATGATACAGCTGTATATTCTAACAATTGGGCTGACTATACCATCTCTCGCGAAACCGATGGCTCTTACCACGTTGCCGACAAGACGAGCGCCGAAGGGACTGACACCGTTTCAAACGTTGAAAGCTTCCGCTTTGGCGATGTCACGCTGAATTCAGATGAATTGCTCAATACCGGGCCAACCGATATTGACATCACGGGCGGCGCGATTGATGAAACGGCGTCGTCTGGAAGCGTCGTCGGTACGCTAGAAGCTGTTGACGACAATGCCGCGGACACGTTCACGTATGAGATTATCGATGACGCTTCCGGCGCGTTTGAAATTGTCGGGAACGAGATTCGCGTCACTGCAGATGCACAGCTTGATTACGAGGTCGCCCAATCTCACGAGATCACTGTACAGGTAACGGATTCTGGTGGAAACCAATACGCCGAAAATGTCTTGGTATCTGTGAACGATATCGACGAGCCCCCCGTACACGTGATGGTGGAGGGAAGCAACGGCAATGATAACCTCGTCGGTCATGACGGTAATGATATTATCTTCGGCTACAGAGGTCATGACCGGGTCACCGGCGGCGACGGTGATGACATCATCGTCGGCGGTCAGGGTCAGGACACGTTGAACGGTGGCGCCGGCAACGACACCTTCCGGGTCGAAGGTCAAGATGCCTACCACGATAATTTCGATGGCGGCGCCGGTCATGACGTCGTTCAAGGCGGCAGTGGCGACGACGTCATTCGCGTGCACCGGCTCGACAGTGATGACAGCATCGAAACGATCGATGGTGGTGAAGGACACAACGTTCTCGCAGGGACCAGCTCAAGCGATCAAATCGATGTCAGCGGCATCGAGCTCAACAACATCGATCATATCGATGCCGGTCGCGGTCATGACCGGGTCACCGGCGGCGACGGTGATGACATCATCGTCGGCGGTCAGGGTCAGGACACGTTGAACGGTGGCGCCGGCAACGACACGCTTGATGGTGGCACTGATAACGATCTTCTCTATGGCGGCGATGGAGATGACGTTTTCCTTTTTGGAGAGGGCGGTGGTCATGACGCCGTTGACGGTGGAATGGGCGGCGGCTGGATAGACTCCATCGAACTCAGTGCTAGTACTCCTGGGGCTTCTATCGGTGAGTATGGAACCGATTGGACCTTAGTAGTGGACAATGGCGAGATCGTTTCACAAGGTTCCGATAGCATTTCGCTGTCACAGGACGCTAACGGTTCAATAGAGCTCGGTGATGGGTCCGTAGTCGAGTTCCATAACGTCGAATCCATCACTTGGGGCTAAGTCCGCCCCGCTGTACCTTTCACGCGGTTCTCGATAGGCACGCCGCAGGTCGCGCGAAGTGAAGCGCAGCGGAACGTAGCCTGACCTGCGGCGCTACGGCCCAAATCAACGTAGCCTTATCGAACCGAGCCGATCCGCTGGGAGCATTCAGCAGGGCGAGGCCGTACCTCACGGTCATGGCCAGTCCGTTCCGACCAGCCGGCCATTTCAACGCATCAACGTGCGCATCCGGCCAGCGACGCAGGCTGTATGAGTTTAGACCTGAATCGGTGGCTCCGATGACCGTTAGTGCTGGGATAGCCGAACTTGAACGGATATGCTGCGTGGAGCGGATATGACGAAAAATCGCGCAGGCTTCGCACTTCGCGGGGCCAGCAAGCCGCCCGGCGCAACCGGCCAGAACTGGGAATTTCAACCCGCTGCAAGCTGGCCGTAGACGGCCGCGAAGCTGGGGAAAGCCGGACAGGTCTTGGAAAATTTCAACGCCAGTTGTCGTCCGCTCTCAACGACACGGGCCGCCACGCCCATCAACTCCTGGATCACGGTCTTGAGCCGCCGCCGCTTGGCCTTATGACGGATCGGCGCGTCGTCGCGCAGCAAACCAACCAGTCCAATCCAGCGCAGAATGTTGTAGACGAGCACGGCACACGTCATCACCAGATCGTTGGTGGCGAACTTGCCTGAAGGCAGACGCTCAATGTCGAGGTCGGTCTTGAACTCGGAATGGAACTGTTCTGATGTCGCGTGATCACAATATAGAGCGATGATCTTCTCGTTCGCGCACGCCACCTCGCCGAGCGATGTCCACCAACCTTCGACCTTGATCTCGGGCACCAGAAGCCGATTGCCATGTTTATCGATGCTGCGCTCAATCACGCGCATCACACGGCGGAATTCGCGCGTAACACCATCGTGCTTTTCCTCGACGACGTCAGAGAAAATACCCACTCGCTTGCCCTCGCGCGGGCAGCTCCACTCCGCCTCATGTTCTGCGCGCTTCAACCAGCCCTCCAGGTCCTGCCGGCGCGGGTTCCACTTGATGATGAAATCAACGTGCTCACATGAAAACCAGGCGCGATTGGCGGCGGCATCATGTCCACTGTCGAGACGAGCAAGCAGGCGATGGCGCGTCAACCTCCTGGCTCGCGGTACAACCCGCTCCAGAAAATAGATGAACTCTTTCTGCCCGTTCTGGCTGCCCGGGCGCAGCTCGCAAGCGAGGCACCAGCCTTCCTCGCCGACGTAGGCAGCCAGCGGCGCATAGCCGTTAAAACCCTTGTAGGTGTAGCTGACGCCTTCCTTTTTGGTGCCCGAGTTATCCATCGGGAATACGTCGATATCGAGGGCCACGTACTTGTGCTTCGCCGCGCGCAGTGAGGTTCCATATCGCAGCACAATCGGTGTGACAGGCGCACCGATGTTGGCAATGAAGTCGATCGAGGCAGCATCGATGATTGGGATCATGGCGCTCGCCCGTTCGTCAAAGCGCTGGCGCAGGCTCGGCGCCGATGGAACCTTGGCGATGCCGAGCGCGGTCTTGAAGAAGGCATCATCGCGGCGGTTCTCGATGGCGTCGAAATCGCTCTTGCCCGTGCTGAGCAGACCGGCGTAACTCTTCACACAATCGGCGTGTGCAATGCCATGGCGCAGCCCGATCTTGGCAAGATCGCCGTCGAGGTGGGTGTGGCCAAGCGCACGGCCGACCAGTGCCAGGCCCGAATGCGACGTGAGGCTGTCGGTGTCAGATCGCATGATATTGAAGCGCCGCATGTTCCATCACCCACCAAGTGAACCGTATTGGATCAGGTAAATGCCTGATTCTTCCTTACGCTTCACTGGCCTGGAGTGAGATTCACGAAAATGAACTCACGGAAACAGGTTTGAGCTTGGTGAGAGCCGTTGCCAGTTCAATCATTGAACGCGATCCTACCCCAATCGGCTGAAACACCAGTCAAGAGGTGGCAGCGATTGCCGTCCCAGACGGCAGCCATGGCGTCGTAGTCAACACCGAGCGCAACGGCCGATACTTTGTGAGCGACCGGCAATGCCACTTCGCTGTCCAACGCCGACCACCAAGTCATCTGGGCAACATTATGCAAGCGTCCTGGCGGTAGCAGAATGGGCGCCTCAACAAGCCAGGGCTCGCGTCGCATCGCGGACCAGTAAGACGCAAGCGGGTCTTCTTCCAACCCCTGCGGCCACGCGCTTGACGCTGCGTCGTTGGTGTCACGATGGACGATCGTTGCGCGTAACGGTTGCCGGAAAGGAAAATAGACCAACTCGGCTGAGAACTGCTGACCAACGACGAATGACGATGAGCGCCGCCC
>JBPCVZ010000349.1:0-5711 GCA_051010015.1 Hyphomicrobiaceae bacterium
GCGCGAGATGGCGCAGCAGCGAGCGCATGAAGCTGAGCCGAGTCGGAAACGCGGCGCCCATACGCTCGAGGCGCATCACCTCGTCCGGCGGGCGCAGGTCGGCACATGGCGGCGGCGACTTTCCGGAGTCGGTGTCTCTTAGTGCATTGTTCATTTTGCCTCGGGCACCAATGCGTCATCATAGAAGCGGACCCAGTTCGCGCCCATGATGCCACGCACCTCTTCGTCGTTAAAACCGACCTTACGCAGACCCGCCGTAATCTTCGGGAAATCCGCATTCGAGGCAAACCAATCCGTCGGTTCTGGAAACTGCGCGCCAGGCGGATCGCCGGCGCGGGCCGGCAACTGCTTGCGCCAGCGGCCATCGCGCATCCATTGCACGACTGTGTCCGGGCGGTTCTGGCACAGGTCCGAGCCGATCCCGAGCATTGCCGCGCCGTGACGCTCCGCCACCTTCGCCACCATCTCGCAGAACGATTGCAGCGTGCAGGCCGAACCACCGGCGAGATGGTGTGGATAGAGCGAAAACCCGAGCATGCCACCGCTGTCGGCGAGCGCCTGGATCACATCATCGGACACGTTGCGCAGTTCATCCCGCCAGAACCGCGGGTTGGCATGCGTCACCGCCAGTGGGCGCGCTGATACCTCGATCGCCTCCAGCGTGGTGCGTTCGCCGGCATGGCTCATGTCGATCGCCATGCCGAGCCGGTTCATCTCGGCGATCACCTCGCGGCCGAAATTGGTGATGCCGCCATCACGCGGCTCATACCAGCCGGAACCGGTCAGCGACTGGTTGTTGTAGGTGAGCTGCATGAACCGCACGCCGAGCGTATGGCAGATCTCGACCATGCCGATGTCGGATTCGATCGGCGCCGGGTTCTGAAGGCCGAAGAAGATCGCCGTACGGTCTTCCTCGATGGCGCGCCGCACGTCATCACCGGTGCGGGCCATGAAGATCAATTCGGGAAACGCCTGAAACCAGCCATTCCAGGCTTCGATATTGCCGATCATTTCGCGAAACGTCTCGTGATAGGCAATGGTTGCATGCACCGCATTGACGCCGCCAGCGCGCATCTCACGGAATATCTCTTCCGACCAGTTGGCATATTGCAGGCAATCGACGACGGGGACTTTTTCCATCAGACAATCCACAATCAATGACGGTCATGGGCCGGTCTCACCGAAGCGGCCCGTACTCTCTTAACACGCATGAGATGAACGATTATCACAAGCGCAGACACAGTTTGCTCATCCACTGCTGACAGGGCGCCACAGAATTGCATAGACTGCAATCAGAAACGCTAAAACAACGGGAGTCTGGGTCATTTCAACACAAGGCAAGCAAACCGCTGCGACCACTGCCATGAAGGGCGGCGGCTACTACAGTGAGAGCACCCGCGGCGCAAAGGATGTCATCGACAATGCCTCGGGCATGCTGCTCGACGCCGTTGCAGCCCTGCCCGCTCCGCAGCCGGGCCGCCCCATCCAGATCGCTGATTTTGGCGCGGCCGACGGTGGCACCTCGAAGAAAACAATCCGCGACACGGTTGCCGCCATCCGCGGGCGCTTCCCCGACCACCAGATCCTCGTCACCTACACCGATCTCGCCAGCAACGATTTCTCGACGCTGTTCAAGACCATGCAGGGCCTTGAAGGGCAGACGGACAATACCTACTACACCGAGTTCGACGGCGTCTTCGTGCACGCCTGCGGCATTGGCTTTCACCGCCAGCTGATCCCGGACGCATCGCTCAGCCTCGGTTTTTCGGCAACCGCCATGCACTACATTTCTGAAAAACCGTGCGAAATCCCGAACCACGTCCATATGGTTGGCGCCACGGGCGACGCGCTCGCTGCTTACGCCGATCGCGCCGCCAAGGACTGGGAGAACATCCTGCTCGCCCGCGCCCGCGAACTGGTGCCCGGTGGCCGGCTCGTCTTCATGAATTTCGGTAAGGACGAGCAGGGCCGCTACCTCGGCGGCACCGGCGGCGTCGACATGTTCGACACCTTCGACCAACTTTGGAAAGACCTGGCCACCAAGGGCCGCATCACCGATCAGGAGTATGTCAACGCCAGCTTTTCCCAGTTCTACCGCACCAAGGAAGAGTTCTCTGCGCCGCTCGTCGATCCGGCATCTCCCGTCCACGCTGCCGGCTTGCGTTTGATCTCCGCCCACACCGGCCTCGTCGAATGCCCCTACCGCGCCGCGTTCGAAGCTTCAGGCGGTACCATGAGCGCGCGCGAGTTCGCCGTCTCGTACATTCCGACGCTGCGCTCGTGGAGCGAAACGGTCTTTGCCACAGCGCTCGACAACGCCCGGCCGGCCGACGAACGCGCCGCCATCGTCAGCGAGTTCTACCAGAACTACGAAGACCTCGTGGCCGACAACCCGGATGGTCACGCGATGGATTACATCCATTGCTACCTCGCCATCGAAAAGGTCTGACAGTGACTCCGGATCGATCTCAGGACATGCCATGACAGAAGCCGCCAACCTGACGTCGCAAGAACGCGCCCTGCTCGAACGCGCCCGCGATTTCGCAACCGGCGTCATCGCCCCGGCCGCTGCCGGATGGGATCGCACGAACACGTTCGCCCGCGATGCCATTGCGCAGGCCGCCGATCTCGGCCTGACGGGATTGCAGGTACCGGTCGCGCTCGGCGGCCTCGGCCATTCGTTCTCCTGCAAGGCCCAGTTGGCCGATGTTCTCGCCGCCGCCGACTTCGGTTTCGCGATGTCGCTGATCAACACGCAGAACGTCGCCTACAAGCTGGCGCGCGATGCCGCGCCCGAAACAGCGTCACGCTACATCCCCGACCTGCTGGCCGCCAAGCGGCTCGGCAGCACGGCGCTTACCGAGCCGCATGCCGGCTCCGATTTCGCCGCGATCACGACACTGGCAACCGCCAACGATGACGGCTGGAGTGTAACTGGCGCGAAAGCGTGGATCATCAACACCGCGGCTTCCGATGTCATCGTGCTCTATGCCCAGACCGAGGCGGGCAGCGGCGGCGCCGGCATTGCCGCGTTCCTGATCGACGGCACCCGCGCGGGCTTCAGCCGTGCCAAGCCTTTCGACATGACGGCGCAGCACACGATCGGCGTCGGCGGCTTCGAACTGCGTAACTACCAGGTCGACCAGGACGAGATGCTGCAGCCCGCCGGACAGGCGTTCAAGTTTGCCCTGCGCGACATCAACGGCGCGCGCATCTACGTCGCTGCGATGTGCTGCGGCATGGTCGATGCCGCCCTTAAGATCGTCGCCGATTACGGCCGCACGCGCCGCACGTTCGGGCGCCGGCTCGGTGAGCATCAGGGCTGGCGCTGGTCGCTGGGCGAAGCCGACGTCGACCTCACCGCGGCCCGCCAGATGGTCGCGCACGCATCCGCGATGATCGATCGCAATGAGGACGCTCAGTTCGCCGCCGCCAAGACCAAGATATTCGCGACCCGCATGGCCGAGCGCCACCTGCCGGCGCTGGCACAGTTGATGGGCGCCGAGGGCCTGCGCGATCCCTACCCGTTCGGCCGCCACCTGATCGGCGCACGCATCGCCGGCTTCGTCGACGGCTCGACCGAAATGCTGCTCGAGCGCATCACCGGCACCTATGCCCGTGAAGGCAAAGGCTGAAGATGTCCGCGATGATGCTCTACCCGATCCCGCCAATCCCACAGGAGCCGGACAGGGTCGCCTTCCAGATCGCGGAGACCGGCGAGAGCGTCTCCTTCGACCAGCTCGAGCGGCGCAGCAACCAGGCCGCCCACCTGCTGCGCGCCTCCGGCGTGCAATCCGGCGACCACATCGTGCTGCTTGCCGAAAACTGCCGCCAGTTCCTCGAGATTTGCTTCGCAGCCGATCGCGCCGGCGTCTACTACACCGCCATCAGCACCCATGCCACCGCCACCGACGCCGCCTACATCGCCGCCGATTGCGGCGCCAAACTGGTGATCGCTTCGGAAGCAAAGTCTGCGATCGCAGCGGCATTGCGCGAACAACTCTCCAGCATCGAGCACTGGTTCATGATCGGTGCACCCATCGCCGGCTACCAAAACTGGGATGCTGCCACCAGCCCTCATCCCGAAACCCGCATCAGCGATGAGATGCAAGGCCTCGACATGCTCTATTCGTCAGGCACGACAGGGCGCCCGAAAGGCATCAAATGGCAGCAGGCGCACGAGGCGCCGGGCGGGCGGACCATGCTCGTCGACCTGCTCGGTTCGTTGTTCGGCTATAGCGACACGTCGCGCTATTTGTCGCCGGCACCGCTCTACCATGCCGCGCCGCTGCGCCATTCGATGACCGTGATCAAACTCGGCGGCACGGTCACCGTGATGCAGCGCTTCGACGCCGAAGTTGCCTTGTCACTTATCGAACAACATCGCATCACCCACAGCCAGTGGGTGCCGACGATGTTCGTGCGCATGCTCAAGCTGCCAGACGAGGTCCGCGCCCGCTACGACTGCTCATCACAGCAAGTCGCGCTGCACGCCGCCGCGCCCTGCCCGATCGCCGTCAAGGAGCAGATGCTGCACTGGTGGGGGCCGATACTCCATGAATATTATGCCGGCACCGAGAACAATGGCTTTTGCGCCATCACCAGCGCGGAATGGCTGGCGCACAAAGGCTCCGTCGGCCGCGCACTGCTCGGCACGCTGCACATCTGCGACGACAACGGCGACGCATTGCCGCCAGGCGAAGGTGGCACCGTCTATTTCTCGGACGGCCATCCATTCGCCTATCACAACGATCCGGAACGTACCGCCGCCAGCCGCAACGCGCGCGGCTGGACCACACTCGGTGACATCGGCCGGCTCGACGGCGACGGCTATCTCTACCTGCTCGACCGCAAGGCCTTCGTGATCATTTCCGGCGGCGTCAACATCTACCCGCAGGAAACCGAGGACCTCCTGATCAACCACCCGGCAGTGCTCGATGCGGCGGTGTTCGGCGTTCCCAACGAGGATCTCGGCGAGGAGGTCAAGGCCGTCGTCGAGCTGGCGCGGTCGGCCGAGGACGAAGCGGCACTGGCAGCGGAGCTGATCGCCTACTGCCGCGCGCACCTTGCGTCGATGAAGTGCCCGAAGTCGATCGACATCACGTCCCGGCTGCCGCGCCACGCCAATGGCAAGCTCTTGAAGCGCGAACTGCGTGACCGCTACTGGTCACTGGCGGCGGGAAGTTGATTGTGCGGTCGGGCCGCATCGCGACAGGCCGCGCCAGCTACGAGGATGGGCCGTCGCGACCTCAGCCTGGTTCCGCGCCGTCCGCTGCGTCATCGCCACGAAGGTGGCAATCCGGCTGCATCGAAACAGCAGCCGGTGGCGGAATCAGACACCTTGAAGTCGGTTGCGTTGCTCGATTCGTCGGAGGGTCGAGATGCAGGGTCAGTCGCCATCGCCGAACACGATGCTGCAGCGCTTATGCGTGTCGCATCCAATCGGATTCATTCTTAAGGCCGCAAGCGCTGCCCCCAGCGTACACCGCACACTAACGCGCGCATGGCGGAGGACCTGAGCAGAGCGAAGGAATAGCCGTGAGTCCAAAGAAGCCAGAGCGAGGCGCATTTCATGCGAGACGCTCTAGAGCCTGTCTGACTTAGATGGAGACAATTATGCTGCCAAGCGGTGAGTCGACCAGCAGGAGAAGGGCGCGGCGCGTAGCGGTGCTGCGGGCAAGCCGTTCGACGCACTGGGCCGCCGCCGCTTG
>JBPCVZ010000350.1:0-3905 GCA_051010015.1 Hyphomicrobiaceae bacterium
TGATCTACATCCAAAGTGTAGCGCAACTTTATGCGAAAAGCCGATGAGCCTCAGGGTGTCCAAGGCGTTTCCAACTTTTCGCATGTTGCGCTAGAACCCGGCGCAAGACCGGCGCCAAAATCCGATCCCTCCGGCAACGCGTGGTGTGTGTCGAGGTCCTAGGCGGGCACGACCGGGGTCGGGCCACACGCCGCGTGCTCGAGCGCCGCGTCGGTCGAAATGTCCTCTGCCGCGGTTGCTACAACCTTGATCGAGATCAGCAATTCCTCGACGGCATTCGTGTTGTTTTCCGCGACCGCGCGATCGAGTGCCAGCCGCAGGTGATCGAGGGCGGTCATCGTCTGCCGTAAGATCTCGTCGTCATATAGCCGATGTGTGTCCTTCATGCGCTCGCCCCTTGCCGCAAAATGAATAGACAAATTAACCAAGTACTCTGTTGTGAAGCTGTGCATTTCCTTGCCCTAAGTCAAACAAATCGAGCTTTCCACACGCTTGGTCCTGTGGAGTACCCATCGTGCAACGGTATTTGAGACGGCAGCGGTCCAATGCTGAGAACGAAAAGACTCTGCGCGTGCAAGAGAGAATCACCGGGGCCAATCCGCCTGCCCAGTGTGTCGAAGCGTTTGCCCGCAGCACCTGCGACGGGCTGCACACGTCTCCGGCACGCCGCCTCCCGTTTGCGAACGCAATGGACTCCATCTAAGTCTGAAGCGCTAGCTTGGTCAGTCGCATCAATAACAACGATCAATGGTCCCCAACATGGCACGTGTCATTGAGTATTATTACGCCCTTGCCTCCCCCTGGTCGTATCTTGGCAACGACAAGCTCACTCGGATCGCCGAGCAGCATGGCTTGGAGATCGATCCGATCATTATTGACTATGACCATATGTTCGAGGCGTCGGGGACAATTCCGCTGCCGCAGCGCCCGCCGTTGCGCAAGGCCTATCGGCTGATCGAGCTGAAGCGCTGGGGGGCGTTCCGCGGCGTGCCGATCAACCCGCAACCTCGGTTTTACCGGGGCGAGGTCGAGGAGCCCGATGAGCGACTCGGTGCGTTGATGGTGGTCGCCGCCAAAGACGCCGGTTTGGACTCGCTGAGGTTGGCGCACGCCGTTCAACGCGCGCTGTGGGCCGAGGAGCGCTTCCCCTTCACCGTCGATGAGCTCGGCGCCATCGCCAGTGCCGAGGGGTTCGATGGGCCGGCGCTGTTGCAGGCGGCCGCGGATCCGGAGGTCGCCGAGATGTATCGCGGCAACACCGCGCGCTCGATTGCGCGGCGCGTCTTCGGCATGCCGTTCTACATCGTCGATGAGCAACCGTTCTGGGGCCAGGACCGGCTCGAACTGCTGGAATGGTCATTGCGAAGCGGCAGCGAGTAGCTCGGTTTGAGAGCCTGGGACTCCGCTTCGTTTGACTGGCCGACATACCTGTCTGAATTCCACTCCTCCGTTGTTGGGAACATCGGGCATTGCGGTGGCCCGACAGATGCGTCACCTTGTCAGATCGGGAAAGCGTGCACGTCTCGATCAACGAATGAAAAAATCAGGGAGGATAGGTATGTCGGAGACAAAGGCAAACAGCCATCTGGTTGCACAATCCGGATTCTTCACCGGACTGCATCCCGGCATGGGCATTGCTGCGAAGGGCATGATCGCGGCATTCGTGATCTTCACCGTTCTCAATGTCGAGTATGCCGGCAGCATCTACAGCTCGATACGCAGCTGGATCGAGAGCGGCCTGAGCTGGTACTACATTACGACGGTCACGGGGCTGTTGTTCTTCTGCCTTTACCTGATGGCGTCGAAGCACGGTAACGTCCGGCTCGGAGACGACGACAGCAGGCCCGAATTCAGCAATTTCTCCTGGTTCGCCATGCTGTTCTCGGCTGGCGTGGGCATCGGCATTCTCTTTTTCGGGGTCGCCGAGCCGATCTTCTACTTCGATAACTCGGGGGCTTTCAAGTACCCAAATAATCCGCATGCTGACATGCGCGGCCACACGGAGATGGACATTCAGCGCGCCGTTGATGCCATGCGCGTGACGTACTTCCACTGGGGTTTCCATGGCTGGGCGGTCTATGTGATTGTCGGGCTTTGCCTCGCCTATTTCGGCTTCCGCAAGAAGCTCCCATTGACCATGCGATCTGCGCTCTATCCATTGATTGGCGAGCGCATCTATGGCCCGATCGGGCATGCTGTCGACCTGCTGGCTGTATTCGGTACGGTTTTCGGCGTGGCAACGTCACTCGGCCTTGGCGTCAATCAGATGGCAACCGGGCTCAACGTGCTGTTCGGGATAGATCCAGGCGTGGTAACGCAGCTTATCCTGATTGCGGTGATCTCCGTCATCGCGACGATGTCGGCGGTTTCCGGCGTCGGCAACGGCATCAGGATCATTTCCGAATGGAATATCTGGCTCTCCATCGTTCTGCTGGCCGCATTCATCGTCGTTGGTCCATTCCAATGGCTGATGAGCTTTTTCATAACCAGCCTGGGCGACTATCTTTGGAACGTCGTGCCAATGGGATTCTGGACGGCGACCGAAAAAGGCCACGTGGCCTGGCAAGGCGGCTGGACAATCTTCTACTGGGGCTGGTGGATTTCCTGGGCGCCGTTCGTTGGCATGTTCATCGCGCGCATCTCGCGGGGTCGGACGATCCGTGAATTCATGGTTGGCGTGATGTTCGTCCCGACGACGATCGCGTTCTTCTGGATTTGCATGTTCGGTGGCAATGCGATCTATCAGGAACTGCAGGCCGCCGGTGGGCCGGGTGCTGCCGATGGCGCCGGTATCATTGAAACGGTTCGTGCCTGGAAACTGCCGAACGCGCTTTACGGCACGATCGCCAATCTCGGAAAAACGTCCTGGATGGGTGACGTGAGCTGGCTGCAGTGGCCGTTGTCGGCGCTCGCGACCCTGCTGCTGGCGTCATGGTTCATCACGTCGTCAGACTCAGGCACGCTGGTGATCACGACGATGCTGTCGATGGGCGATGATGATCCGCCGAAGATCTTCCGGATCATCTGGGGCATGGGTGAAGGCCTGGTGGCCGGCGTGCTCTTGCTTGCCGGCGGGCTGAAGGCGCTGCAAACCGCCTCGATCGCAGCGGCGTTTCCGATTTCGTTCGTGCTGATCGGGATGGCTTTCGGGCTCTATCGGTCGCTCAACGAAGACTCCTCGGCCGCGCCGATCGATGCGACCACTGGTGCGATCGCTCCCGATGGCACGCGTGTGACGCAGGAACTCAAAGCCTAGACAAGATCAGGCCTCAGCCCCGTCAAAGAGGCTGAGGCCCACCCCTCGATTGCAGCTTCGCACTACCTCATGACATGGACCGAACACTTGGCATGGCGAACGACGTTTGCCGCCACCGAGCCGAGCAGGTAGTCCGCCAGTCCGGGCTGATGCGAAGCCATCACGATGAGATCAATACCGCGCTGCTCGGCCACCTCCGGGATTTTGTGATGCGGCCGACCGACCAGCGTCACGATCTTCGCGCCTTGCGGTGCGCCGTTGGAGCGGGCGAGTTCCTGCAATTGTTCTTCGGCGTTTGCCTTTGCCTGCTCCGCTGAACCGGCGGGAAGTTGCAGTCCGAGGACCGGCGGAATTTCCGGCATCACAAACAGCAGGGTCATGGTTGCAGCCTCGCCGGACGTGGCGAGAGCCGTTCGGATCATAGCTGCCGCCTGTTCCTTGTGGGCCAGGTCAATGGGCACCAAAACTTTCTTGTACATGCGTTTCTCCCTGGTCAGTGTGCGCAATGCCGTCACGCGAATTCATCCAAGGTGCACGCGCTTGCCAAGATGGTGCATTGATCAGCATCAAGCGGGCGACGGTGGCACAGCCTCGCAAACGCAGAATCTATTCGGCGCGCCGGCTTGGATCGACATGAGCGCGCCATCCC
>JBPCVZ010000351.1:0-4039 GCA_051010015.1 Hyphomicrobiaceae bacterium
TCTGGCCCCTGAGCGGGTGCAGCCCGGTGCCGGGCCGCCCGATCTGGCCGGTTGAGAGTGCCAGCGCGATCAGGCAGCGCGCGTTGTCGGTGCCGTGGACGTGCTGCGAGATGCCCATGCCCCAGAAGATCAGCGAGGCTTCCGAGCGCGCGTAGGTGCGCGCCACCGATTTGATCGTCTCGGCCTCGATGCCGCAGACCTCGGCCATTTTCTCGGGCGGGAAGTTGGCGATGTTGGCCTTGAGCTCGGCAAAGCCCTCGGTGTTGGCCTGGACGTACTGCTCGTCGTAGAGCTGTTCGGTTATAATCGTGTGCAGCATGGCGTTGAGCAGGGCGACGTCGCGGCCCGGCTTGAACTGCAGCACCTCAGTGGCGTGGCGGGCGATGCCCTGGGTCTGGCCGCGCGGGTCCATGACGATGAGGTGGGCGCCGCGTTTCGCCGCGTTCTTGAGGAAGGTCGCAGCGACGGGATGGTTCTCGGCCGGGCGTGCGCCGATGACGATGATGCAGTCGGCGTCGGCGGCGGCCGTGAACGGGGCCGTCACCGCGCCCGAGTTGAGGCCCTCCATCAGCGCCGCCACCGACGAGGCGTGGCACAGCCGCGTGCAGTGGTCGACGTTGTTGGTATCGAACCCCTGCCGGATCAGTTTCTGGAACAGGTAGGCCTCTTCGTTGGAGCATTTGGCCGAACCGAAGCCTGCAATGCCCTTGCCGCCTTCGCGCCCGTGCACGGTCTTGAGCCCGGCCGCGGCCTTGTCCAGCGCCTCTTGCCAGGTCGCCTCGCGGAAGTAGGTCGAGATCTCGTCGCGCCGGATCTGCACGCCGCCGGTTTTCGCCGGCGCATCGTCGCGGCGGATGAGCGGCGTTGTCAGCCGATCGGCATGGTGGATGTAGTCGAACCCGAAGCGGCCCTTGACGCACAGGCGGTTGTCGTTGGCGGGGCCATCGGCGCCGTCGATGTAGAGGATCTTGTTGTCCTTGACATGGACCTCGGTCTGGCAGCCGACACCGCAATAGGGGCACAGCGAGTTGACCGTGTTGTCGGCGAATTCGGTGCGCACGTTCGCGTCGTTGACGAGGTTGGCCTCCATCAGCGCGCCCGTGGGGCAGGCCTGGACGCACTCGCCGCACGCCACGCAGGTGCTCGTGCCCATGCCGTCGTCGAAGTCGAACACGATCTTCGAGCCGTGCCCGCGATAGGCCATGCCGATGACGTCATTGACCTGCACTTCGCGGCACGCCCGCACGCACAGGTTACAATGGATGCAGGCATCGAGGTTGACGGCGATCGCTGCGTGCGTCCGGTCGGTCTCGACCTTGTCGCGCGCCGGCAGGCGGCTGGTCGCGGCGACGCCCATGTCGTCGATCCAGTTCCAGAACTTCGAGTCCGGGTCGTGCGCCTCCGCGCGGGCGGGCTGGTCGGCAAGCAGCAGTTCGAAGACCATGTCACGCGATTTCTTCGCCCGCTCCGTCGCCGTCTTGACCTTCATGCCTTCGGCCGGCATGCGCACGCACGACGCTGCCAGGGTCCGCTCGCCGTCGACTTCGACCATGCACGCCCGGCAGTTGCCATCGGCGCGATAGCCTTTTTCGGGCTGCCAGCACAGGTGCGGGATGGTCGTGCCGAGACGCTTTGCGACCTGCCAGATCGACTCGCCTTCTTCGGCTTCGACTTGAGCGCCGTCGAGCTCAAACGTGATCTTGGTCATGCGAGGTCCTCTGGGAAAAACTTAATCACGCTGCGCAACGGGTTGGGTGCGGCCTGGCCGAGACCGCAGATCGATGCGTCGGCCATGACGTTCGACAACTCCTCAAGCAGGTCGCCGTCCCAATCGGGCTCGCGCATCAGCCTGACGGCCTTCTCGGTGCCGTTGCGGCAGGGTGTGCACTGGCCGCAGCTTTCATCCTCGAAGAACTTCATCAGGTTGAGCGCCACCGCCTTGGTGTCGTCGTGGTCCGAGAGGATCACCACCGCATGCGAGCCAACGAAGCAGCCGTGCTTCTCGAGCTGGCCGAAATCAAGCGGGATATCCGCCATCGAGGCCGGCAGAATGCCACCGGAGGCGCCGCCGGGCAGGTAGCCCTTGAAAGCGTGACCATCGAGCATGCCGCCGCAGTGCTCGATCAGTTCCGCCGCCGTCGTGCCGGCCGCGACAAGCACAACGCCCGGGTTCTTGACACGGCCCGAAACCGAATAGGAACGCAGCCCCTGCGCGCCGTTCTTGCCCTGGCTTGCGAACCAATCCGCACCTTTCGCAAGGATCGGAGGAATCCAGTAGAGCGTCTCGACATTGTTGACGAGCGTCGGGCGCCCGAAGATACCGACCTGCGCCACATAGGGCGGTCGATGCCGCGGCAGCCCGCGCTTGCCCTCGATGCTCTCGAGCATCGCCGACTCCTCGCCGCAGATATACGCGCCCGCGCCGCGCCGCAGTATGATCTTCGTGTGCTGCGACAGCCCGGCCGCTTCGACCTTGGCGATCTCGGCGAGCAGGATTTCGCGGGCTGCGGGATATTCGTCGCGCAGGTAGAGATAGACCGCGTCCGCCTCGACGGCCCAGGCCCCGATCAGCATGCCCTCGAGGAACTGGTGCGGATTGCTTTCGAGATAGTGGCGATCCTTGAACGTGCCGACTTCGCCTTCATCGGCATTAACTGCCATGAGGCGTGGCTTGGCCGCTGCGCGCACGAAACCCCACTTGCGGCCGGTCGGAAAGCCGGCACCGCCAAGCCCGCGCAGGCCGCCATCGGACAGCGTCGTAATCACATCATCGACTGACCGCTCGCCCGACGTACAGGCTGACAGCATCGCGTAGCCGCCATCGGCGCGGTAGGCATCAAAGTCCGTGTATTGCGGAACATCGGCATGAAAATGCTTGGCTTCGATCACCCCCGCCACGCGCTCCGGTGTTGCGTGGTCGACGTGATGGTGGCCGACTTCGCAAACCGGCGCCATCGCGCACCGCCCCATGCACGGCGCCCGCACGACACGCACATCGGCACCGCTACCGTCTTCGAGCGCCTTGAGCAGCGCTTCGCTGCCAGCGAGCTCACAGCTCAGGGACTCGCATACGCGGATGGTCACCGCTGCCGGCCGCTCTTCACCATCGCGCACGATATCGAAGTGCGCGTAGAACGACGCGACCTCATAGACCTCGGCCATCGAGAGGCCCATGATGTCGGCGAGGGCGTGCAGATGGCTGGCCGGCAGGCAACCTTCGCTATCCTGGATAAGGTGCAGGTACTCGATCAGCTCATCGCGCCGCACCTCGCGGTCACCGAGGAGCGCACGCACGGCTTCCGTTTCGGCTGCCTGCAGCAGGCGCCCTTTCGGAAACAGGGGCGCTTTGCGCCGTCCTGATCCCGGGTGAATGCGCCCCGAACCTTTGCCTGTGCCATTCCCTCCAACCGCATCATTCATGGCAATACGCCTCACGATCGTCGCGTGAGATTGTGAACTCGAGCATGAAGTCTCCGTTTAAACTCTTGAAGCGGTTCAGGATGTCACCGACGCTAGACGTTTTGGGACGCGCGTGCCAGTCACATATTTGGTATACCAGATAAAATACACCAGCTGTTGAACGATGGTTTGCAAACCAAGCCAATGTTCCAGTGTAATCATCTGGTGGAGGTTGATGACAAGGGCAACGATCGCCCGGATAATAGAGGCTGGCGAATGGATCGTCATCCTCAATTTCCGCCGTCGGTTAGGCCCAATTCGACGTCTACGCGCAAAAAATGGCCATCAGCAACACGGTCATGACGATGTTCAGCACGCTCGCCCAACTCGGATTTCTGGTGCTTGCCGCCGGGCTGGGGTTCGCGCAGGCGAGCCCCTGGTGGCTCCTCCCGTTGACGATTGTCCTGGGAGTCGTTGGATGGCTGACGGATTCGTACTGGAAGATCCGCTTCTATGACATCTACAGCATGCGCATGTGGGCCAGATTTTGGTCCGAAACGCTGCTCGGACTGATCTGCCTGATGTTCGCCGCCTATGTCGCCGGGCGGATCGCACGCGCCATTGCCACACACGCTGCGCT
>JBPCVZ010000352.1:0-20768 GCA_051010015.1 Hyphomicrobiaceae bacterium
TCGAGTCCCTCCCTATTCGGTAGCTCGTCAAAAGGCTGACACCCATGCGAAAAACAACAACGAAGGTGGTATGCGCCGTGCTGGCCTCTGCGGCCACCTTCGCAATGACCAGTGCCCTTCCCGGCGGCACAAGCGAAGCATTTGCCGGCGACAGATCATATCGTGGCCAGGGAGCGCCCGTAGCGGCCTCCTCGCATCGGTCCGTATTCAGCATCAAAAACAGCAACCAGCTGCCCATGACCAAGGGCCTGACGGTTGCCTTGAACAAGTCGCTCCTGATCGAGCTGCCGCGCGAATTGCGCGATGTCGTTGTCTCGGATCCCGCGACCATGGACGTCGTCGTCCAGTCATCGAACCGTGCCTATCTGATCGGCAAGAAGTACGGTCAGGCCAACGCGTTCTTCTTCGATGTCAATGGTGAGCGCATTCTCACTTTGGAAATCCAGGTTGAGCGCGACACGGCTTCGCTCGATGCGCTGTATCATCGTCTGCTGCCGGGCTCGAGCATCCGCACGGAAGTGCTGAACGACACACTGATCCTGACCGGCTCAGTGCGCAATCCGGCGGACGCTCTCAAAGCTGTCGAAATCGCACGCCGCTTCGCCGTTTCGAAGAAGCCGCGGGACAACGTCGTCGGTGACCTCAAGGTCATCAACATGCTTGCCGTCGAGGGCGAAGAGCAGGTTCAGCTCCGCGTCACGGTCGCTGAAGTTCAGCGCGAGCTGTTGAAGCAGTTCGGCATCAACATCGGTGCAATCGTCAATACCGGTAACTTTGCGACATCAGTTCTAACCGAGAACGCTTTGCCGCTGACCGCTGCCGCTGGCCTTGGCACATTGCCGATACCCGGAGTCGACCTGACGGCGCTCACCGGCAATCCCCTGAAGAACTACAACAGTGGCCCCTCAGGCATTGCGGCGACGTCTTTCGGTAACTCCGGTACGACAAGCGCTTGGACGTCGGGTTCGAACCGCATCACCCAAGCAATCCGCGCGCTTGAGCGCAACAACTTGGTCCGCACGCTGGCCGAGCCGAACCTGACGGCTGTTTCCGGTGAGACCGCCAAGTTCCTCGCCGGTGGTGAATATCCGATACCGATTGTTGACGGCAATGGCGCACTGGCTGTTCGCTTCAAGGAGTTCGGTGTGGCACTTGCCTTCACCCCGATCGTGATGTCCGAAGGGCGCATCAGCCTCAAAATCGAGACTGAGGTGTCGGAGCTGACGACGGCCGGTTCGGTGAGCTTGTCGAGCATCCAGATCCCGGCCTTGAAGAAGCGCAACGCAAAGTCAACCGTTGAATTGCCATCCGGTGGTTCCATCGCTCTCGCCGGCCTCATTTCAAGCGATGTGCGCCAGAACGTCGATGGTCTTCCGGGCCTGAAGGACCTTCCCGTCCTTGGCACGCTGTTCCGCAGCCGCGACTACATCAAGCGAGAGACCGAGCTGGTTGTGATTGTGACGCCTTACCTGGTTCGCCCTGTCGCCCGCAAGAAGCTTGCCCGACCAAGCGACGGATTGGCTGCGGCAACCGATATGAAAGCCAACTTCCTTGGCCACCTGAACCGGATGTACGGCAAGGGCAGCACAGTGAATGTAGGCAGCACAAAAGACTTTGGTTTCATCGTCGAATAACGCCAAGGCTGGAGACTGAACCATGATACACAATGTAAAGACACCGGCCTCGAGATCATCTGGCTATCGTCGTACCGCACTGAACGTGGCACTGATCGCTCTCGCAGCGACGGTAGTGGTCGGGTGCCGCCCTGGCGGCGACTCCGGCCCACAGGTCGCCGGTTGGAGCCTGATCGATCCGGCCGAGCGCCACCCGATCCTGGTGTCGCAGCGTCCGGTTACGATGTCCATTCCGGTTCGTCGCGGGTCGTATGGCTTGTCGAACGGCTCGCGCCACCGCGTCGCAAAGTTCCTGCATAAGTTCCGCGCGACCGACACCGGCAATTCGAAGATGGTCATTTCCGCACCAAGCGGTCGCGCCAACGAGGTCGCCGGCATGCAGGTTGTTGCCGAGATTCGTGAAATGATCGCCGAAGCGGGCTTCCCGCCAAGTTCGGTGCATGTCGAAGCCAGTCCTGGCAGCGGCCATGTCCAGCTTTCCTATCTGACGATCGTTGCCAAGGCACCCGAGTGCGGTCTGTGGCCGACGAACCTCGCCCACGATCCGGCCAATGTCGCGTACCCGAACTTTGGCTGCGCCACACAGCAGAACTTTGCCGCGATGGTCGCCAATCCGGCGGATCTGCTCGGGCCGCGCACTCAGACGCCGCGCCTCGGGGATCGCCGCAGCAATGCTTACAAGAAGTACGCCGAGGGTGAGACGACGACCGCCAAGAAGAGCAAGGACGAACGCGTCTCGACTCAGAAGGGCGAGTAACGATCAAGGCTGGAGAGCATACAATGTCTAATGAAAACCAATACGTTGACGAGCAGCCGGCCTACGAAGAGGCGCCTGCAGACGAGCACTACGAAACCCACGATCAGACGGGTGAAGCGGCTGACGGCGATGTGGCTGACAGCGATGTGGCCCTCTTCGACGAGGGGCACGACGACTACGAGTTCGCCGAGGCTGCATCGAACGCGCGGCCCGTGCCGCGCATTTCGATCCAGTGCTTCTGCGAGTTGGCGGACACGGCCGAGGCTATTCAAATCGCGGCCGAAGATCGCCGCCTCGCGAAAGCCCACGTCAGTGTGCACATGGGCGGCGCCCAGGCCGCCGTCGCGCACTACCAGGAGAGCCCGACGCCGAACTTGATCATCATCGAATCCGGTCTGGAACGCGATGAGATGCTGTATCAGCTCGACGGCCTTGCCGAGTGCTGCGATGCCGGCACCAAAGTGCTCGTTGTCGGCGTCCTCAACGATGTCCTGCTGTATCGCGAACTCCTGCGCCGCGGTGTCAGTGAATACCTGGTCGCACCGCTTAGTCCGCTGCAGCTCATGGAGGCCATCTCCAACCTCTACAACGACCCTGAGTCCGATCCGGTTGGCAATACCGTTGCCTTCATCGGCGCCAAGGGAGGTGTCGGCTCCTCGACGATCTGTCACAACGTCGCCTGGACGATGTCCGAGCTCATGAACACGGAAGTCGTGATCGCCGATCTCGATCTTGCCTTTGGCACGACAGGACTCGATTTCAATCAGGATCCTGTGCAGGGCATCGCAGATGCACTTGCCAGTCCCGAACGCCTGGATGACCAGCTCCTCGATCGCCTGCTCACCAAGTGTACGGATCACCTCAGCATTTTCGCTGCGCCTGTGATCCTCGATCGCGATTATGACATCTCGCCGGATGGCTGCGAGATGGTTATCGACATCGTGCGCCAGAACGTGCCGTACGTTGTTGTCGACCTTCCGAACGCCTGGTCTGATTGGTCCAAGCGCATTCTGACGCAGGCCGATGAAGTGGTGATCACCGCCGTGCCGGATTTGGCCAACCTTCGCAACGCGAAGAACATCGTTGACCTGTTGAAGACAGCCCGGACCAACGACGGCCCGCCGCATCTCGTGATCAACATGGCGAACATGCCGAAACGACCGGAAATCGGCGTCAAGGAATTCTGCCAAAGCCTCGATCTCGATGCGACGACGATCATCGAATTTGACAGCGAGAACTTCGGACAGGCTGCCAACAACGGCCAGATGGTCGAAGAGCTGAGTAAGAAAATCAAAGCAGTTCAGTCGTTCCACACGCTGGCTGCGCAGATCATGCACCGCAAGGAAAGCGTGATCCAGGCACCGTCGACTTCTGGTTTGGCGCCGCTTCTCAAGAAGCTGAAATTGAGCAAATAGGAGTAGTAGATGTTCGGAAGACGAACAGAAGGCGGACCGCGCAAGCCGGCACCTGCTCCGGCCACCGCTCCGACGGCGCCTGCCCGGGCGCCAACGGGCGATGATCCAGTCGCCACAACGGCACCCGAAGCAACGCCGGCTCCCGAGCCCGTGCAGGAAGCGCTGCCTCCTGCGGAGCCCGGGGTCGCGACCAGTGGCGGCCGTTCGGAAGACTACTATGACGTCAAGACGACCGTTTTCAACGCGCTCATTGACACGATCGACCTGACGCAGCTTGCCAAGCTCGAGCCGACCGCGGCACGCGAGGAGATCCGCGACATTGTCAGCGAGATCATCCAGATCAAAAATGTCGTGATGTCGATTGCCGAGCAGGAAGAACTGCTCGAAGACATCTGCAACGACGTTCTTGGTTACGGTCCGCTCGAGCCGCTGCTTGCGCGCGACGATATCGCTGACATCATGGTCAACGGTGCGGAGCGCACGTTCATCGAGGTCGACGGCAAGGTGACGCTGTCGAACATTCGCTTCGCCGACAACGCGCAGCTCATGAACATCTGTCAGCGCATCGTGAGCCAGGTTGGCCGCCGCGTTGATGAATCGAGTCCGATCTGCGACGCGCGCCTGCCGGATGGTTCGCGTGTCAACGTGATCGCACCGCCGCTGGCAATCGATGGCCCGGCGCTCACGATTCGTAAGTTTAAGAAGGATCGTCTGAAGCTCGAGCAGCTGCAGAAGTTTGGCTCGATCTCGCCGGCCGGCAGGCGGATTCTCGAGATCATCGGTCGGGTCCGCTGCAACATTATCGTTTCCGGCGGCACCGGTTCCGGTAAGACGACGCTACTTAATTGCATGTCGGCTCCGATCGACAAGGACGAGCGCATCATCACCTGTGAGGACTCGGCGGAACTTCAGCTTCAGCAGCCGCACGTTGTACGCCTCGAAACGCGCCCTCCGAACCTGGAAGGCGAGGGCACGATCACGATGCGTGATCTCGTCAAGAACTGCCTGCGTATGCGCCCGGAACGTATCATCGTCGGCGAGGTTCGTGGCCCTGAGGCGTTCGACCTGCTCCAGGCAATGAACACCGGCCACGACGGCTCGATGGGCACGCTCCACGCCAACTCTCCGCGCGAAGCCATTTCGCGTATGGAGTCGATGATCATGATGGGCGGCTACACGCTGCCAACGAAGACCATTCGCGAAATGATCACGGGCTCGGTTGACATCATCGTGCAGGCCGCGCGTCTGCGTGACGGTTCGCGCAAGATCACGCACATCACCGAAGTGGTCGGGATGGAAGAAGAGGTCGTCACGCTTCAAAACATCATGGTCTATGAGATCTTGGGTCAGGACGAAAAGACCGGCAAGATCGTTGGCCGCCATCGCTCGACAGGTATTTCCCGCCCGCGCTTCTGGGATCGGGCAGAATACTATGGCGAGCACCATGCCCTCGCAGACGCACTCGCCTCGTCCGAAGTCGCTGACTCCGACGGCGCCGTGATGGGAGACTAATATGATCTCGCCAGAGATGATTCAAATGGGTGCCATGGTCGGAGCGGCGATTGCCGCTGCCGCCCTCGTCTTCACGTTTGCCTATCCGTATATCAGTGGCGAACACGCCGTCGAGGCGCGCCGCAAGGGTGTCACGGAAAGCCGTGGTGCGCGGAAGGCCCGCATCGTCCAGGTCGAGGAGACCAACAATCGCAAACAGGCGGTTGCCGATACCTTGAAGGAGCTCGAAGAGCGCCAGGCAAAGAACAAGAAAGATTCGCTGCGCATGAAACTGCAGCGGGCCGGCCTCAACATTTCGACCAACATGTTCTGGCTCTCCAGTCTCGGTGCAGGGCTGGCTGTCGCGGCCGGTGCTTATTTCGCCATGCCGACGATGCCGCCGATTGCGTTTGCGGCGTTCGGCTTCATTGGCGCGTTCGGTTTGCCGCGCTGGATGATCAACTTTCTGACCAAGCGTCGTCAGAACAAATTCGTCATGGCCTTTGCCGATGCGATCGACGTGATCGTGCGTGGTGTGAAATCCGGTCTGCCGTTGAACGAGTGCCTTGGCATTATCGCGCGGGAAAGTCCTGAACCGCTGCGCAGCGAATTCCAGGAAGTCGTCGATCAGCAGCGCGTCGGCGTGTCGTTGACCGAAGCCCTGGAACGGCTGATGGGGCGCATGCCGCTGCCAGAGGTCCGCTTTTTTGCAATCGTTATCGGCATTCAACAGCAGGCCGGCGGCAACTTGTCGGAAGCACTTGGCAACCTTTCAGGCGTGTTGCGTGCGCGCAAGATGATGGCGGCAAAGGTGCAGGCCCTGTCGGCGGAAGCGAAAGCGTCTGCGATGGTGCTCGGCTCACTGCCACCGGGAGTCATGATGATGGTGTACATCACCACGCCTGATTATATCTCGATCCTTTGGACGGACAAGCTCGGTCAGTTCATGATCTTTTGTGCGGCGATGTGGATGAGCTGCGGCTTGTTCGTGATGAAGAAAATGATCTCGTTCAAGTACTGATCGCTGTTGGCAGAACTGGCATTTACCGGAACACCTTGAGAAGGATTGGCTCGTACCGTCATGATGGATTTTATTGAAATGATCATGAAGCCGCAGTTCCTCGTGATGGCTGCGGCTGCCATCGCCGCCTTCGCCACGGTGCTGACGATCGCCATGCCAATGCTGGATCGCGATCGCATGGGCCAGCGTGTCCGCGTCATGGCGACCGAGCGCGATCAGATGCGCGCAACCCGGTTGGCCGAGTTGAAGGCCAAGGATGGCGGCGGCACGAAGTTGCGCCAGGCACCCAAGGGCTTCATGCAGCAGCTTGTCGACATGTTCGACCTGCGCTCGAAATTCGAAACGGATGAGCTTAAGCAGCAATTGAAGATGGCCGGTATGCGCGGTCAGGCGCCGCTTTACGGTTTCGTCTTCTTTCGCCTGATCATGCCGCCGCTCGTGTTCGTGCTGGCCTTGATCTATGTTTTCGTCATCAATCCGGATCTTAAATACCCGCCGCTCGTGAAGCTCATGATGGCAGGTGGCGCCGGCTTCCTCGGCTTCTATTTGCCCAACATGTTTTTGTCGAACCTCATTCAGCGCCGTCAGCAGGCCCTGAAGAATGCATTCCCGGATGCGCTCGACATGTTGTTGATTTGCGTGCAATCCGGCATGTCGATCGAACTGGCCTTCTCGAAAGTCGCCAAGGAAATCGCTGGTCAGTCCGTTGAGCTTGCCGAGGAGTTCAGTCTCACGACCGCAGAATTGTCGTATCTGCAGGACCGTCGCCAGGCGTTCGAGAACCTGGGTGTACGCACCGGTCTACCGGGCATCAAGTCGGTCGCAACGGCGCTGGTTCAGTCGGAGCGATACGGTACGCCGGTCGGTCAGGCGCTGCGTGTGATGGCAAAGGAAAACCGCGACATGCGCATGTCGGAAGCCGAGAAGAAAGCAGCAGCTCTGCCGCCGAAACTGACCGTGCCGATGATCATTTTCTTCCTGCCGGTGCTGTTCGTCGTGATCCTTGGCCCGGCCGCGATCCAGGTCATGGAAATGCAGGAAAAGCGCGGCAGCAGCGTCGTGGACCCGGCGCCCAAGACCCGCTTCGCCGCCGTCGATCCGCTGGCCAGGCGGACGATCTGACTTAGTCCTGATTCCGGAATTTTGCGGGGCGCCCATGTGGCGCCCCTTTTCTTTGCCTGCATGGATCGCCTTAGCTCGAATGCCGGTAGATTTCCATTGACATTATTCGATATTTCTAGAAATATAGGATTATGAAATCTGAAGCAATCCATCTGCTTGCCCCTGAGGGCAACACCGCTGTGGGTCTCGTAGAGGCCGCGCAAGGATTCTCCGCGATCGGATCAGAGCCGCGTCTCGAAGTCCTCCTCGCGCTCGTTCGGGCGGGGCCAGAAGGCCTCAACGTTGGCGATATTCAAAAACGCCTGGATATGCCGGCATCGACGCTGACACATCACTTGCGGTTTCTGGCTGCCGCAGGTCTGATCGAACAGATCAAGGATGGTCGTTCGATTCGCAACCTTGCCGCGTTTGATCGTATTGGCGAACTCGCCGCCTATCTTTTGAGAGAGTGTTGTGCCGACCGCGCAGGATCGCCTGGCGAAGGAAAGCCTCATGACCACGCTCGTTGAGACGCTCAAACACATAAAGTTGCCCCGCGTTGACGGGGCTTGGGCGACGATTGTTCTGATCCTGATCGGATTGGCCATTCTTGCGCCGGCGCAATTGCCAGCCTCGGTCGTATTCACCCTCAAGGCGTTGGCCCATACGGCGCCCTATATCCTTTTCGCCGTTCTCGCCGTGGCGTATCTCAAGGCAAGTGGCGCGGAAGCGATTGTCGCCAAAGCCTTCGAAGGGCGGCAAGTTCGCATGATTGTCCTTGCCGCACTGATGGGAGGATTATCGCCGTTCTGTTCGTGTGAGGTGATCCCGTTCATCGCGGGTCTGCTTGCACTCGGAACGCCGATCGCCCCGGTCATGGCGTTCTGGTTGTCTTCGCCGCTGATGGATCCGCCATCGTTTGTCATCACCGCGAGTGCACTCGGTTTTCAGTTTGCGATCGCCAAGACCTTCGTTGCGGTCGGCATCGGGTTGATGGGCGGCTTTGCGCTTTATGCAGCGTCCAAGGCCGGCTGGTTCGCCAATCCTTTACGTCCGCAGGCATCGGGAGGGTGCGGAAGTTGCGGTTCGCCGTTCAAGGGCAGACCGGTATGGCGGTTCTGGAGCGAAGCCCCGCGCCGTGACGTGTTTTTCCGCGAGGCTGCAACGAATGCGCAATTCCTGTTCAAGTGGCTCGCACTTGCCTATTTGCTGGAAAGCCTGATGCTGGCCTACATGCCGGCGGAAGCCATCGCGCGGGTGCTCGGCGGCGACGGTCTGATGCCCATCGTGTTGAGCGCGCTCGTCGGTGCGCCGGCTTATCTCAACGGCTACGCGGCGCCGCCGCTGGTTGCCGGCCTGATGCAGCAGGGGATGAGTCCCGGTGCCGCGATGGCGTTCGTGGTGGCCGGCGGCATCAGTTGTATTCCAGCCATGACGGCCGTGTTCGCGCTCGTTCGACGGCAAGTTTTTGCCGCCTACGTCGCGCTGGGTTTCACCGGTGCCGTGTTCGCCGGCATGGCCTACGGTTTGCTGGCCGCGACCTGAGTTTCTGCAATCGCCTGCTCCGGGTTCGCCCCGTGAGCAGCCGGAGCCGGTGCGTCTTTGAAAACGTTGTCGACGCTGCTGCCGAGGCGGTTGACTTCGGCTTCGAGCATCTTGAGCTCAGCCTGAAGGCTCTGCACCGCTTTGGCAAATTCACCGACCGAAACCGCACTCGGATCGGTCGACGCTGTCGCCAGTGTCTGCATCATCTGCTGTAGGTCGGTAATTTCTTTGCTCATGGTCCCGCTTCCACTCAAGCTTCAATGAGGGGTCATGAGTCTAAATTACCGGTACAATCCTTAATTCCCCGTTTACGAATAGGGCGCGGCACGCCGCAATTGGGCGCGGCGAACAGTTTCAGAACAGCTTCAGCCCGGGAGGGATGGGCAGGCCGCCGGCCAGGCCCTGCATCTTTTCCTGCATCAGGTTCTCGGCCTTGGCTTTGGCGTCCTGGGTCGCCGCGACGATGAGGTCTTCCAGAATTTCGATTTCGTCAGGCACCGCAAGGCTCGGGTCGATCTTGACGCCGCGCATTTCGGACTTGCCGTTCAGAGTCACGGTGACGAGGCCGCCGCCCGATTGGCCTTCGATTTCCATTTCAGCGAGTTCGTTTTGCATGTCCTGCATTTTGGACTGCATCTGCTGGACTTGTTTCATCATGCCCATAATGTCTTTCATCGTGCGGCTCCTTCGCGCCTAATCTGATGGATCTTCTTGATCGCCGTCACCGGCGACATCTGCCTGCGCTGCGCGCACGTCGACCACTTCCGCATCCGGAAAGGCTTTGAGCACGGAGACGATCGCCGGGTCCTGCTTGGCCTCCTCGATTCTCGCCGCGCGTTCGGCGCGCAATACCTCACCGATCGTCGGCTCGACGGCCTCGCGCCCGACCGACACGACCCACCGCGTGCCGGTCCAGTCGGACAGCTTGCCGCCAAGCTCCCCTGCAAGCCCCTTCGGCGCACCGGGGAGCGGGAATATCTCCACATGGCCAACGGCGAAGGACACCAGGCTGACATGCTCTTCAAGGTGCACCCGCAGGCGGGCATCCCGGCGCGAACTGCACAGGTCAAGTATGTCTCGAAAACTGTGAATGCCGAGGGCTGTAGCCGGCGTGTTGCTGACCGTCGGCGGGCGCTCTTGTTCTGGTTGCGGCGCCTCCTGCGCGGCCGCTATTGAGGGCGCAGAATGCGTGCCGGTCGCCAGGGCCGGGGCTGCCGTGACCTCCGCTGACGTCGTTCGCGTATCAGTGCTCGAGCCTGCACTGCCGCCACCACGTGCCGACGGCGCGTCGCCGCCAAGCGCTTTGATCACTTCATCGGGAGTCGGTAGGTCGGCGGTGTGTGCGATGCGAATCAGGACCATCTCGGTCGCCGCGACCGGGTCCGGTGCTCGCCCAGCCTCGTCAATTCCCTTGAGCAGCATCTGCCAGACACGCGTGAGCAGTGGTACGGACAGTTGTCCGGCTAGGGCGTTGGCGCGATCGCGTTCTTCGCCGGACATCGCAGATGACAGTGCCTCTTTGCCTGCTGCGTGGATCCGGGCTGTCGCGTGGACGGCTTCGGACAGATCACTGAGGACCTGCACGGGATCGGCGCCGTCGCGATGGAGTGTCTCAAATCCATCAAGTGCTTCGGCAATTTTGCCACCGAGCAGCAACTCGAGAAGATCGTATATCCGGCCACGGTCGGCCAGTCCGAGCATGGCTCGAACGTCGGCCGTTGTTACCTTGCCTTGCCCCATCGCGATCGCCTGATCGAGGATCGACAGTCCATCGCGCACGGAGCCTTCCGAGGCACGCGCAATCAATCGCAGCGCATCATCATCCGCGCTAGCGCCTTCCAAGTCGCTGAGGTTGGCGAAATGTTCGACCAGCACCGGAACCTCGACACGGCGCAGGTCGAAGCGCTGGCAGCGGGACAGGACCGTGACCGGCACGCGACGGATTTCCGTCGTTGCAAAAATGAACTTGACGTGGTCGGGGGGCTCTTCAAGCGTCTTCAAAAGCGCGTTGAACGCCCCCTTCGAGAGCATATGCACCTCGTCGATGATGAACACTTTGAAGCGCGCCGTCAGCGGGCGATAGCGCGCGCTCTCAATGATTTCTCGGACGTTGTCGACACCGGTATTGGAGGCGGCGTCCATTTCGATGACATCCGGGTGGCCGGACGCGATGATTTCGGCGCAGTGTTCGCCATAACCGTCGAGGTCGACAGTCGGCTTGTCGGGCAGCCCGGGTTTGGCATAGTTGAGTGCGCGTGCGAGGATTCGCGCGGTCGTGGTCTTGCCGACGCCGCGCACGCCGGTCAACATATAGCCTTGCGCGATGCGGTCGGTTGCGAACGCGTTTTTCAGCGTCGTGACCATCGCTTCCTGGCCAATCAGATCAGAGAACGTTTCCGGTCGGTACTTACGCGCCAGCACGACGTAGCGCTTAGGCAAACCGTTGCCGTCGGAACCATCCTCGCCAGCTGCCATTGCGCAAAGCCTCGCACCAAAAACACACAATCCCCGATCAGGCCAAACGCCGACGCAGGCAGGTCTGACCATAGAACATCCGCAAACGCAACGAAAGCCGACCGGAAGCCCTACGAGACCGCATCGATCGTTCGCGATTGTGTGGAAAGTGGGAGGCTGAGCAACGACCCATATCGGACTCGTTAGGGCTGCTTCCTTCCGGATCTGACCCGGTTGGCGAGGGACACGTCCGCGCCAACCTCCCGATGGTTATATGGACCGTAACCGGTCCGAACGCAAGATACTCGCGTCGGCCGTGTCCGGGCCGCAACGCGTGTCAAGTGACCGGTCGCGGACCGGGTCTTCCTGCCCCTCGATCGTCCGCAGAAGAAGTTAGGTGAACAATGTTCCTTCGCGCCCGCATGGCCAACGCTGGTGCACGCGGTTTCGGGGTCGTTTGCGGTCGGCATAGCGCGCGTGATGGGTCCGTTAACCTCCAATAAATCGGTTGCAAACGCAATGCGTGGCCATCATGCCGCGATCGGTCTCTTTAGGCCGCCCGAAGCCCGATTTGCTTTGCCATAAATGCGCGAATCTCTTCTTCCTTTTCTGCGAGAATCGTCCGAATTGCGGCCTCTATGGAGGAACAACTGTTCATGCCGAGGATATTGAAAGTGGCACAAACCGGTGCCCGATTTGAAATGAACCCGACAAATTGGTGGGCGATCGGCCGTGGAACAGCTATCGCAATTGCTGCGACATGCCTCTTGACCGGCATGCCGGCGCGGGATGCCGCAGCGCAGCCGGCCGGGTGCGACGGCCAGAACCCGAGCACAAGTCAAAGTGTTGCGCTGACGGCGCGTCTCCACCAGGAGACGCTTGAAAAGGCGAAAAGTGCTGCCGGGATCGCGGGGACACCGACCTACGCAGGTGTCAGCTTTTCCGGTTCGCTTCTGAAACACGATGGCTACGGCTTGGAGCAGCCGGTGGCGCAAAACGGGTGTCAGAATCCGCCGCCGCTGACAGGGACGTCTTCGTTCGAGACGCGCACCTACAGCATCAGCGCCCTCGGTGAGATGGACTTGACCAGCGCCATGAACATGCCTGCCGGTTATACCCTGCGCTCGGGCATCGCGATTGGGTCGAAGCACCTTCGCACCAAGACCAGTGACATCATCAGTATCTGGGATCCGGGCAATACGGCCGCCACCACCAACTTCGGGCCGTCGCGCTTGGAGGAGGATGGCATCCAGATCGACACCTATACGCTCATCACGAAGGGGGCGAGTTACGCGATCATCGCCAACTCCTTCGGTTTTGGCGACGCAGACATCTCATTCAATACCGTTATAGCCGGCCCCGGTCCGGTCGCACGGCGCACGGGCACCACGGATTACCGCGACTACGCGTTTTCCGCCACGCTCGGCCATGTCTTTACGCTGCGTCAATCCAGCGAAGCGCGTACAGTTGCAGACCTGAGCGGTGGTCTCGCCTATACGTCGCACGAAAGAGACGGCTTCAATGTCGGTGATGGCGAGAATGCACGGATCGGCGACGCTGAAACCAACGAGTTTTCCGGCAAGTTTCTCGCCAAGTTTGCGCACCAGGTTTTCTCTGGCAACGATGCCTTCACGGTCTACATGAAGGGTGGCGTTCTTTATCGCTTCCACTACGAAAGTACCTATTCCACCTCCGGATTGGGTCCCGATGGGCCGTCCGTGACTCAGAATTTTAGTCTGACGACGGACGATGCGGTTGGCATTGCCGGCGGCGGCATTGCATTCGCGCTCGACGGAGATAACGTCACAGGCGTCTTGGATGGCGAGTATCGTGGCTCAGGGGATAGCGATGAATACATTGGCAAGGCTCAGTTCGTGTTCAAGTTGAACTAGCGCCTGCGGGCTCCCAAGCTCTGAAATCGATCACAATGGCGCCTGCTCCGTTCAGGCGCCATTTTTTCTTGCAGTCGGCGATCGGGGTCGCCTCAAATATGTACGACGGGTTCTGGCGTGGGTAGAAGGCCGGAAGATCATGTCTGCGTTGATCGACGAGGAAGCATCATTCCCCCACGATGCCGTCGATCGTGCAACCATTGGAGGTACCGCTTCTCCCGGCCTCAGGATCCTATGCATCAAATTTTGTTGAGGCGGTCCAGGCTTTTGTGCGGGAAATAGAGTTGTTACCTATACAACAATGAATCGGTTAGATGACATTTCAATATTTGTTCGCATCGTTGCCGATGGTGGTGTCAGTGCCGCAGCTCAGCGGCTTCAACTTTCCAAATCGGTCGTCAGTCGGCGTCTTAGCGCGCTGGAGCAGCGTCTGGGCGTCGCGCTGCTGGTGCGCACGACACGGTCGCAAAAGCTCACCGACGAAGGTCAGCGTTTTTACGACCGGTGCGCTCGCACGATTGCCGAACTCGACGAGGCCGAAGCAGCTCTCACCCAGTCCCACGACGTTTTAAGTGGCACTTTGAGGATTACGGCATCGGTATATTTCGGACAGTATTTTCTTGCACCACTGGTGGCGGAGTTCCTCGATAAGCACGCCGGATTGTCGATCGAAATGGATCTCACCGATCAGCACGTCAATCTGGTCGAGGAAGGCTTCGACATGGCTGTTCGACTTGGTCGCTTGGACGACAGTACGCTGCGCGCGCGCAGCCTTCTGGCGATTTCCCACCGTGTCGGCGCCAGCCAATCCTATTTGGACAGGTTTGGCCGGCCCGAAGATCCGGCGGCGTTGGGCGGGCATCGCGGCCTGATGCACCGCAGCGGCCCGAAACCGACGGATTGGATTTACATCACCGGTGACGGAAAGCGCCACCGCGCGCCGGTGAAACCGGCGCTTGTATCAAACAACGACTACTTGTTGCTGCAAGCCGCAAAACGTGGTCAGGGCCTCCTTTATATGCCGGACTTTGTCCTGGAAGATGCCTTTGCCGACGGCGACCTGCTGCCGGTTATGGATGACGTTCAGTGGCAGACGGCGAATGTCTACGCCGTTTATCCGTCTGCGAGCCATCTTCCTGGTCGCGTTCGCCGCTTCATCGATCTGCTTGTCGAGAAGTTTGGTGGCTGATCCACAAGTCGCGGCTTCCGTTTCGTTGCTGGTGCTGCGCGACGTGTCGTGCGTAGACGATCACCCTCCCGATCGCCGCGCCATCGGCCGTGCCCTATTCCTCAGATTGTTGGTGCGCCGCGTTGCACGGGGGCAACCGCTATGCTTTGTTCGCCGCCGATGGAGGAAGCCCGCATGTTCAGACCCAATCTCGCCGCAGCCGACCAGCTCAATCGCCACAGCGAAAACCGCGGCGATGCGGCCTTTATCGAGGCGCAGCAGAACGCACCTGACACGCGCTTCATCGTGTTGGTCGACGACAAGCCCGTGATCCAATCCTCGGGGCCTGGCGAAGAGGGTGCCGTGCGCTGGTTCACGCTCGCCGACCTCACTGAGTTCGGATTTCCGGTGGAGCAGGCCTATTTCCTGGGCACGTCGCCGACAGATGGTGGCGGGCGGTTCGCACTGGCCGTAACGGACCATCTTGCAAAGACGGCGCCGAACCCGGTCGAGACGATGCGCCCCGCGGTCGATCTCCGGTCGCTCGCGATGCAGGAGGCGTTGCCGGCCGAGGAACTTTCGACCATCGGCATGGCGAAGGCACTCCATCATTGGCACGACAACGCGCGTCATTGCGGTCATTGCGGCGGCAAGACGGAGGTCAAGGATGCCGGCTGGCGCCGCTCTTGCTGGTCTTGCGGACGGCAGCATTTCCCGCGTACGGACCCGGTCGTGATCATGTTGATCGTCGACCCGAAAGGCGAACGCTGTCTGCTCGGTCACGAAGCCCGATTTGAACCGAACATGTGGTCGACGCTGGCCGGTTTCATCGAGCATGGCGAGGACGTCGAGCATGCCGTGCGGCGCGAAACGAAGGAGGAGGCCGGATTGACGATCGGTGAGGTGCGTTACCATTCAACGCAGCCCTGGCCGTTTCCGCACTCGTTGATGATCGGCTGTCACGGCATCGCCGAGACGACCGAGGTCACGATTGATCCCAATGAGATCGAAGCGGCACGCTGGTTTTCGCGAAACGAGATCCTGCTGATGCTCGATGAGTCCCATCCCGACGGCATCTTCGTGCCGGGCAAGCATGCCATTGCCCGGTCGCTGATCCAGTCATTTGCCGATGGCGAAGTCTGAGCGACTTGACATCTAGGTGCAGCGCCGCTGCCAGACATAACATGAGCCTTCGAAACCGGCTTGGCATCGCCGCGCGAGGATCCGGCACTGGCGCCATGGGCGCTGCCGAGAATATCGCTTCGGCCAGCGCCTTTGTCGCGCGTACGTGCGTCGATTGCTGCGCGGCCGCTCGGCCCGGCGTGGTGCGGGAATTTCTTCTCTCAGACGGTTCGGTGTGTCCGGTTCCGTCCGTGGCAGCTGACGCAGACGCGCCGTGTTGCGTTTGGGCAGCGGCGGCGTCAGCGCAGGGCCGCTGCGCGCGATCTCGTTTTGCCGGCGAATGACGGGCTTGGGCGACGCCGTCTTGGCCGGTTTCTTGCTTTTGGGTTTTTCTTTCGCAGTCGCCTTTTTCGCCGGTGCGTAGGGGTTTGGCGCAGTCTTTTTGCGCGACCTGCGGTTAATGATGACGACGTCCCCGGCGGCCGGGTCTTGCCGTTCCTTGGCTTTGATCTCAGCGGGGCGGGTCTGCGCAGACGCGGGTGCAACCAACATCGAAAACATGGCGACCCCGGTCGCGGCGACCAAAACCGTGAATTGAAGGGGAAGACTTCTCTCGCGTTTGACCGGATACATCACAGAACCCCTTGTCGCTAGCCGCTCGTCAGGACGTACGCGTTGCACGATCGCTTCGAACGTGGCCAAATTCTGGCCGCATCGTCACGCGCAATGCGCGCGCACGTCATTGAAGAAACGACTCTCGGCGTGGGTTTCCGTCGTTGCAGGCGGAAAAATTAGTGCGAGCCTTTACCGGCACCGCTGCCGGCGCGGCTGCCGCCGTTTCCACCGCTCGTCACACCGGAGCGCGAGCCTTTGGCCTTTTCGAGGTCGGGATTGCTTGGTGCTTGCCGTGCTCCAATGCCCGCTGCAACGAAACTGAGGTCGACCTTGCCGGCAATCTCGAACGTCAGCTGCACCGGTAGCTGTTCGCCTTTCTTGATTGGCCGCTTTAGCCCGATGAACATCAAATGGATGCCGCCTGGCTTCAATTCCGTGACTTCCTGGGCCTTGAGCAGCAGCCCGCCCTCGATCTGCCGCATACGCATCACGCCACCCTGCATTTGAGTTGAATGAATTTCCACGCGATCAGCGATGGGGGTCGAGGCCGCCAGAAGCTTATCGGGCTTGTCACCGATATTGACGATGGCCAGATAGCCGACGCCCAATTTTGCGCCGCCTGGTGTCGCGCGTGACCAAGGGGTTTCAATCACAAGCTTGCCGACCTGAACATCCTTGGCCATGACGCCATCACCCCACGACATGAGCGCAACGACGGTGCATGCGAACACCGCCAGCCGGTGCCCAAAAAGCCTGCGCGAAAGATGCATCAACAAATCTCCGTTAGATATCGTGTGACAGGTGGCTGTCACTGAAATAGGCAGGGCCGCACTGCATGCAACATGCCGCGTCACATTTATTCATGCGCTCGAGTGGAAAAACCCCGGACATCCTGTAGTGTCTTGGGCGCGATAGGGCGGTTGGTTTTGTTCTTGCTTTGTTTTCCTCAGGAATTTCTTATTCCAGCCACATCGCAACCCGAATCGGGCACGCATTTAGAACTCGTTATCCGAATCGGAGTGAAGTTGTCCCAAGCGATGCCGACCCTGCACAAGCAGATACGGCGCACATGGGGAGGGGTTTGTAAATGTTGATGAGTGTTGCAGAGATTGCGCGTAACGCGGGTATGTATCCGGAACTTGCCGGTGCCCGGGTCTTGGTGACCGGCGTGCAGGCCACGCGCGGTGTGGACTTGGTTCGAGCTTTTGGCGACCATGGCTGTCGAATTGTGCTGCAGATTCCGGAAATCTCAGCTGAAATCGATGCCCTGCTTGCGCATGTCGCGCAAACCGCGCTCGATATCCACGTCCATCATGATTTGATCGAGTGCGCCGAAGATGCGGTGCGGTTTTCCCAATCGGCCGTCAAGTATTTCGGCGGCTTCGACATTGTCGTCAACCTGATCGCCTTCGATACCGGCGATCTCAACGCGGCATCGACGCTTGAAGAGCTCGAAGATCTGATTGCGGACCGCTTTCAGGCGGCGGCCAGGACGACGGGCGTGGCTGCCAACCGGATGGGGTTGACCTGGACGCATGGCTCCGTCCTCAACATTCTGCGCGTTTCCGAGGCGCGCAGTCCTGGTGAAGCAGCCGTTACCGGCATGGCACGCACCGCGCTGACCGCGTTGACGCGTGGTGAGGCTCAGAAGTGGGCCGATCAGGCTGTTCGGATCAACGCCGTGGCGCCGCGTGCCATCCTTGGCGGTGGTGTCGTCGCAGATGATTGCGTGCGCTCGGAACCGGACATGGCGGCGCTCGCATTGTATCTGGCCTCGCAGGACGGCGAAGGCTTGAGCGGCATGGTGTTCGAGGCTGATGGCGCGGCCAGCGCCTGCTAGAGCCGCGAGCCTTTTCCGCGCATATCGCAAAAGCCAGGCTGGCCCCCTCGGCCAGTCACTGTCGACGGAATGCCGCCGCTTCCTGGGGGCACAGCCTGCCATTGCGCCGGCCCCAGCGTCTACGTTTTCCGCGTTCTGCGCCAACGAAACGCCTGGGCGCCGCCGTTAACCGACAATAGCCAGAACGCGAAAAAACAGCCGGCCGCGATAAAAAATTCGCTGGCCAGCCTTGACAGGCGCCATGCCTCACCATATCTCCTCCAGCAGACATTTGGCACTCATTGCTTGTGAGTGCTAACAAGTCTCTAACCTCCGCAATCTATGTCAATAAACCAGCCCATTAAGGAGCAGGTATTCCATGAAATTCCGTCCTCTTCACGACCGCGTGGTCGTTAAGCGTGTCGATAGCGAAACCAAATCGGCCGGCGGCATCATCATCCCCGACACGGCTGCAGAAAAGCCGATGCAGGGCAAGATCATCGCGGTCGGCCCCGGTGGTCGCAACGAAACTGGCGAAATCGTCAAGCTGGATGTCAAAAAGGGCGACACCGTCCTGTTCGGCAAATGGTCCGGCACCGAAGTCAAGATTGACGGCGACGATCTCCTCATCATGAAGGAGAGCGACATCATGGGCATCATCGAGTAACCCGCTCGATCACGAGACGCTCAACGCCCCACGTCATTCACCCTATAAGATATCTGGAGATATTCAGTAATGTCAGCCAAAGACGTCAAATTCTCGACCGACGCGCGCGACCGCATGCTGCGCGGCGTCGACACACTCGCCAATGCTGTCAAGGTGACGCTTGGCCCGAAAGGCCGCAACGTCATACTCGAAAAGTCCTTTGGTGCACCTCGCACGACCAAGGACGGTGTGACCGTTGCCAAGGAAATCGAACTTGAAGACAAGTTCGAGAACATGGGCGCCCAAATGGTGCGCGAAGTCGCATCCAAGACCAACGACGTCGCCGGTGACGGCACCACGACGGCAACCGTCCTAGCCCAGTCAATCGTCCGCGAAGGCCTCAAGGCCGTCGCCGCCGGCATGAACCCGATGGACCTGAAGCGCGGCATCGACAAAGCCACCGCCCAGGTCGTCGCCGAAATCGGTAAGAAGTCAAAAAAGGTCAAGAGCTCGGAAGAAATTGCCCAGGTCGGAACCATCTCCGCGAACGGCGAAGCCGAAATCGGCAACATGATTGCTGAAGCCATGCAACGCGTCGGCAACGAAGGCGTTATTACGGTTGAAGAGGCCAAAGGTCTTGATACTGAGCTTGATGTTGTCGAGGGCATGCAGTTCGACCGTGGCTACCTGTCGCCATACTTCATCACCAACGCTGACAAGATGGTCGCTGAACTCGAAGATCCGTACATCCTGATCCACGAGAAGAAGCTTTCCAACCTGCAGGCGATGCTGCCGATCCTTGAGGCCGTCGTCCAATCGTCGCGCCCGCTGCTGATCATCGCGGAAGACGTGGAAGGCGAAGCGTTGGCGACCCTCGTTGTCAACAAGCTGCGTGGCGGCCTCAAGATTGCAGCCGTCAAGGCTCCAGGTTTCGGCGATCGTCGCAAGGCGATGCTCGAAGACCTCGCCATCCTGACCGGTGGTCAGACGATTTCGGAAGATCTCGGTATCAAGCTCGAGTCCGTGACGCTTGACATGCTCGGCACCGCCAAGCGCGTGATGATCACGAAGGACGACACCACGGTCATCGATGGCGTCGGCAAGAAGAAGGACATCGAGGGTCGCGTTTCTCAGATTCGTGCGCAAATCGAAGAGACAACATCTGATTACGATCGCGAGAAGCTGCAGGAGCGTCTGGCGAAGCTTGCCGGTGGCGTTGCCGTCCTCAAGGTCGGTGGTGCAACGGAAATTGAGGTGAAGGAACGCAAGGATCGCGTTGATGACGCGCTCAATTCAACCCGTGCGGCCGTCGAGGAAGGCGTTGTTCCAGGTGGTGGCGTCATGCTCGCAAAAGCAAGCGCGTTGCTCGATGTCGACGGCGACAACGATGACCAGAACGCCGGTATCGCGATCGTACGCAAGGCCCTGCAGTCACCGGTTCGTCAGATCGCCGACAATGCTGGCGTTGAAGGCTCTATCGTTGTTGGCAAGGTGCTGGAATCCCGCTCTGCATCGTTTGGCTATGACGCGCAGAATGATGAGTATGGTGACATGATCGAGAAGGGCATCATTGATCCGGCGAAGGTTGTTCGTACGGCTCTGCAGGATGCCGCATCCGTTTCGGGCCTCATGGTCACGACCGAAGCGGGTGTCGCCGATGCGCCGAAGAAGGAGGGCGCTGGTGGCGCACCGGCAATGCCTGACATGGGCGGCATGGGCGGCATGGGCGGCATGATGTAATTGCCGCTTGCCGACACGGAGGGATTGATCCCTCCGCACAATTGCATCGCCCGCGAAGGAATTCGCGGGCGTTTTTTTGCGCCTGTACGGCATCGCAAGGCCGCGACTGCACGCGCCAGCGCGCTGATCTTCGGTCGTTCGTTAACCAAAAGATCAGCTCGTTCTTTGGTTCAATCCCCGCGGTTCAGCCCTATTATATTATCAATCTATCCCGCTCACCGAGGGGCCGCTGACCGGTGGCGACCATCAGAGGGGGCGGGCTGCAGGTCACGCGCCGGCGCAACGTACGCCCGGCGTTATAGTGACGCCCTGCCGTCCTGCCTGTGGTGAGAGTCCCAGGTGCCCGCA
>JBPCVZ010000353.1:0-3226 GCA_051010015.1 Hyphomicrobiaceae bacterium
GCGACATCCTTCGAGCCCCAGTCCGAACGCGGCGGCCCCATCACCGCTTCCTTCGGCAGGCGATCGAAGACGTCTGAGGCAAAGCCCGCGATGACCTGCTGACCGGTCCAGTCGGTCATGCGGTCGATCCAGATCACCAGGCCGCCGGTCGAAAGCCCGCCAAGATGATTGTAGCGCTCGATCAGCATGACGTCGGCGCCGAGCCGCCCCGCCGCGACCGCCGCCGCCGTGCCGGCCGGCCCGCCACCAACGACGAGCACGTCCGTCTCGGCGAAGATCGGAATGTCGCGCGCGGCTTCGCGGTAGGTGCCGCTCGGGCGGGGACGCCGTGGCAGCTTGGCGCCGTCGTCAAAGGCTTCGAGGCCCTGCTCGGCGAAAATCTGGTTGGTTACATCACTGCCGCTCATGCTGGATGTCTCCTCTCACTCGATGCCCGGCGCCCGACACGCTCTGTTGGGTCGCATGATGCACACGGTACTGGCCGATGAAAAGAGGTCGGCGACGTGCCGCCCGGAATAATCAGCCGAGCGTTGTGCGCTTCGCGCGTGGGCTGCCGCCCACACCCGCCCGGGAGGAGGGCCTCCCGGACCCACCCTGTTTTAGAACACTGGGGGTTTGGGAGGCTGTGCCTCCCAACAGGGTGTGGGACTGGTCCCACTCGCGCCGGCAGGCGCGACCTATCCTCAACCTGCCCCGGACGGCGCTGCGGTCTCTTCACCCGCCTCGCGCGGTCGCGAAGCCGGCAGCATAAAGGCTGCCGCCGCCGCCAGGATTGCTGCTGCTCCAAACAGCGTGAACAGGAACACGAAGTCGCCGTCGCGGTCGAACAGCCAGCCGGCAAGGTGCACGGTCAATCCGCCGACGCCGAGCGCCAGCACGAACTTCGATCCGTAGGCGACGGCGCGCCAGCGGAACGGCGTGTAATGCGCGACCAGCATGTTTTCCGCCGCCGCAAACGCAAGCATGAAAGACATCACCAGCAATACGGCGAGCAGCAAGCTGACATCGACCAGCGTCGCCATGACGAACAGCAACGGCACCTGCAACAGCCAGAACACGATGTAGATCGAGCGTGCCGAATAGCGATCCGCCATCCACCCACCGGCCACGCTGCTCAGCGACGCCAGCCCTGAAACCAGACCGACGAAGATGCCGATTTCCGTGTAGCTCGCCGCCATCGCCTTGCTGAGGCCCATCTCGAGCAGCTTCGGCATGGTGTTCGTCAGGCCGGCGTAGACGAAACCGGTGCACGCCATGGTGATCGTCAGCACGATAAAGACGCGCACGAACATGCTCGAGTCCGGTGCGCCCGCCGTTACCCGGTCACTGGTCACGTCGCTGACCCAGCCGGCCCGCCAGGCAAACAGCAGCCCGATCCCCGTTGCCATGGACAGTACGGCTGGAATGATGAACGCCGCGCGCCAGTCCACGAAGTCGATCATCACGCCAACGAAAACCGGTGCCAGTGCGCTGCCGAGATTGCCGAACAGGCCATTGATGCCGAGCGTCATACCCTGCTTTTTGGCCCACGATACCAGCCACGCGATGCCGACCGGATGATAGATCGAGGCGAACAGCCCGATCAGCGTCAGGCCGATGAACAGGCCCTGCGGTCCCTCGGCGAAGCCGACGGCCAATGCGCCGACCCCGATCCCGATAAAATAGACCACCATCATGCCGATCTGGCTCCAGCGGTCGCCAAGCCAGCCGGCCGGCAGCGCCGCGACTCCGAACAGCACCAGGCCGAGGCTCGAAAGCCCGAGCAATTCGCCGTAGGGCATGTTGAAGACCTTTGGCAGGTACAGCACGGCCGTCGCATAGAGCACCGTGAACATGTGCGAAAAACTATGCCCGATGTTCGAGAACACCATCACCGTCAGAGCCTGGCTCTTTTCGCTCGTCTCGCTCATGCGCGTCCTGTCTCAAATGTTTCCTGTCGCAACGCGACAAAAACTGCCATGTCGCAACGCGACTCCCGGTCAGCCTGTCAATGTAGCGCAAATCCGGGCGTCGATCAGAATTTCTTGGCGTCACGGTGAAACCGATCACGACAGCACAAGCACGATAATCCCGCACGCGATCAAGATGATCCCGATGATCTCGTTGACCGTGGCGCGCTCGCGAAAATACAGATAGGTGATGGCAAACGTGAAAATCAGCTCGATCTGGCCCAGCGCCCGGACGTAGGCCGCATTCTGCAAGGTCATCGCCGTGAACCAGCCGGCCGAGCCGAGCACGCCGCACAGCCCGACCAGCGCCGCAACGCGCCACTCACGCACCACGGTCGCGATCTGGCCCGGCTCGCGGTAGCGCATGTAGATCGCCATGACGATCGTCTGGAACACGGTGACGCAGGCCAGCGCGAATGCCGCGCGAATGACGAAATCACCGCTATCGAGCGACAGCGTCATCGCGCGATATGAAATCGCCGACAGGCCAAACATCGCGCCGGACGCGATCCCAACCACTGTCGACCACTCGAACAGCTGCGCAAAGATCGTCCACAACCCGCCTGTCGGTTTGCTCACCGAGAGCATGATCACGCCGACCAGGCTGATCAGGATCGCCACCGTCGCCGCCGGGCTGACGGTTTCGCCAAGCACGACCAGTCCGAAGACCGCCGTCTGCACGGTTTCGGTCTTCGAAAAGGCTGTGCCGACAGCAAAATTGCGGAACGAAAACAGGTAGACCAGCAGCGCCGTCGCCAGAATCTGGGCGAGCCCGCCGATCATCGCGAACCAGACGAACGATCCGGTCACTTGCGGCAGGTCGTAGCCGCCGACCGCGAGCAGTCCGGCGAGATACAGCATCGCGACCGGCGCGCCATAGGCGAACCGCGTGAACGTCGCGCCCGATGTCGTCAGCTTGCCCTTGAGATATTTTTGCAGTGCCGAACGCAGGTTCTGCATGAAGGCGGCAAAGATCGTGATCGGTATCCAAAGTTCCATGACTCGCCTTCGCTCGGTGAGACGGCGCACACTACAGGCGATTCATCTGCAATGGCCAATAAGATTGTGGCGCAGCTTATAATCTGATCTTATGGCAAAATGACGCTCCCTCCACTCAACGGCCTCCTTGCCCTCGAAGCAACCGCACGCCTCAAGAGCGTGAGCCTTGCCGCGCGTGAACTCGGCGTCAGCCAGCCCGCTATAAGCCAGCGATTGCGTGCCCTCGAACGCCATTTCGGCCGCAAACTGATCGAGCGCACGCCGACCGGGTTTCGCAT
>JBPCVZ010000354.1:0-6522 GCA_051010015.1 Hyphomicrobiaceae bacterium
ACGGCGGCGTCATCACTGCGCCCCTCGGCCTCCTGCGCGAGGAAATAGACCGCCGCCTTGCCGAGCGCATAGGTCGTCGCGAAACTGGTCGCCGCGGCCGCAGCCGCGCCGGCCGTTTGACCATAGACGGGAATCAGCTTGGTCAGCTGACGAATCCCGAAGCCCGCCGCATAGCGCGCCAGGAACCCGATGCCGAGCGCGCCGGCAAACTTGAGCGCCGTCGCCCGGCTCCACTCCAGGCCGTGGCGCTGGCCGAGCGTCTGCAGCAAGCGTCCCTGTACCGCCGGCACCGCCGCGACCGCCGCAATGGGAATGAGGTCCGCCGCCGACGCCGCCGCCGCGTGACCGACGATCAGGCGATGCACACCAGCGTCGCCGCCCGCCTCTGCCGCGTGCTCGGCGCTATCCGCAAGTGCCGCCTGCAATGCCGCCGGACCGATCTCCGCTAGCCGCTCCTGCAATGCCACGAGCCCGTAGAGGCGCGGCGTGAACCCATCGCCGTCAAGCGTGAAGTCGAGCGGCACGAACGCCACCGGCCCGTTGCCCGGCAACTCCGCGAACAGCTCGCGTTGATGCGCCAGCGCCCGGCGCAAGTTCTCGGGAATGCCGGTGCCGGCCACCGGCGCGCCATCCGCCCCGTAAGGATAGGGCAGCGGATGATCGTCTCCGGGCGCATAGGCTTCGTGCAGGTGCGTTTGCGCGACCAGCACCGGCCAGTCCGGATGCTTCTTGCGGATCAGTTTCAGGATCTCGACGATGCGCTCCTGCTGCAGGTCCATCGCCCGCACGACGGCAATCGTGCAGTGGCTTGCCGCCTCAGCGACTGCGAGGTCTTCGTTCGGATCATAACCCGCCTCGCCGATCCCGCGGGTGTCGAGGAAACGAATGACCGGCGCTTCCGGCGGCAGTTCGTAAATGTCGGACGAGCGGGTGCAGGCGCGAAACCCACTGCCGATCTCGGCACGGTCGGCGCCCGTCAGGCCGCACACGATCGAACTCTTGCCCGCCTGCACCTTACCGAGCAGCCAGACGACCGGCGCGACGCGACGCGCCTGTTCGGCGACGTCTTCCGCCCCTGCCACTTCATCGTCAAAAGAAGTCATGGCCATCCACGTGACTGGCGTGTGACGGGCGCGGCCCGCCGCCGCACGTCCACCCTGCGCCTTTTATATGGGCGCAATCCGCCACGAAACCAGCCTCCATCGGACATCGCGCCGTCATGGCCGGGACTGGTCCGGCGCGCGGCCCATCAACGACTTGACGCTCGTGGACGAGATACCCAATATCCCGCCATGACCGGAACACCGCGCGACGTGCAACTACTGGCTGGACCGCGCGAAGCCGTCCGGCGCGTCAGGACGGGTGCCGAGGTCCTCGCTGACGCGAACTTCGAAGCCCTCGCGGGGCGGCGCGTTGCGCTGATCACGAACCAGACCGGCCTCATCGGCAAAGATCATCTCGTCGACGTCCTGCACGGCGAAAAAGACGTCACGCTGGCCGCGATCCTGGGGCCCGAACACGGCTTCCGCGGCGCCGTCGAAGCCGGCCTGCCGGTGCGCGACGGTATCGACCCGACGACCGGCATCCGGGTCTTCTCGCTTTACGGCAAGACCCGCAAGCCAACGCCCGCAATGCTCGTCAATGCCGACATCCTTGTCTACGACATCCAGGACATCGGCGCGCGCTTCTACACCTACATCTCGACCATGGGCCTCGCGATGCAGGCCGCCGCCAAGGCCGGTATTCCCTTCATGGTGCTCGACCGTCCCAATCCACTTGGCGGCACAACAGTATCGGGACACGTCCTCGAGCCGCGCTACTTCTCCTTCGTCGGCCAATACCCGATCCCGATCGTGCACGGCATGACGTCCGGCGAGCTCGCGCAAATGATCAAGGGCGAACGCTGGCTCAAGGGCCTCGAGCGGCTCGACCTGCAAGTGGTCCAGATGACAGGCTGGCGACGGACGATGCGCTGGCCGTCGACCGGCCTCGCGTGGATCGCGACCAGCCCCAACATCCCGACGTTTCTCTCGTCACTGGTCTATCCCGGTATCGGCCTCGTCGGCGAAACGCAACTCGTCAACGAGGGCCGCGGCACGCCGGAGCCGTTTACGCAATTCGGCGCCCCCTGGCTCGACGCCCGCCGCCTCGCGCGCCGCCTGAACGCCCTTAGCCTCCCGGGCGTGACCTTTGAGGCAGCACGCTATCGGCCACGCTCGATCCCGAAGGTCGCCGCCAAGCCACTCTATGTCGGGCGCATGATCAACGGCGTGCGCATCCGCGTGCGCAACGTCGACCAGGTCGAGCCTCTCGGCCTTGGCATCCATGTTCTCGCATTGCTGATATCCGAGGCCCGAGCACGCGGCGTCAAACGGCTCTTCGCCAAGCCCGGCTGGTTCCATCACATCGCCGGCACCAAACGGCTCTACCGCATGCTGGTCAGGGGCGCATCGGGCCGCGCGGTCATCCGGTCCTGGCAAACCGAAGTCAAGCGCTTCGAGCGCCAGCGCACCCGCTACCTGCTCTACGCGTAGACTGCCGAACCTCCAGCCTGACCCTGGAACTCGTTACCGACATCGGGCAATATCAATGCGAGAGTCAAGCACGTAGGGGGCCCCGATGTTCTGGATAGCTTCAGCGCGCACGAGCCAGCGCGCCTGGTCTGCAATCGCCTTGGTGATCATGGCTTTCAGCGTGACCGTGTTCGCGGCGGCGGCACAGGCACGCAACGTTGCGCTCGTGATCGGCAACAACCGCTACGATCATCTCGATGACTTGCGGAACCCGCGCCGCGATGCCGCCGCGCTTTCGGATCGCCTGCGAACCCTTGGCTTCGCCGTGACCGAAGCATTCGATGCCGACGCTTTCGCTTTGCGACGCGCGATCGGTGTCTTTATGAAATCCGCCAAAGGTGCCGATCTGGCGATGGTCTACTTTGCCGGCCATGGCGTGCAACTCTTTGATCGCAATTTTCTCCTGGCGCGTGACGTCAATCCGCTCAAGGCGCGCACCGCAGATGAGCTGGGCATTGATCTCACGGCGTTTCTCGCCCGTTTGCGCGGGGCGGGAGCCGTTCGCGTGGCTCTGCTCATCGACGCGTGTCGCGACAATCCGCTCGGCTTCGATGCGACGGTCAAGCTGATGCAGCGGCTGCAGGGAAACGCGCAGCAGCCGGCCTCGCAACTCGCCCGAAGCGTTCGCCGCAGCGGCCTGGCCAACATGGCATTGCCGGCCCGCGCGACGAGCGCTGGAGAGGGTGCGGAGACACTGATCTTTTTCGCAGCCCAACCCGGCGCGCCATCGTTCGACGGAAGCGGCCAGAATTCCTACTTCATGGAAGGCCTGAAGGAAGAACTGGCGAATGCATCGCGCCCGCTTTCGGAAACATTTCGTCGCGTCAGCGCATACGTCCGTACGGTCACAGATGGTCAGCAGGTGCCGCAGGTCGTCAGCGACTGGACCGAAGACGTGAGCCTCGGCCGTCGCAAGCGCGTTAAGGTCGACTACCACGTCACGTCAAGTGCTCCCGGCCGCACGCTGACACAGGCTGAGCGCAGCCTCATCGTGCGCGCGTCTGGCGCCTATAGCCGCTTCCAGGGCGACTTCCTCGTCAAGGCGAGCGATGGCGGAACGGAAAATTACGACGTGACGGAAGCGGAAAAGAAACGGGCAAACAAGCTCGGTCACCGCAATGGGTTTTCCATCATCTACGACCTCGACCGGGATGGTCGCGACGAGAAGCTGCAAGTCTACGTCCGACAGGTCAACTACGTCATGGTTGTGCAGAAGGAGGGTGTCAGGGTCGAGGCCAACACCTGTTGGGGAGACGAGGAAGTCACGGCGGTTGAGGTCGCCCTGCGCGATCTCGACGGCGACCGCAAGCCGGAAATCTGGGTGGCCTACGATACCGGCAATGGTTGGAGCCGAATGTGCATCCTGGCGTTCCGGGGCGTACCGGCGCTGTCGGCGCGCCGTCGCGGCAATACGGGCCTGTCGTATGCAGGCTCCGGCATGTTTCGCACGCTCCTGACGGGCCATGCCGGCTGGCGGGTTACCGTCGCCAACGACAATTCCATGAAGGCTTGCGCTGGCAGCAACTGCCACTCGCCGGCAGTCTATCGCTACGATGGCGGGCGTTTCACGGTCGTGCGCAGCATACTCGGCGACAGGGTGATCGGCGAACCCTTCCAGGACGAGAACGATCGCGCCTCGATACTCTATGCGAAAATGAGCAAGGCAACGCGAACCGCGAAACTGGGCCGCTTCGCCGCCCAATCCTCGGCGGACGGCAAAACCGTCACCGTGCTGGCTCCGCTCAGGGGACGATCGAGGAACATCCGCGTTGGCTATGAGTGTGTTCGCTCCGCAGCCGACGACATCCAGGAGTCATTCGTCGTGCGCAATCCGACGGCGAAAGGCGCGCGTCGCGCGAAGGTGATCCCAGACCTTGCGTATACCGAGAACCTGCCGCTTACGTCACCGACGCTGGACAACCGCGTGTGCAACGTGCGCTCGATTGGCGGGTACGCACAGAACGGTAGGATCTGGCTCTATCTCACGCCCAGGGATGCCAGATCCTGCATCGCCCGGATCGCGCGCGCACGCCTTTTGACCCTGCCGCTTGGCCTTGGCGAGACCGGCCTGCTGCGGCTCAATCTCAAGTCAGCGGGCAACGCCGAGCTCATTGGCAAGGCCCGACGGGCCTGTCTAAGCGGTCGGCCGATGCGCGCGCGTGCCCGTGTCAGTTCCGACCGGGAAGGTGCGGCCGGCGCCGCGCCCGCAGCAAGGATCACTGGTTTTGTACGCGCCTTTCTTGCCGAAGAACTCGGCACGACCAAGGGTCGGATCAACCGGGTCTACGCAGCTAGGGTCGAATACTACGGCAAGGCGCGGTCCCGCGATCAAATTGCGGCGGACAAGTTGCGCTACTATGCGCGCTGGCCTGAGCGCAGCTATAGGCTTGATCCGGCCTCGCTGCAGCTCACGTCGCGGGGCGGTGGAATTTACAGCGCGCGCTTCGAATACGCGTTCGAGGTCAGGAACGCGACCTCGACGCGGTCCGGGCGCGGCGAGACCAGCCTTGTGCTGCAAGTCACCGACGATCACATCGTCATCCGGAGTGAAAACGGCAAAGTCCTCAAGCGCCGCTGAACGATCACAGGTTTCGCCCGGCGGATATTGCGCCCTTACCCGTGCGCGAAGTTGTCGACGAAGTGCGGCACGAACACGGCCGCGTTGAGGAGCGCATGGGAGACCATCGCCCAGCCCACCGAATGCGTCGCTCTCACCATCAACATCCAGATGGCGCCAACCGCGGCGGCACCTCCGATCAGGCCCACCGCGCCGCCCTCGAACGCAATGCCCGCCGATCGCAGGAGCGGCACGTGCCACAAGACGAACAGGACCAGCCCGAAGAGTTCAAAGCTCAGTCGCCCGCCTGAGTTCGCGCGAAAGCTGCGTCGCCATGCAAGTTCTTCCATAGGGCCGTTGATCGCGGCGGCAAGCAGCGCGAGCGCGACAATCGGGTAGGGAAACGTGTCCAAGGAAAACAGTCCGCCGCCGAAAGCGGCAGCAACCGGCAGCCCCAGCGCCACGATCGGAACCCAAGGCCTCGTCGGAGAGGAAAGTGTCAAGGAAACCGTCTCGGGCCCGCGACCGAATGTGAGCGCCACGGGCAGGCAAAAGCCGATCCAATAAATCGCAAAGACGGCAAGATAGCCTCGCAGCGGACCGAGCATCGACGTCAGCGGTGCAACCAGCAATGCCATGACCACGACAAGAAGTAGTGCAGCCCCGACGAGGTATCGTTGTCTCGATGTCACGGCACGGCCCTACATCCACAGCAATCAGCAATTAGGTGCCGCGCTGGCATGGCGCGCATGGCCGCCTGTTGCCCGACGCTCTCGCCGGAACAATCCGGCCAACTACGGCCAGCGACGCCGCAGGACCAGGTCCTGCGGCCCCATTCACCTCAAGGCTCAAACCGCCTCGAGAACCATCGCGATGCCTTGGCCAACGCCGATGCACATCGTGCACAGTGCGCGTTTGGCGCCGCGTTCTTGAAGTTCGATCGCAGCCGTCAGAGCCAGCCGTGCACCGGACATGCCGAGCGGATGGCCAAGCGCAATCGCGCCGCCATTGGCGTTGACGTGCTCCGCATCGTCCGGGATGCCCATCTCGCGCAGGCAGGCGACCGCCTGGGCGGCGAACGCCTCGTTGAGCTCGATGATGTCGAAATCGGACGGCGAAATGCCGAGCCGTTCGCACAGCTTGTGCGTGGCGGGCGCCGGGCCGATGCCCATGACCCGGGGCGGGACCCCGGCGCAGGCACCGCCGACCACCTTGGCGATGGGGGTCAGGCCGTAACGCTCACACGCTTCGGCGGAAGCGACCAGCAGAGCCGCCGCGCCGTCATTGACGCCGGACGCATTGCCCGCCGTTACACAGCCGCCATCGCGGAACGGGGCTTTCAGCTTGGTCAATTGCTCGATGGTTGTTTCCGGGCGCGGGTGCTCGTCGGTG
>JBPCVZ010000355.1:0-6977 GCA_051010015.1 Hyphomicrobiaceae bacterium
TCACCAGCGATATCGACCGGCACGTACATGCGCGGTTGTTGCAAGGCGTTGAGCAAGATCTGCGATTTGACGCTGGCGCCGGCACCGTACTCGATGATGATGGCCTGCCTGCCGCAGAAGGTGGCCAACGCCTCGGCGTTGTCGCTCAGGATCGCGGTTTCGGTGCGGGTTGGATAATATTCCGGCAGTCGCGTGATCTGTTCGAACAGGTCCGAACCGCGGTCATCATAGAGCCAGCGACTTGGCAGGGTTTTGCGCTCGCACGAAAGTCCGGCAAGGACGTCCGCTTCAAAGGCCGATGTCTGGGCATCCATTGCCTCGATGATCTGGGCGGCAACTGAGCTATTCATGATTAAAGATCCTTCGCAAGGCGCAGGCCCGAAAACTGCCAACGGGCATCAGGCGGGAAAAAGTTGCGGTAGGTTGGACGAACGTGGCCGACGGGTGTCACGCAGGAGCCGCCGCGAAGCACGAACTGGCCGCACATGAACTTACCGTTGTATTCGCCAACGGCGCCCTCGGATGTCTTGAAGCGGGGGTAGGCGGTATAAGGGCTGCGCGTCCATTCCCAGGTGTCGCCGAACATCTGGGCGAGGCCGCTGGCGGTATCATCGGCAGGTTTCGGGCGCAGACGGCCGCTGTTGGCGAAGTTGCCGGTGGTCTTGAGCGGCGCAGCGGCGTTTTCCCACTCGAACTCAGACGGCAGGCGATGGCCGGACCATGTCGCGAAGGCATCGGCCTCGAAATAGCTGACATGCGTGACCGGCGCGGCGCGATCGACAGGCTGGGCGCCACGCAAGGTCATCGACCAGTATTCGCCATCGCGGAAGGCCCAATAGAGCGGCATCGTCCAGGCGTTGGTCCTGACCGTGTCCCAGCCGGCGGAGAGCCAGTGCAGCGGTTGGCGATAGCCGCCATCCTCGATGAAGTCGATCCATTCGCCATTGGTCACAAGACGCCGGCTCAGGGCATGTGGCTCGAGCAGCGCCTGATGGCGCGGGCCTTCGCAGTCGAAATGGAAGCTGGTGCCGTCGTGGCCGACCTCGACGATGCCGCCGTCGAACGACTGCCATGCGGGGGCTGCCGGGGCGGCGAGATCGACGGCCAGCGGTTCCGGGTCCTTGTAGGCCGGCTGCAGCGGGTTTTGTGCGAACAGATGCAGAATGTCTGTTAGCAGAAGTTCCTGGTGCTGCTGCTCGTGATGACAGCCGAGTTCAACCAGTTCGGTGATGGCGGGATCGGACGTCTTCTCGAGCAGCCGCGTGATCGCTTCGTTGACGTGTTCGCGATAGGCGAGCACCGTGTCGAGCGTCGGGCGCGTGATCATGCCGCGACGCGGGCGCGGTTGCCGGTCGCCGATCGTCTCGTAGTACGAGTTGAAGAGGAAATTGAAGCTCTCGTCGAACGGACGGTAACCGGCCTGGTTGGGCGCCAGAACCATGCATTCGAAAAACCAGGTCGTGTGCGCCAGATGCCACTTGGCAGGGCTCGCATCCGGCATCGACTGCACGGTCGCATCAGCATCGGAGAGCGGCAGTGCGAGACGGTGGCTGGCATCTCTGACCTCGGTGAACTGCGATAGGACATCGGCCGGCGCACGCGCGCGCTGCACTGTGTTGACAACCATTGGGGGACTCCGTCGATCTATCGAGACACCTGCCGTCGACCATTGGACTTGTGACGTGATGGCTGCACTTGCAACGAACCGATCGCTCGATCGCACAAGCCCAGGCCTCACCTTGGCGGACTTCGGGTGTTTTTCGGATTTAGCGCAAAAAGTGGACCGTCTGTCTCACACTTTCGCGGTTGCATTGGACCCGGCTCATAGTATTCGGGCCCGCCTGCCGGACGGGGATCAACCTCGACGTCCGGTACGGCGCTGGTAGTGCTGACAAACACAGCACGCGGTCGATAAGAGTTCATTCCAACTCTGTGACGAGATCATGTCAAGCCCGGAACGCCGAACGAGCGCCGCCATGCACCTTGGCAACTCAGGCTGGCATTGGGCCCGTGCACGCCAGGATCGCTGCCGTATCGTAGATTTCGTAGAAAGCGGTGATCTTGCCATCCTTGAAGCGGGCGATGTCCGCTTTCGGCGTGTCGAACGTCTGGCCGGTTTCGCGGTGGCGCCAAGAGGTTCGCCCGACAGCGACGACACGATCATCTTCGGCGACATAAAAGTCGACGGTGTAATGGATCATCTCGAACATCGCGACCAGGCCGCTCATGTATTCGCCGACCTCCGCCCTGGTGCTGCGGCGGGCGGTGAATTCGAGGCCTGACTTGCCGTCGGCAAGCGAGCGGAAGTCGACCTCATCGGCGAGCAGGCTCATCCAGTGGTCGACACTGCCGCCCTTGGTTTCGTGCCAGCGCTCGAACGCTTCCTTGAGAATGGCCTTGTTGGCGGCGGCTTGCGACATGATGAAAAATCCTTTGAATATAATTCCGGGACCACTCTTGGATCCCGGGTAGGGCAACGTGCCCAGGCGGGCGTCAACCCTCGTAGATTTCCTTGTTGACGGTGTTCTCGACGTTGGGCTTGCCGTCGAACACGCTGAGGATGTTCTTGATGGCATTGATGCCCATGCGCTCGAGCGCCTCGCGGGTGACGCCGGCCATGTGCGGCGAGGTGATCACATTATCCAGCTTGAGCAGGGGGTTGTCCAAATTGATCGGCTCTTCGAGGAAAACATCGAGGCCGGCGCCGGCGATCTTCTTGTCGATCAAGGCCTGGTACAGGTCGGCTTCATCGATGATGCCGCCGCGGGCCGTGTTGACGAGATAGGCCGTCGGTTTCATTTGGGCGAGGCGGTCCTTGTTGAACATGCCTAGGGTTTCCGGCGTCTTCGGACAATGGATCGAGACGAAGTCGGCGCGCGTGAGCGCCTTGTCGAGATCACTGACCGGTTCATAGCCGGCCGCCTTGATCTCGGCGTCGTCGACGTACGGATCGTAGATCAGCACGGTCATGTCCATCGCGTCGCAGCGCTTGGCGGTGCGCGTGCCGATGCGCCCGAAGCCGACGACGAGCACGGTCTTCAGGAACAAATCGAACGGCACGGCGACATTGCGATCGAGCCATTTGCCGCTGCGGACCAGGTTGTCGAGTTCGGACGAGCGTTTGGCGAGCCACATCATCATGAACATTGCCTGTTCCGCGACCGACGGCGAGTTGGCGGTGCCGGCGATCATCACGGGGATCTTGCGCTCGGTGTGGGCGGGCACGTCGACGGCGTCATAGCCGACGCCGATCCGGGCGGTGACATCGAGGTTGCGCGCCGCATCAATGACCTCGCCGTTGATCCGGGTGGCACCGAGCGTCCAGCCGTTGACTGGCGCCTCCTTCTTGACGAGTTCCAGGAAGTCATCGTTGGCCAGCAGGTGCGTGAAGTAGACCTGTTCGATGTCGTCACGTTCGTCGAGCAGCGCCCGTGCGGCGGGTGCGAGATTTTCAGACAGCAGGAGCTTTTTCTTATTGGTCGACATCGGACGCGCGCCTCGTGGGAAATTATCGGATCCGCCCAATCTATCCGTATCACGCGGTCGTGCAACAGGCCGGATCCTGACAAATCAGGCAGCGAATGAGGTGGTTGCCGGCGCTAACGCGCCCTGGCTTCGCGCCGCTCGGTGACCAGCGCGAGGAGGACCGTCGCGATCATGAAGCAGGCCGAGACCATGAAGACAACGCGCGGCAGCGACAGGTCCATGATGTATCCGAAGATCATCGGGCCGATGACGCTGCCGATATTGAAGCCGGTCGAGACGATGCCGAAGGCGCGGCCCGCGGCGCCCGGCGGCGCGGCCTTGCGCACGAGCATGTCGCGTGACGGTGCGATCAGGCCCGAGAGGAAACCGGCAACGCTCAACATCGTCATCAGGATGACGGTTGGCGGTGTCAGCAAGGCGATGGCAAAAACAAGCACGGCGTTGAGGGCAAAACACGCCGCTGCGACAAGGCCGTGCTGGTCGGTTTTATCCGCCAGAAAGCCGCCTGCGAGGACGCCGGCGGCGGCACATCCGAGGAACAGGGTGATCGCGAGGGATGCGGTCTGGTAGTCGACATTGTAGCCGCTGATCAGGGCCGAAACGCCGAAGCCGTTGATGCCGCCGGTCGACAGTCCGAGCAGGATGAAGAACAGCGTCAGCATCAGGATCGCGGGCGACAACACGTCGAGGAAGGTGGCGCGCTTGCTGGGCAGCCCGTCGGTGGACGGTGTGTTGGCGACGCGGCTGTCGGGCAGGCCGAGCAGGACCAGGAACAGCGCGACAAGGGGGCCAAGCGCACCGGCTGCGATCATCGCGGTTCGGACATCGAACCGAGCGACGATCAGTGCCATGACGACGGGCGTCATGGCACCGCCGAGAAAGCCGGCGAAGGTGTGGATCGAGAACGCGCGGCCCATGCGCCGTTCATCGACGCCGGTGCTAAGCAGCGCGTAGTCGGCGGGATGATAGACGCTGTTGGCGAGGCCGGCGACGGTCGCGCCGATCAGCAACATCGGATAGGTCGGATAGAGGCCCATCGCCATGAACGAGGTGCCGCCGAGGCACAGGCCGGCCAGCAGAATGGGCCGCGCGCCGAGCCGGTCGACGAGCGCGCCCATCGGCGCCTGCGTCAAGCCGGAGACGATCCCGAACACCGTCATGACCAGGCCGAGCTGGATGTAGCTGAGGCCGAGCTGGGTGTTGAGGACGGGAAACAGCGGTGGCAGCACCATGATGTGGACGTGGCTCAGCCAGTGCGCCGACGCGACGCCGATCAGCGTGCGGGCGTGGCGGTTACCGGTGTCGCCCGATCCACGCCCGATATCAGCGCTGGTTGCCATGCCTGCTCGTCACATCCTGCTGTGCGTGTTGTTCCGGCCACTTCGCAGCCGGCCGGACGGGCCGTTATAGGGGGCTTGCTCAAGCTTGTCTGCCCGGTCGGTGATATTGGTGTCGGCGGCGGCCCAACTGTCGCGGAAGGTGGGCGGCAAAATTGCACAGGGCTTGGTGCGATTTGCGCAATGGTTGGCGGTGCAGCGTATCGTTATGCTCTTTGCGATAGCTCAAAGATGTCGCCAGTGACACAGACTAGACCACAATCTCGCTATTCTTTGGCGCTGGGAATGCGGAATACCGTTTGTCGTGCGCGAGGAGCCTGTTACCTGTGAGCAAATTTGACTCTGTTTTTGCCGATGCATTGGATGCGCTCCATGCCGAGCGCCGCTATCGCGTGTTCGCGGACCTCGAGCGCCAGGCCGGTGCCTATCCGAGGGCAACGCTGCGCGAGGCGGATGGTTCGGCGCGCGACATCACGATTTGGTGCTCGAACGACTATCTCGGGATGGGCCAGCACCCGGACGTGATCTCCGCGATGCAGGAGACGGCGGCGCGCACCGGCGTCGGTGCCGGCGGGACACGCAATATTTCCGGCACCAACCATCCGCTGATCGAGCTCGAAGAAGAACTCGCGGATTTGCACGGCAAGGAGGCCGCGCTGGTGTTTACCTCGGGGTATGTTTCCAACCTCGCGGGGATTTCGACGATCGCGCGGCTCCTGCCCGACGCCGTCGTGCTATCCGATCAACTCAACCACGCCTCGATGATCGACGGTGTCCAGGCTTCGCGGGCCGCGAAACAGATTTTTCGACACAACGACATGGCCCACCTCGAGGAGATGCTGGCGGCGTTGCCACTGGAGCGCCCGAAGCTGATTGTCTTCGAAAGCGTCTACTCGATGGACGGTGACATCGCGCCAATGGCCGCCATTGCCGATCTTGCCGACAAGTACAATGCGTTGACCTACCTCGATGAAGTGCACGCGGTCGGCATGTATGGGCCGCGCGGCGGCGGCATTGCCGAGCGCGAAGGCCTGCTCGGGCGCATCGATGTCATCGAGGGCACACTGGCGAAGGCGTTTGGCACACTCGGCGGTTATATCACCGGCTCGCAGAAGCTGATCGACGCGGTGCGGTCCTATGCGCCGGGGTTCATCTTCACGACGGCGTTGCCGCCACCGGTTGCCGCGGCAGCGACGACGGCGATCCGGCATCTGAAGGCGTCATCGAGCGAGCGCACGGGACAGCAACGTGCGGTTGCCGAAACGCGCGCGCGCCTGCAGGCGGCACAGCTGCCCGTGGTCGAAACGCCGACGCACATCCTGCCGGTGATGATTGGCGATGCGGAGCAGTGCAAGGCGGCAAGCGACCGGCTGCTGTCGGTGCACGGGATCTATATCCAGCCGATCAACTACCCGACCGTGCCGAAGGGCACCGAGCGCCTGCGGATCACGCCGACGCCGCTGCATGATAGCGCTGCGATCGAGCATCTCGCCAAGGCCTTGACGGAAACCTGGACACATCTCGGCCTGCCGCTCGGCGATGTGACAGGTCTGCCGGAAACGCCGGCGAGCATTTTTGCGGCGTCCGGCGGCTGACGCGTTTCCGGATCAGGCTTTGCGACAGCGGAGACCGGAACCCATCAGCTGTTCCAGCCGTGACGCTCCCATCAATAAAGATACGGGCAGAGTTCGCGGGGACCGCCGCCGTACGGCTGATAGGTGCCGTCCGAATAACGGAACGAGCGAAACTTGTAGGCACAGCGCTCTTCGGCGCCGCCGCCGGTGTAGCGCGGCCGCTCGTGATCGTAGTAGCGGCGTCGGCGTTCTTCCGCCTTGGCGGCTTCGTTGGCGATAATGGCAGCGCCAATCGCGCCTGCAATGGCGCCCGCAACGAACGCGCCTTTGCGCTTCTGGGCAACGACAATCGCGCCTTCGGCTTTGGCGGTCTTGGCAGCGGCTGGATGGCTCACGGCCGATGCCGCGAATGATGAACTCGTTCCTGCCAGCATGAGCGCCACCGTCAAGGCGGCCCCCGCCAGCGCATTCAGACTCTTCACGCGCTTCTCCATCTCGTTGAGATTTAACTGTGATGGGCGATCACAGCTGGATCGTACGTGAGCGCCGTATTCCACACCAACGAATTCGAAAACAGCGT
>JBPCVZ010000356.1:0-8003 GCA_051010015.1 Hyphomicrobiaceae bacterium
GGCCGCCCTGCCGCTCGGCAATCACCACCCCTACGCCGCCAGCGCACTCACGATCATCGCCAGCCCGGCGACCAGCAGCAGCGCGTCCATCAGCCCGCGAAACATCTCTTCCGTCAGCGCGTGCAGGAAGCGCTTGGCGACATACGTGCCCGCCATCAGGCTGGTCCCGACGATGACACCATTGACGACCGTCTCCAGCGGCAGCGCCCCAAGGCTGCGAAACGCCGTCGCCTTCGACACGAACATCGCCAGTGATGCGGTTGCCTCCGTCCCGATGAACGCCCCTTTCGTGAGCCCATGCGCGAGGAAAAACGGCGTGTTGATCGGCCCGGTGTTGGCGACAATACCGGTCAAGTAACCGATCACCGCACCGGCCAGCGCAAGCCCGAGCAGGCTCACACGGAAGCCGCGCGCCGCGAACCAGCGCCGCAGCGGGATCATCGCGATGAAAAACACCCCGAGCGCCAGCTCCAGCGTCACCGGATCGAGCGTCAGCATCGTCCTGGCGCCGAGCCAGGCCGCCGGGATCGCGGTGGCGCTGTAGGCGGCAACGGCGCGCCAGCTGACAATCCGCCACCACGCCACGACCCGCGCGAAATTGCCGAGGATCGACGCGATCGCCATGATCGGCACCGCCGCCTTGGGGCCGAACTGCAGCGTCAGGAGCGGCAGCAGGATGGTGGTGCCGCCAAAGCCGATAATGCCGGCCAGCGTGCCCGCCACCAGGCCGATCACAAGGATAAGGAGCATCGTTATCGGGCGGCCTCGCTGCGCCGTTTGACTTGCCGTGCCACGTCCTTAGCATGCCGCCCAGCATTGTCACGCAGACGCCGTGACACAGGTCGATCAGGAACAGGGCGGCGGAAATGGGACAGCTGGACGACATCGCAATCGTGGATGCGCACCACCATCTATGGGACCTCGACCATCCGATCCTCAAATACCCCTCGCTGCAGGGCCCCCCGGACACGGAATTCTTCCTCGGCGACAACACGCCGATCCGCAAGACCTACCTGCCGCCGGACTTCCGCGAAGACTCCGCGCGCCACAATGTCGTGGCGACGGTGCACTGCGAAGCGGAATGCCACCGCGATTACCAGGTCGCCGAAAGCCAGTGGATCATGGAGATGCACGAACGCTACGGCCTGCCCAACGCGATCGTCGGCCATGCCTGGTTCGATCGCGACAACACCGAAGAGATCCTTGCCGGGCAAGCCGCCATCCCGCTGATGCGCGGCATCCGCTCGAAGCCGGTCGTCGCAGCCTCGCAGGCAGCCATGACACCCGGCGCACCGGGCACGATGCAGGACGAGCGCTGGCTCGACGGCTTTGCGCTGCTCGAGAAATACGACCTCTCATGGGACCTGCGTGTGCCGACCTGGCATCTCGAGGAAGCCGCCGCCGTGGCGCGTGCCTTTCCCGGCACCCGCATCGTCCTCAACCACACCGGCTTTCCGTGGGACCGCAGCGCGGCCGGCCTGGAGATGTGGCGGCGCGGCATGCACGCACTCGCCGCCTGCCCCAATGTCGTGACCAAGATTTCGTGCCTGTGCCTGCTCGACGGGCCGTGGCGGCTCGAGGACAACCGGCCGATCGTGCGCGAGACGATCGACATGTTCGGTGCCGAGCGGTGCATGTTCGCGAGCAACTTTCCCGTCGACCGCCTGCGCGCGAGCTACGACCTCATCTACGACTCGTTCAAGACCATCGTCGCCGACCTGCCGCGCGCCGATCAAGAGCAGCTGTTCTCGAAAACGGCGGCCACGTTCTATCGGATCCAGATCTAGGCCGGTCTAAAGCATGTCGCATCCAATCGGATTCAACATCAAGGCCGCGACCGCGGCCCGGCGCCTCGCGCCGCCCCCAGCGTGCAACGCACGCTAACGCGTGCATGGCGGAGGCCCCGAGCGAAGCGAGGGAATAGCCGTGAGCCAAAAGGAAGCTAAAGCGGGGAGCATTTTATGCGACACGCTTTAGAAGCCGGCGTCGGCCACCATCAACGCGGCATGTGCCGGCGCGAACATCAAACGCCTTCCCAGAACCGCACCACATCCCCCTGAGCGGGCCCGGCGATCTCGCCGTCGACCATCACCTGGCGGCCACGAATGACCGTCATCACCGGCCAGCCGGTGACGGTCTTGCCGTGGAAGGGCGTCCAGCCGCATTTGCTGGCGATCTTGTCATCGGTAATGGCTTCTCGGCGCTGCATGTCGACGATCGTGAAGTCCGCGTCGTAGCCGACCGCGATGCGGCCCTTGTCGCGTAGACCGAAAATGCGCTGCGGACCATGGCTCGTCAGGTCGACGAAGCGCTCCAGGGTGAGTCGGCCGGCGTTGACGTGATCGAGCATGATCGGCACCAGTGTCTGCACGCCGGTCATGCCGGAGTGCGATCCCGGATAGGCATGATCCTTCTCTTCGCGGGTGTGCGGCGCATGGTCGGAGCCGAGGACGTCGACGGTTCCGTCTCGTACACCCTGCCAGATCCGCGCCTGATGTGACGCATCACGGACCGGTGGATTCATCTGCGCGTAGGTGCCGAGGCGTTCGTAGCACTCAGGTGCGGTCAAGGTGAGGTGGTTCGGCGTAACCTCGACACTGGCCCACGACTTGTGTGCGGCCAGGAACTCGATTTCGTGCCCGGTTGAAATGTGCAGCACATGAACCCGCCTGCCGTGCTTTTCGGCAAGCCGCACCAGCCGGCGGGTCGAGATCATCGCGGCTTCCGGATCACGCCACTCGGGATGACTGGTCGGGTCATCGGTGCGGCGCACGCCCTCGCGCGCAATCAGACGGGCTTCGTCTTCCGAGTGAAAGGCCGCACGTCGGCTGAGGCGCGCGATAATTCTGTCGAGCGACTCTTCATCGTCGACGAGCAGATTGCCGGTCGATGAACCCATGAATATCTTCATGCCCGCCGACGCTTCGAGGCGCTCCAACTCAGGGATGTCGTCAATGTTCTCGCGCGTGCCACCGACGTAGAACGCGAAATCACAGGCCATGCGCCCGCGCGCGGCGGCAACTTTGTCGGCGAGCGCTTGCGGTGTCGTCGTCAGCGGGTTCGTGTTCGGCATCTCGAAGACGACCGTGACGCCGCCGAGCACGGCGGCGTGACTGCCGGTGGCGAGGTCTTCCTTGTGGGTGAGCCCCGGTTCGCGGAAGTGCACCTGGCTATCGATCACGCCGGGCAGCACGTGCAGGCCCTTGCACTCGATTGTCTGTGCAGCCGCTCCGGTGAGTGGCTCCGTGCTCGATGATATGGCAACGATGCGCCCGTCGCGCACGGCTATGTCACGTTCGCCGCTGCCGTCCTGGTTGACGACCGTGCCGCCCTTCAAGATTACGTCGTAACTCTGTGCCATCTTGTCCCTTCGTATCGTCGAGCGCATTAATTCCGTTCGCCACGGCACCCGCGCTTGCCACCGGCAATCCCGGCGATTACCGTCGCCATGTTTTTGATGTCGTAAATCATCGCACGCCTGCACCGCAACGGAAATGCTGATTGCACACCATGCCTGAAATCCATATCGCCACCCTCGCCGATCGCGGCGTTGTCCGCGTCACTGGCAGCGATGCCGAGGCGCTGCTCGAAGGCCTGCTCACCAATTCGTTGAGCCGCCTTGCCGACCAGCCGGCGATCCACACCGGACTGCTGTCACCGCAAGGCAAGATCCTGTTCGACTTCTTTTTGATCAAGACTGCAGACGGATATCTGATCGATGTCGATCGTGCCATGGCAGATGATCTTATCAAGCGCCTGACGTTCTATCGCCTGCGCGCGGATGTGCAATTCGAGAACACCTCCGAGACCATGGCCGTTGCTGCACTATGGCCTGCACCTTCCGGCACGCCAGGCGGGATCATTGCCTATCCCGATCCGCGCCACGCGGACCTCGGCGTCCGCCTCATCCTGCCATCGGGGCGCCTCGGGGAAATCCCGGCAGAGCAAGCCACCGCGGATGCGTATCATTCCCATCGGATCGCGATTGGCGTGCCGGACGCGGGCCTTGACTACGCACTGGCCGACACCTTTCCGCATGAGGCCCTCTACGATCAGTTGCACAGCATCGACTTCAAGAAGGGTTGCTTCATCGGCCAGGAGGTCGTCAGCCGCATGCAGCATCGCGGTACCGCGCGCAAGCGCGCGATACGTGTAGCAGGCGACGGCGCGCTCGTTTCGGGCAACAGCATCGAAGCGGGCAAGGCAACGATCGGCACGCTAGGCTCGACAAGTGACATGCTGGCCATCGCCATGCTGCGGCTCGATCGAGCCGCGGAGGCCACCACCAAGAGCATTCCTATCAAAGCCGGCGAAACCGCTATTTCACTGGACCCACCGGACTGGATCGCGTTCGACATTGCGTCGGGCAAGCCGCGGGTAGGAAGCTAATGGCGAAATCAAAACCAAATGCCATCGCGCGCTGCCCGTGGCCGAACATCGATGATCCGCAATATGCGCGCTATCACGACGAAGAGTGGGGCGTGCCCAAAACCGACGACCGCGCGCTATTTGAAAAGATTGTGCTGGAAGGTTTCCAGGCCGGCCTGTCATGGCTGACGATCCTGAGGAAACGCGAAAACTTCCGCAAGGCCTTCCATGGCTTCGAGCCCGAGCGGATCGTACGCTATACCGCCAAGGATCACGCCCGTCTGATGGCCGATCCCGGTATTGTACGCAACCGCCTCAAGATCGAGGCGACCATTGCCAATGCGCGCGCCTACCTGGAACTGCGAGAGGAGCAGACCTTGTCGAGCTTCATCTGGGACCATCTTGACGGCAAGCCCGTGATCAATCGATTCCGCGACTTCAATGAAGTGCCGGCTGAGACGCCGCTCTCGAAGACGATTTCGAAAGCGCTCAAGAAGCGTGGATTCCGTTTCGTTGGCCCGACCACGATGTATGCCTTCATGCAGGCAAGCGGCCTTGTCAATGATCACCTCGTCGGCTGCCCACGACATGCCGCCTGCGCCAAGCTGCAAAGATCGCTCGATCTCTAGAGTTAGATTTCTTCGCCCGTGATGACCCGCTCGCAACAAGACAATATCCGCGACAGCAAACCTAGAGCCTGGCAACGCATGCTCTCCGGGCGCCGGCTCGACCTGCTCGACCCGTCCCCCCTCGACATCGAGATCGAAGACATCGCGCATGGCTTGTCCCGGGTGGCCCGGTGGAACGGACAGACGGTCGGACACCACGCCCTGTCTGTGGCGCAGCACAGTGTCATCGTCGAAGAGATTGCCAGGGCCCTCTACGAAGATGCCAACTGGAACGCGCAACACTGTATGGCAGCACTTCTGCATGACGCAGCTGAGTATGTCGTTGGCGATCTGATATCGCCTTTCAAGGCAGCGCTTGGCCTGGATTACAAGGCGCTCGAGCTCAATTTGATGCAGGCCATTCACTTACGTTTCGGCCTCCCTGGTCGTCTGCCAAGGCAGATCGAGACGCGCATTAAACAGGCCGACCAGATCGCCGCCTATTTCGAGGCAACCGTACTTGCCGGCTTTGAAGAAGATGAAGCACGGCGTTTTTTTGGCCCGCGCGAGGCCGTGCCAGTCGAGCTTGCCGCAACGCTCAGCCACCTGCAGCCGGCACCAACGGATGCCGCGCAGCAGGCCTTCCTCACGCGCTTCAAGCAGTTGCAGGCGCAGTTAGATGACGCATCGTCGACAATCCGGTAACATGAGAACTCTCACGCGTTCGATTCGAAGGCTACGGAGCAGCATGGTCGCCGACATTTACGTTTGCCCGCTTTCGCTCTTCAGCAAAACTGTTGAAGAGACCGGCGCGCAATTCGCAATCAGTGCGATCAACCCGTGGTCGATACCACCAACGCCGAAAACTATCGCCGATAAAAACCATCTCCGCCTGGCGATCAACGACATCGAGGCACCGCATCGCGACCTCGTTCACCCGGAAATGCACCACATCGAAACGCTGGTCACGTTCGCGGGAAAATGGGCCCAGAGCGGACCGCTCGTCGTGCATTGCCTCGCCGGTATCAGTCGCTCTTCGGCATCGGCATTTATCGTCGCTTGTACGCTCAACCACAACGTGAAAGAGACGGAAATCGCACAATCCCTGCGCAATGCATCGGCAACCGCGGAACCAAACGCGTTGATGATCCGGCTTGCAGACGAGTTTCTCGGCCGCGAAGGCCGCATGATGGCCGCAATTGAACGGCTTTCGCCAAGTGCTGCCACACTTGAAGCTGACACGTTCTCGATTCCGAGTTGTTACTAAATATTACAATAACACAATAGGTTAGTTGACCTCGAAAATAGCTTTTCTTTCTCCTGTAAAGACAATTGTTCCGAAAATCGCCACTTTCGCCCTTATGTAGTCGTCGCATCACTTCGCGTTTGGAGAGAAAGGCGATGACGATGGAACTACCGGCACACTCGTCAGTAATGACGACCATGTCCGATACACATGCTGGACATGTGGCCCGGGCTGGAACAGAAACAATACCCGCAGCGGTTGAAATCGGGCTGAGTGCTGCGATCATCACTGTGCGAAACGACGAACCTGCGGTTCTCACGGTCCGCGGCACTCCTGACCCACGCATGCCAAAAGACGTACGGCTTCCCAGTCCGTCGTTACCGTTTGGCCCATTTACCCCGCGCGACCATCGCACGCTGGACGCCGGTCTGCGGTCATGGGTGCACGAGCAAACCGGTCTCGGTCTCAATTATGTCGAGCAGCTATACACTTTCGCGGATCGTGGTCGTCATGACGCGTCGGGGCCGCACGTCGTATCGATCGGCTACGTCGCGCTTGTCCAGCCGAGCGAAGCTGAAGAAGATAACATCACGACCAGTTGGCGTAGCTGGTATGACTTCTTCCCATGGGAAGACTGGCGCTCGGGCAAACCCGAAATCCTTACCGATACGATTGAACCGCTCCTACTCGAATGGGCGGCGCGACCGCAGTGCGACAATGGGGCAGGTCGCTCGGGCAGCCGCATGGACCGTTTGCATATCGCGTTCGGAATGGATGGCGGCAGCTGGGACGAAGAAAAGGTCCTCGAACGCTTCGAGTTGCTGTATGAGGCGGGCCTTATCGAGGAAGCAGCACGCGATCGCCGCGAAGCCGCAGACGACTGGACGATGCGTCCACCGCTTGGACAATCGTTGCGCTTCGATCATCGACGGATTCTCGCCACATCGATCGGTCGGATCCGAGCCAAGATCAAGTATCGTCCGGTGGTATTTGAACTGATGCCGCATGAGTTCACTCTGTTTGAATTGCAAAAAACGGTTGAGGCGATCCTCGGCCCGCATCTGCACAAGCAGAACTTCCGCCGTCTCGTCGAAAGCGCCGGCCTCGTCGAGACAACCGGTGAAGTCCGCGTCAAGACCGGCGGACGTCCGGCACGGCTCTATCAGTTCCGGCAAAAGGTTCTGCTTGAACGACCGGCACCCGGTGTCCGTGTCAATCTCAGTCGCAACTGACCGAGCGAATACAGACAAAGGTATGATCCCGCGGGTGATAGATCCCGCGGTATCGCCATTTTTCATGGCTATGCGATATCAACATGGCCGACCGACGAGGAGACCTTCAGCATATTCGGGTAGCTGACCTGCCAACAATCTATTTTGCCAGCAATCAAGAAATACGCACAGTCTTTATAGTCGGCGGTCATTCGGATGAAGTTGCGAGCAAATTATTCTCGAATTGACTATTTCACTTTTTTGCGGCCGAACCGGCAGAGTAGACCTTGGCCTTCGATCAAGCGCGCTCGACTGGCGTCCCACGCAGCACCGCTGAGTGGAAAGCGCCAATGCCTCCATGGCCTTCGCACCTGCGCTGACCCGCGTTGCCCCTGTCACCGAGTGTTCGGTAACATCGCATGATGCAAATGAGCGCCCGGCGTAGAGTTCGTCACACCGTCAGAACTAGATCATCGAGCCTTTAAGTGTACCCATTGAAGATTGGTACACGTGGCTCAAAGATGATCTACATCCAAAGTGTAGCGCAACTTTATGCGAAAAGCCGATGAG
>JBPCVZ010000357.1:0-26060 GCA_051010015.1 Hyphomicrobiaceae bacterium
GTGCCGATGTCCACGGCTTCCGAGACCGTTGTGAGATAGGCACCGGATTTGGGGTCGTCGTTCAAATTGCGTTTCAGCATTTCGAGATTGCCGATCATTACCGTCAGCAAATTGTTGAAATCGTGCGCAATACCGCCGGTCAGCTGGCCGACCAGTTCCATCTTCTGGGCCTGCTGCAGTGCGCCCTCGAGCGCGCGCTGATTGGTGATGTCGCGTCCGACACCACGATAGCCGCGGAATTGGCCATTATTGTCAAAGATGGCCTTGCCGCTGATGGAGACGATGCGTTTTTCGCCATTGCCGGCCGTGATCGTATAGATGAAGTCACGCCAGTCTTCGTGCGCTTCCAATGTCGCGATGTGTGCTTTCCAGTCCGCATCACCTGAGTTTTCCCGAGTGGCCGCTGAATCATGCCAACGCGTCTGTCCGATGAGGCGCGATGTCGGAATCCCGGTCAGTTCCTCGAAACGCGAAGAGACAAATGTGAATCGGTAGTTTTCGTCCTGCTCGAAAAACCAGTCCGATGCGGCTTCGGCGAGGTCCTTGAATCGCTCTTCCGCCGCCTGCTTCTCTGAGACCGAGCGGGCCAAAGCCGTGTTGAGGCGGACGACACTGAAATGGCGCCACAAGGCGAGACCGAACACGGCGATGGCGAGCAGCGCGCCGAGCACTTTGGCGATCAGGATAGGCGGTAGCAGCGGCGCCGGATTGCCACCCCACGGTGCGCGCGCCGCATGAAATGCGCTACTGCGCAGATACGCCTTCACGGCAGGCGCAAGTGCGCCCGTCACGACCGGCTGGCCTTTGCGCACCGCAATCGCCAGTTTCAATTCTTGAAGCGGTTTTCCAACCGCTTGGAGCAGGCTGTCGATGCCTTGCTGGCGCGCCAGTTGCCAGAATATGTATGCTTGGTAGACCACGGCATCACTGGTTTGTGTCATCAGTGCACTCAACGCTTCCTGGGCGCTGTCATGGGTGATGCTCAGTTCGCCGCGGTAGGTCTGCATCAAGGCTTGGCCGACGTGGTTCTGGACCACCGAAACGCGATGTCCTGCAAGGTCTTTCTGGCTCGCGATGAGATTGGCGTTCTTGCGCGTGAAAATGACGACAGGAGACTGATGGATGGTTTCCGTGAAGTCGTAGAGCTTGTTCGTCGATTCGTTGGCTACCAGCAGTGGCACGACGTCGACGGTCTTCTGCGCGACCGCTTTCTCAATCTCGGCTATGGAATCGAAGTAAACCAGCCGGTATCTGAGACCAGCGCGGCGGGCCACCTCGCGCCACATCTCGAGGGCGAAGCCGATCGGCTCGCCGGTTGCCTCGTTAAAGGCGTAGTACGGAGCCGGTTGGGTCAGCACGCCAACGGCGAGAGGGCGATTGTCTTCCTGCGCCAGGGCCGGCGACAGGCAAAGCGCCGACGTCATCGCAGCAGATAATGCGAAGGCCAAAGCTCTGACCATAAAAGTCATGCGCATGCGCTGTTCCGATCCCGTCGCGGGTATACGATCTATCCTACCGCATGTTGGATCGGTTGTCCTAAGGCGGCCACACCAGCATGATCATGGGCACACCGACGGCCACGATCAGACATTCAAGACCGATCCCGACACGCGTGAAATCGAAAAATCGGTAGCCGCCGGGGCCCAGAACCAGGGTATTGGACTGATGACCGATCGGCGTCAGATATGCCGACGCGCTGCCAACGGCGATTGCCATCAAGAACGGGTCAATCGAAAGCTGCAGGCTTTGTGCTATGCCGGCTCCGATGGGCGCCATCAAGACGGCCGTTGGTGTGTTGTGAATGAGGTCGGACAACAGCATCGACAGGATCATGATTAGCGCAATGATGCCCCATATCGGCATCGCGCCTGCAATCGAGATCAAGGCTTCTGCGATCACGGCCGCGCCGCCCGTTGCCTTCATCGCCTGACCGATCGGGATGAGTGTGCCAAGTAGTACGATAATCGGCCACTCGACGCTGTCGTAGGCATCGCGCAATGACACGACGCCGGCCAGAATCATGGCACCCGCCGCGCTCACCAGTGCCACTGGTGCCGGCATCACCCCGGCCGACGTCGCGAGCACCGCAGTAGCGAAGATCGCGAGCGGCACCCACACGCGACGCCGCACCGCGGCGCTGACCGTGCCGCGCAGCGAAAGCACGAGGCAGCCGAGATTGCGTGCGACCCGATCGACCGTGTTGCTCTCGCCCTGCAAGAGCAAGACATCGCCAACCTGAAACGTCGCGTGCTTCAAACGCGAGCGGAGGGGCTGGCCACTACGTGAAAGGGCCAGCAAATTGACATCGTAATTGTCGTGCATGCGCATGCCGCGCACGGAGGTGCCAACGATCCGCGCATTGCGCATGACAACCGCCTCGGCGACCACGACGTCGCGTGAGCCGGCGATGTCACCGCTGTGGTTCTTGCGTTCCAGTGCTTTGAATTTGATGCCGTCACAGAGTGGCTCCCACACCGCCGGGTCGCCCTCGATCACCAGCGTGTCGTTGGCATGGAGTCGCGCGATGCTGCGCGGTGCATGAATATGATCGCCGTCGCGCAAGATCACCATAACCGTCAGTTCATTGTCGCAAAGCCGCTCGAGGTCGCGCACCCGGATGCCATCGTAAGGCGACCCTTCCGGAATACGTACGTCCGTTACAAATGCCGCCAACCGACCCTTCAAATCGCCGTCGCCGGCCGAATTCTCGGTTTTTGGCAGCAACCGCCAACCGATCGTCGACAGGTAGAGAAGTCCAAACAAGGCAACGACGAGGCCGACCGGGGCAAAATCGAACATCGCAAAGGGTGTGCCGCCGTACTCGGCGCGAAAACCTGCAATCACGATGTTTGGTGGCGTCCCGATCAGCGTGATCAGTCCACCGAGCATCGACGCAAATGACAGGGGTATTAGGAGCAGCGAGGCCGGGCGCCCAGCACGCGACGCGTTGCGTAAAGTCACCGGTAGCATCAGGGCGAGGGCCCCGACATTGTTCATCACCGTCGAGAGCGCCATGGCAAGGCCACTGCCAGCTGCCACCTGTGTCGTCGTCGAATGCCGGCTTGGCGCCAGCAATCGCACCAGCCAGCCAACCAGCCCAGCGTTCTGCATGGCGCGGCCGATGACGAGCACGGCGCCGACCGTTATGACGGCCGGATGGCTGAAGCCGACAAACGCCTCATCGGCCGGCACCACACCGCTGTAGACTGATGCGAGCAAGGCGGTTCCGGCGACAACATCATAGCGCCAGCGTCCCCAGACGAAGCCGATCAGCGTCACGCCGATAATCAGGAAAAGGACCGTCTGTTGAAATGTCATGCAACCTCTTGGCGCGATGGTGCTTCAACGGCACATTCTACGTGAAATGCTGACAATGCGTACAGAGTTGCTGAAGCTGCGCCGATCTCGCGAAGCGCTTACCCTTTGTCGGCGCCCCACTTGCCGCCCCTGCGCCCGATGACGCCCTCGCGATAGGCGATGTAGATGCCGCTGGCCGCCACCACGCCAGCGCCGACCCACGTCAACGCGTCGGGAAAATCTCCGAAGATCGCGAGCCCGACGATGGCCGACGTCAGCAGTTCGCCGTAGAGGAAGGGCGAGACCACGGACGCTGGCGCCTCTTCGAGTGCCTTGGCAACGAAGTACTGGGTGAATCCACCGATCGCGCCGATCGCGCCGAACAATGCCCAGTCCAACGGCTTGACCGGCGCAACGAATATCGAAGGAATGAACAACGACATCACGATCGCTGCGACCAACGCCGTGTAGACGATATTTGTTTCTGCCGAATCGCGATTGGAGAGCTGCCGTGTCAGGATTTGGTAAATCGCAAACGAAGCCATCGAGAAAATCAACAACGCGATGCCGAGGCCAGACGCCGCGAACGCCGATTGCGCCATGCCCGGTCGAATGATGATCAGCGCGCCGATGAAGCCGATCATGACCGCACTCCAGCGCCTGATCCCGACTTTCTCGCCGAGCATCGGTACCGATAGCGCCGTCACCAGGATCGGCGCCATGAACATGATTGCCGACGCGTTGGCGAGTGCCACCGTCGATAGCGCTGCGATATAGGCCCCGTTGGAAGCAAACATGATGGTCGAACGGGCGAACTGGATCGACGGACGTGCGCTCTTGAACAAGCGCCAGCCGCGCCTCGGAAAGAATACCAACGCCATGCAAATGAAATGGCCGGTGAATCGTGCCCATACGACTTGCGCGATCGGATAGTCGGCTGTCAGCGATTTAGCGATCGCGTTCATGACCGGCATCAAAAGCACTGCCAGGCACATGAACAGGATGCCGCGCGCTATGTTGTGGCGCAGTGTCGCTGCGGGGAGGGGCTGGCTCATGGGTGCGGAGTGTTCCTTGGACTCAAACACCGTTGCAGTCCTGGCTCCGATCGGCAAGGGGATGTGTAAAGTAACATTGGGCCGTTGATGCGATCAGCCGGCTTGTACATCGATTTCGCGCGGATTGAGCGGCGTCAGTCGGGCGGGCGCAAAAGGTGTCAGGTCGACATGCCTGGACGCGCCATCGATCAGCGTTTCGGCGAGTGCTTCGGCCGTTCCTGGCGCATTCAGCATGCCCCATACCGAATGTCCGGTTGCCACGTACATTCCAGGATGGCCTTCGATGGCGCCGACCAGCGGCAAGCCGTCGGCGGTGACCGGACGGAAACACGCCTGCTCGGCAACGATCTCCGCCGATGCGAGTTTCGGTACCAATCGCACGGCAATGCCATGGAGTTGCGCACAGCCGCCTTCCTCAGGCAGCACGTGTGAGGGATCGACTGGCAGTGCGCCCGTGCCCGGCCTGCCGCATACGTAGACCGTTCCATCGGCGCGTGAAACGATTTCTGGCGTGTGTAATTCTCCGAGATCATCCCGCAGCTCGGCAAAGATAGCTTCCGCGGGTAAGGCGCTTGAAGGCCGGTAGATGATGCTGTGCCCCTTCAGCCCGTAAACTGCAGGAAGTGGCAGCCATCCGGCGGCCAGCAGTGACCAGGGACCAAGTGCAAGGATGATCGCATCGGCTGAGATCATTTCGCCTTCTTCCAACACGACGCTTGCCTTACCACTTTCGCCGTTTTGGATCCCGGTTACAGCTGCCATTCGCAACACCGCGCCGCGCGCTATTGCTGCTTGCACTAGCGCTTGTGTGAACGCTGCTGGGTCGAGCGCGGCGGTGGTTGAGGTATCGCCGAGTTGGTCGCGCCCTGTTGCCGACGGTGACAACCAGTCTGCTGGCTGTCCCTCCGGTGCTGGCGCGGATCCATTGATCTCTGCGCCGTACGTGGCAACCGGGCGATAGCCATACGGATTGCCCATCTCTTCAGCCCACGTCTTGTGCAGATCAAAGCTACGATGGGCGAGCGGCGCTAACGGTGAACCGTCGCACCAGTCACGTGCCAGGAAGCCGCCAGATTTGCCGGAGGCACAGCCGGCGATTCGCCACCGTTCGATGAGCGTTACCTCAACACCGCGTTGGCTTAAGGCGTAGGCACACGCCGCACCAATCACACCGCCGCCGCAAACCACAACATGCATGGCGTCACCTATCCGAGCTATCATCTGCCCGGATCACTGTATCACGCATAGGCGCCCAGTGTACGTCTTGCAATTACCATGCGGTGAACCTCGGTCGGGCCTTCATAGATCTGCATCAAGCGCACGCGCTGCGCCATGATCGAGAGCGGCAGTTCGCGCGTCATACCCATCGCGCCGAAGCTTTGCATCGCATGGTGGATCGTCTCTTCCGCCATTTCGGTTGCAAACACCTTGATCATTGAGGCAACGGTGCGGACATCTTCTCCACGGTCCTGCTTGCGTGCGGCATCAAGCACCATCAACCGTGTTGCGTGAATTTTCGTCGCCGCATCCGCGACCCACCATTGAATGGCCTGTCGGTCGGCCAGCTTCTGGCCGAACGTCTCGCGGTTTTGGACATGAGCGCACATCATTTCCAGCGCCCGCGACGCAATACCGACTGCGCTTGCGCCCATCTCCAGACGACGTACCGTTAGGCGCTTCTGCATCGGTGCGAACCCCTGACCAACGGCGCCGAGGACTTGGTCGTCGCCAAGGCGTAGATTGTCGATTATCAGCTCGTACGTTCGGTGGCCGCCGAGCATCGGGATCTCTCGTTCGATGATGAAGCCCTCTGTGTCGCGGTCAACGATGAACGCCGTGATACCGCCGCGGGCGCCAAGAGCCGGATCGGTCACTGCCATCAGGATGATGAAGTCAGCGCTGGGAACGTTGGATACCCAAATCTTGCGTCCGTTGATGACCCATGCATCGCTTTCGCGCACGGCACGGGTGCGCATCTGTGCAGGATCGCCACCGGCTTGGGGTTCAGAAATCGCGATACAAGACTTCATCTCGCCGCGCGCATACGGTTCCATATACTTGCGCTTCTGCTCCGGCGACGCGACGGCCATCAGCATGTGCAGGTTCGGCGAGTCCGGTGGGAAGATGAAAGGTGTCACTGTGCGCTTGAGTTGCTCGTGAATGCCCATCATCACGACGGTTGGAAGTCCGGCGCCGCCCATTTCCTCGGGTGCATCCAACGCGAACAGCCCGAGTTCTTTACATTTGTCGATCAGCGGCGCCTCTTCGTCGGCGGTCAGGCGTGCCTCCTCGCCCCGTGCTTCGCGCTCCATTATGATCTTTTCGAACGGCATCAGCTCCTTTTCGACGAAGGATTGCACCAGTTCGATCAGCATGCGGTGCTCTTCTTCGTATTCGGTTTCCAGTGCGGTTTGCATATGTTGTCCTTTGAAGTTCCGTCCAGTGTCGGCAGCTCTGCAAGGAGAGCGGCGCGTGTCAGTTGGCGGTCATTTGGCTTGCGCAACATCCGGACAGAAAAGTCGAACGCTGCGTGTTCCAGGATACGCCAGTGCGGTTCGGTTCGTGCTAGTCACGTTGGTGGGGTAGCGTTTGTAATTGCCCGGGGGGGCCTGATGATGGTTCGTGCGATGGGGCTTGTCGGCTGTTTGCTGGCACTGATCATGTCGTCGATGAGTTCTTTGTCTGCGTCCGAGTTGGAAGGCATTGCGTTGCAGCCAGTAGCGGCGGATGTTGTCGTTGGTAACAGCGCCAACCTCTCGGCGGCAACCAATGGGCTGATTCCTGACAAATGGAACTGCGCTAAGCGTGCCGGCAAAGTGCGGCTGCGGCGAGTGACACTTTGCTGGGTGCTGCCAAAAACCGCGACAGGTGATCCGATCCGGACGCCGGGCATCATCCGTTATCGTATACTCGTCGAGAAGGGGCTCGGGCCGCTTGCGCAGGCATTTGCCGAACGGGTCAACGAGATCCTCGGGCTGGACACGGGTTGGGCGCGCAATGGCATTCGGTTTGCCCATGTTGCCGAGAAGTACGATTTCACGGTTCTGCTCGCCCGGCCGAAGTCCGTTGATCGATTGTGCAAACCACTGCGAACCCGTAGTTGGTTGTCATGCGCGATCTATCGCGGTGCTGTGATCAATGCCAAGCGTTGGCAAGAAGGCGCGAAGACCTGGGGTGAGGACGTCCAGGGCTACCACCACTATCTGATCAATCATGAGGTTGGACATGTGCTCGGTCTCCGACATCTGCGTTGTCCTGAAGAGGGAGCGCCGGCGCCGATCATGCTGCAGCAGACGATATTCCTGAAAGGCTGTAAGGCGAACGGCATGGCAACGCCTGACGACCTCTCACAGCTAAGCCGGATCCTGCCGATGATGCGGCGCAGGTTCGTGAGTTTGCGAACATCGGGATATACGCGGGCGGCAACATATCGACATCGCGCCCGCCGCAGCAAGCGCTTCCGTCGTAACTCGCGTCGTTTGCGCCGAACCGCGCGACGGCGCAGTCACGCACGTCGCCAATTGCCTCGGTTTCGTTTACGGACTATCCCGGATGCGGTGCGTTAGGATTAAACGCTTGCGAATACGGAGCGTGCGGGGCGATGCTAACCGAACAGGAGCGAAGCTTTATCGACGCGCATCCGGTGGCGCGTTTGGCGACGGCGGATGCGACCGGCGCGCCGCACGCGGTGCCGATCTGCTTCGTCGTTCTCGACGATACGTTGTACCTCACCATCGATGAGAAGCCGAAGCAGGATGCCCGGCGATTGAAACGCTTGCGCAATATCGCCGAGAACAATCAAGTTGCCGTGATCGTCGATCGCTACGACGATGACTGGTCACGTCTCGGCTGGGTAATGCTGCGCGGATCGGCAGAGATTATTGAAACGGGCTCGGAGCAGGCCGCGGCGCAGGCCGCGCTCAGAGCCCGCTATCCGCAGTATCGAACGATGGAACTTGGCGGACTGCCGGTTGTTGCCGTCCGTATTGCGCGCGTTGCGCGTTGGGGCTGCCTGACCCCAGGTGACCCGGCCTGAATTTCCTGCAATAGGCCTGCCCGTCGTCGTCAAGACTGGAAAGCATCCTGAATTGCGCGCATAGTCCGGCCAGCGCTTGACGGCCGGCTTTCGGGCCGGCAGCAATGCCCCAAAAATTGGAGGAACGTTTATGAAATTCGGTATGTTTTATTTCCCCACGGACTACGGCATTCAGATGCCGGAGCTGGCGCCGGCGATCGAAGAGCGTGGGATCGAGTCGCTGTTCGTTTGCGAGCACACCCATATTCCGTCGAGCCGCAAGACGCCGTTCCCCGGTGGAGGCGAATTGCCGAAGAAATATATCCATACACACGACCCCTTCATTGCATTGTCATTCGCCGCTGCGACGACCAAGAAGCTTGTTCTCGGTACCGGTATCTGTCTCGTTCCTCAGCACGACCCGATCGTGCTCGCCAAGGTGATCGCCAGCCTTGACATGATGTCCGGCGGCCGGTTCGAGTTTGGTATCGGCGGCGGCTGGAATGTCGATGAGATGAACAATCACGGCGTCGAGCACAAGACGCGCTTCAAGCAGATGCGCGAGCATACCGAGGCAATGAAGGCGATTTGGACACAAGAAGAAGCGAGCTACAGCGGAGAGTTCGTCAACTTCGAAAAGATTTGGTCATACCCCAAGCCGGTTCGTAAGCCGCATCCACCGGTGCTGCTTGGCGGTGAGACCGACTACACGCTGCGGCGCATCGTGCAGTATTGCGATGGCTGGATTCCACGCGGCGGCGCCAATTGGGATGCCAGCAAAGATATGGCGCGCTTGCACGAAATGGCAAAGAAGCACGATCGCGATCCAAAGGAGTTATCGACCACGGTCTTTCGCGGACCAGCGACCAAAGCGGAGCTGGACGCCCATCGCGAGGCGGGTATAGATCGCGTGCTTTATGAGGTGCCGGACGCGCCCCGTGATGATCAGTTGCGTGCGCTGGATGATGTCGTCAAGCTCATGAGCTGACGTCGATCACCTGCAATCGAATGACAAACGCCCCCGAATTCGGGGGCGTTTCCGCTAAACAAGGACGATTCTCACGCCGATCTTGTATGCACTAGGCCGCTTTTTTGCGATGCAGCGGGACGACCACGGATGGCAGCGGCGGGCAACTAAGGGCAATGTCGCGCATGGCGTCGGCATCGCCGACGATGACGATGTCCGGGTTCGGCAATCGCACCAGCCCCCGCCATCGCAGCAAGCTGAGTAGGCTGTCGAGTTTGTCAGGCGACATCTTCATGTCATGGGCGAGCCAGCAACGGCTGATAATCCCGCCTTCCAGTCGATTGAGGCCGCGGACACGCACGAAGGCGGCGACCAGTTTGTCGACATCCGATAAGACAGGATCGGCACCGGCAGGTGCTTGCTCCGTGGAGATTGAAGATTCTACCTGGCTGAGGATCGTGGTCGTATCATCGGTCCTCGACCCGTTGCTCCAAATCGAGCTTGGGGTGAGCCGCGCGTCCGGAGCGCTAATCACTGCAGATGCCATGGGGGACCCTCACTTGGTTACGCACTGAGGCTGGCACGGACATTAGAGGGCTTGCGGTGTGTTCATGCAAGCTGCGGGTATTACGTATTGTTTCACGATCGTGAGAATTTGCCGAATGTGTGTCTTCTGAGCCGCAATATATCCGTTGTGCAACTATCTCTTTAGTGACTATTTAGCCAAGCGCTTGTTCCAAATCACTGATCAAGTCGCGAGCGGCTTCCAATCCGATCGACAAGCGTAGCATGCTATCGGTGATACCGAGTACGGCGCGTGCGTCTGGATCCAGCCGCTGATGCGTTGTCGTTGCGGGGTGTGTGATCAGGCTTTTGGCGTCGCCGAGGTTGTTCGACAGCTTGATCAGCCGCAGCCGGTTGAGAAATCGAAATGCGGCATCCTTGCCGCCGGCCACGTCGAACGTGACGACCTGACCGCCGCCAAGCATCTGCCGGGCTGCAAGATCTGCTTGCGGATGGTTGGCCGCACCACAGAATAATACCCGATCTACCTTCGAATTTGCTTCCAGTGCCGCGGCCACCTCCGTGGCGTTGGCGCACTGCTGGCGTACGCGGATCGGCAACGTCTCCAGTCCTTTCAACATGACCCAGGCGTTGAATGGGCTCAGCGACGGTCCGGTATGCTTGAGGAAATTGTGCAGGTGGTCCTTCACGTAGCTTTCCGACCCAAGCACGACGCCACCAAGGCAGCGGCCTTGGCCATCGATATGTTTGGTCGCCGAGTAGACCACCACGTCGGCACCATGCGCGAGTGGACGCTGCAGCATCGGTGTCGCAAACACGTTGTCGACAATCACGATGGCACCAACGCCGTGAGCGAGATCGGCGACGGCCTGGATATCGACCAGGTCAAGCGTCGGATTGGCCGGTGTCTCGAAGAAACAAACCTTGGTGTTGGGCGTAATCGCGGCCTCCCAGGCCGCGATATCAGGGCCGTGCACCAGCGTCGATTCAATACCAAATTTGGGACAGAGGTCCTCGATGACATAGCGGCACGATCCGAAGAGGGCGCGCGCCGCGACGACGTGGTCGCCGGCCTTTAGGTAGCTGAGCATCGAGGCGGTTACTGCCGCCATGCCCGACGCGACGCCGCGCGCGGCCTCTGCGCCCTCGAACAGGCGCATGCGCTCTTCGAACATGGCCACTGTCGGGTTGGCGTAGCGGCTGTAGATAAAACCGCCGGCCTCGGACTTGAAGCGTTCTTCCGCCTGCTCCGCAGACGTGTACTGGTACCCCTGCGTCAGAAACATCGCTTCCGAAATCTCGTTGAAGCCGGAGCGCAACGTGCCGCCGTGAACGAGAGTCGTCTCCGCCTGCCAGTCCGGATCGATAAACTGCTTTGAATTGTCGGGTGTCATTGCCACGTCTCCGGTCAAATCGCTTCATCCGACCGGCCCATCATGGCCGAACGGAACCGACCCCGGTCCGCGCACGGCCTTTTAGCGAGTTGTTTTACGTGGCTGCAAGCCGGCCGGCCAAATCACCACGGTCTAGAGTGAGGGCTGAAAATGTCCTCTTGACAGCGGGGATTACTCCCAAGACACGCTTGGCGTCAAGTCCTAAACCGCCTAGCTTGGTCTATTAGCCAGCACGTCGTCCGTCACGGTGGCCAATCGTTTGAAAGGCCAGAAGCAGGGCGCGAAGCGATGCATGTCATCGGTTAAGCCCTGCGACGCCGCATTTCAAACGATTGGCCCCGCCCGTCATGCCGGAGGCGTGTTTCGCCACGACGGGTCGAAAAATGCGGGCCAGCCGCGGCGTCGAGCGGTTCTAGCATAGAAAAACTATGCTATTCACCCCTCTCCTTGCGGACTGACTCCGCGTTTTTCGATGCCGGACATCGCGGTGGTTAATAGACCAGGCTAGAGCAAGCGTCATGACACAAACGACCGATACAACCAATCGCGGCGGCATTCTGCCAAGCCAGGCGATCGAGGCGTTGATCGCAGCCGGTGAGGTCTCGCTTGCCGAGCCGATTCTCGACAATCAGCTGCAACCGGCCAGCCTCGATCTACGCCTTGGCAACATCGCCTATCGTGTCCGGGCCAGTTTTTTGCCAGGCCCCGAGACAAAGGTCGCCGATAAGCTCAAGGAACTCGCACTGCACGAGTTCACCTTTGACGAAGGTACCGTTCTCGAAACCGGTTGTGTCTATGTCGTGCCATTGCTCGAATCGGTGATGCTACCTGCAGACATTTCCGCGGCGACCAACCCGAAAAGCTCGACTGGTCGCCTCGACGTTTTCACGCGTGTCATCGCGGATGGCGTGGGCGCGTTTGACCAGATCCCGGCGGGCTACAAAGGACCGCTTTATGCGGAGATCTGCCCGCAGACATTCCCAATTATCGTGCGCAAGGGCTCGCGCCTCAGTCAGATCCGATTTCGCCTGGGCGACGTTGAGGACAATGATGCGGCGCTCAAGAGATTGCACGCCGAGCAATCCCTGACGTCCGACGAGGAAGCCGACATTGCCGGCGGCATTGCGCTTTCTGTCGACCTGTCTGACGGGTTCGACGGGCCTGTTGGTTACCGTGCCCGGCGCCACACGGGCGTTGTCGATGTCGATGCGGTCGGCGCCCGGGCGATTGATGAATACTGGGAACCAATCACGCTGACGGGCACGAAGCAACTAATCCTCGATCCGGACCAGTTTTACATTCTTGCCTCCAAGGAGGCGGTGCATGTGCCGCCGACGCATGCCGCTGAGATGGTGCCATTTAACCCGTTGGTCGGTGAATTCCGCGTCCACTACGCCGGCTTTTTCGACCCGGGCTTTGGACACGCGGCTACCGGCGGCAGCGGTTCACGCGCGGTCCTCGAAGTGCGATCGCACAAGGTGCCGTTTATCCTCGAGCACGGCCAGATTGTCGGCCGGTTGATCTATGAGCGCCTGACCGAGACGCCGCGACTCCTTTATGGCTCGGGCCTCGGCAGCCACTACCAGGCCCAGGGCCTCAAGCTGTCGAAGCATTTTTGCTGAGGCATGCCGGGGAGCGTTGGCCGACGCGTTCATGACACCAATCATCGTCGGCCTTTCGCAGGGTTGTGTGGATCGAATGTTGCCAACCAGGCGCGGCATTGGGCCTGCAACGCACGGAATTCAACGACCGGGCGCGGTTGCAGGCGCATCGTTAAGAAAATGATTTGATTTAGGTGTCAGATTGACGCCACAACCTGTCAATTCCCACAAGGGAGACGAGCGGTGCGCGATAACCAATCCGAAATCATCCTGAAGGTGCATGAAGGACCCGATGTTGCTTTTGTTGGTCGCAAACTGGCATCGGTAAGCTCCGCGGAAAGAAGCGGCTATCGTGCCGAGCTGGCGATATATCGAACGGAAAGCGGAATGCACGTCTGCGCAAAACGCATGGTGTCGTGCCCTGACAATGTGCACCATGAACAGATCGTCTCGATCTGTGACAGCGCAGAGCGCATCGGTGAGTTCTTCGGCTATGACCGTTATGCAAAAATGCTCTACGCAATCGTAGATATCGATATGGCTGTTCACGTCGATTAATCTGGACAATCCGCGCTGCGATCCTCAAGCCGCCCCGTAGCACGCGCGGGCCATCCAGGTGCGGGCTGACTGCCTCGCCAATTCCGGCTAGTCTATCCGTCAGACACTTTGATGAATCGACGCTACCAAGACGCCGGAACGGAGCATGTTTTCACGAGACCACCTTACCTACGAAGCGATGCCGCTCCCCGACCGCCATGACATGAGTGACGCCGACATGCACACGGCGGCACGCGAGTTTTATGGCCACATGCGCAAGCGCCATTCGGTTCGTGACTTTTCCGAGCGCGCTGTTCCTCGGGCAATCATTGAGGATTGTGTCCGTGCGGCTGGTACCGCGCCGAGCGGTGCCAACCATCAGCCCTGGCACTTCGCGGCTATCGCCAATCCGGCCACCAAGCGCAGCATTCGTCTCGCCGCCGAGGGAGAAGAGCGCCGCTTCTACGCCGGAGCGGCTGGCGATGAATGGCTGAAGGCGCTCGAGCCGATCGGTACCGGCGCCGACAAACCGCACCTTGACATGGCGCCTTGGCTGATCGTCGTGTTCGCACAGCGCTACGGTCAGTTCAGCGACGGCACTAAATACAAGAACTACTACGTTCCAGAGAGCGTCGGCATTGCGACCGGCGTGCTGCTCACCGCATTGCATACGGCCGGACTTGTGACGCTGACGCATACGCCCAATCCGATGAAGTTTCTCAACGCGCTACTGGCTCGTCCGACGTCGGAGAAGGCGACGATGATCATTGCAGTTGGCCATCCTTCTCCTGACGCCACCGTGCCGGCGGTCGCCAAAATCAAGAAGCCGCTCGACGAGATCATGACCGTCTTCTGAAAGGCGCGTTGGATGAAGGCGATGGCGTTCTGAGTCCTTTGACGCGGCGATGGGCTCGGTCCGCATGGATAAAAAGATCGCCAACAGAAGACACACCATTTTCGTCCGTAGAATTGTCGAAATAACGATGCTAACTTTTCTCCGAGGGGCGTGGGGAGGAAAGTGAAGTGAGTAATGTTATTCGCGCCTGCGAGCGTCCGGTCTCGGGTCTTTTCTGCGAGAAATTTCTTTTCTCTATACCTCCCTTTCAACGACCTTATGGCTGGACCCGCGAACAGGCCGGTGAGTTGCTCGATGATCTGGACCACGCCATGCAGTCGAATGGCGGACCCGCTACGCCCTATTTTCTTGGAACGATCGTCGTCATCAAAGAGCCGGACACGCCAAATTCGGATGTTGTTGACGGCCAACAACGGCTTGCCACCCTAACCATTATTCTGGCCGTCCTGCGCGACTTGGCCGAGACGGAAGATGCCCGCCAAATCGATCGCTACATCAAGCAGGAGGGCAAGAAGTTCGAGGGCATTCACGAGAGCTTCCGGTTGCGCCTTAGGGACCAGGATCAGCCGGTTTTCCGCAAGTACGTTCAGGCATTTGGTGCGACAAGGAACCTTCCTGAGTCGGAGGAATTCGATTCCGATAGCGCCCAACGGATCATCGACAATACCGATTTCTTGCACGACAATCTCAAGCTCTGGTCGGAAGAGAAACGCCTCAGGCTGCTCAGTTACATTGTCCAGCAATGCTTCCTCGTGGTGGTCGAGGCGACGGATCGCGAGGCCGCCTATCGCGTGTTTGCGGTAATGAATGATCGCGGGTTGGACCTTTCGCCGACCGATGTGCTGAAAGCCGAGATCATTGGTGGTATCCCGGCGGATGAGCGGGAAGGCTACAACTCGGCGTGGGAGACATACGAGGAAGCACTCGGCCACGAGCATTTCCGGGAACTCTTCAGCCACATCGATACGATCTTTCATCGCCAGAAGCGCCGGACATCGCTTGAGCAGGCGTTTCGCGACCACGTCCTTCGTTTCGTTAATGCTACCGACTTTATTACGAAATATCTGGAGCCGCTGGGGGAATGTTATCTCAATCTCGTCGAGTGCAGTTATGTTTCGACCGAATATGCGGAGGACATAAACTGGTATTTGAAACAGCTTTGGCGATTGGATTACTCGGACTGGCGACCAGTCGCGCTGGCGGCTATGGCGACTTTCGACAAACGCCCGCCAGACCTGCTTGATGCGTTGAAGCGGCTGGAACGGCTTGCGTACGGGTTCTTCTTGACGCGCACGCACGCCAACAATCGCATCGCGCGTTTCTGTACGGTCATTGACGAGTTAATGACCCATCGCGAATTGAGCAGGACCCGGTCAGCGATCGACTTGACCGAGGCGGAAGCGGCCGCGATCCTGCAGGTGCTCGATGGCCCGGTCTACACGATCACGCGGATTCGCAAAGTGCTGTTGCTCCGTCTCGACGAAGCGCTCTCCGATGGCACTGCCACTTACGATCATCGCACGATCAGTGTTGAGCATGTCTTGCCGCAGCGTCCGGCGGAGGACAGCGAATGGTTGGAGGTGTTCTCCGACGCGTCGGTGCGCCAATACTGGACCCATCGCCTGGCCAATCTCGCGCTGCTGTCGCGCAAGAAGAATTCCGCCGCGGGAAATATGGAGTTCTGGGATAAGAAGCAAACCTATTTTGCGCGCGATGATGGCGCTTCACCGTTTGTACTGACGTCGCAGATCATCGCTGAGAACGAGTGGACGGTGCCGATCATGGAGCGGCGGCAAAAGCACCTGATCAATCGGCTGGCCCAGCTCTGGGAGTTGCGCACCAAGTCGCCGCCGGACTGGCGACTGATGCTCTCTCAGGCCGAGGCCGACGAAGAGCGGCCGAGGTTGAACTAAGTTTTGCGATTGAAAGCTACCGCCTCGGTCCGCTCATCTTGACGCCGGACGTACAGCAGCTGCTTTTGCGAGCAGGAGGGACGGTGTTTTTCAGAAAACAGTAAGGCCGGTTCCCGAGCACGCCCGGGCGGACGTGTGTCCAGGCGCGGCAGCGGATATCGTAATGACACGCGCGCCGGCACGCCTCGGGCGAGACGTTGGCCTGTTTGTGGTCCTCGATGTCGTAACCGGGGCGATCCGTCATTGGCTCCATGGCACCGGGTACCGCGAAGTTGCGGCGTCGAAAATAGAATTGGCCGGTGAGAGACGAATTCTCCCACGGCACCTGAGCGGCGTTCGTCCGGCGAATGACGTCCTTGCGGACCTCAACGAATACAGATGCAATATCGAGATCCTGGCGGTCGATGAATTTCAGGAGCGCTGCCGTGTAGGGCGAGTTGCGCCCGGCTCCGTCGAGCGCGACATTGTCAGGCTGAGTCGAAAAAGAGACGATCGTGTTGGCTCGTGCCGCGCCGATCTTGGCAAGGCCGGGTCTCAGGCCGACCACCGCGCTGCTTCCGACCGATCGTGAAACCGTGTCGACGTATCTCGCGCGCAGGGGATTGTTGCGGCAGGCATCGAGGATGATGATGTTATTCTTCTTGGCGACCTGCAGAATGGCCTGGATGAAATCGAATGGCACGGTTTCATCTTCCACGCTAGCGGTCTTGTCGAGGCGGGCGTCGACCGGAAGCAGGTAGTTGCGACCGGCGAGCTGCATGCCGTGGCCCGAGTAAAAGAGCAGGGCCGTATCCGCGTTGCGTGCAATGTCTGAAAACTCCCAAACCTTGGCTTCCATCGCTTTCTTTGTCAGATCGAAGCCGGCAACCACTTTGAACCCGAGCCGTTCCAATGAGGCTGAGATGTCAATGGCATCGTTGCGCGGGTTCTTGAGCTTGGGTGTATGGCGGTAGTCCGAATTGCCGATAACGAGTGCGGCCCGGTCGGCGGCTACAGCCGGGCTGGCAGCCACAAAAGCGGCGATGATGCAGAGCCATTTTCTGATTGCGATTGCCCGATTGATCTGCATGCCGCGTCGCTCCCCTGCGCCTGTCACGCGATGACGTTGCGATATTTTACCGGCTCCACTGCGCACGGTCGACCGCCATCACCACTTTGGCGCGTTCCGTGCGGCGGCAGGCGCGGATCATGTTCCACATCGACTTCCACCTACTCGTGGCGCTGGGCCGTGATGATTCAGCCAATCTTTGCGTTGCAATACGTCACTAAAGGCCATCGCGCTCGAAATATTCCGCGATAAACCGCTCATAAACCGCAGTCAGCTGCTGCAGGTCTTCGACGCGGGTGTGCTCGTCGACCTGATGGATCGTCTGGTTGACGAGGCCGAACTCGATCACCGGACAGTAGGCCTGTATGAAGCGCGCATCTGACGTGCCGCCACCGGTGCTGAGCTCGGGCTTCAGTCCGGTGACGTCGCCGATCGCGGTACGCATGGCATCGACCAGTGGCCCTGCCTTGGTCAGGAATACATCGCCCGTACCCGCGAAATTCAACTGGATCTCGGCGCCGATCTCGGCGGCAATGGCGCCGGCCGTGTCGCGCACCCAGGCGACCATGCGGCCACGGTCCCAGTTGTCGTTGTAGCGGATGTTGAACGTCGCGCGCGCCTCTGCCGGTATCACGTTCGATGCCGTATTGGGCACCGTCACAATCGTCACTTCGAGGTTGCTGTTCTCGAAATTGTCGGAGCCCTGGTCGATCTCGGCATGACTCAGCCGATCAATCAGCTTGGCCAGTTTCGGCACCGGATTGTCGGCTTGATGTGGATAGGCGGAGTGCCCCTGAACGCCCTTGACACTGAGCACCACGGTCAAGCTGCCACGGCGGCCGATCTTGATCATGTCGCCGATTGCGCCCGGGTTGGTCGGCTCGCCGACAACGCAGGCATCGATGCGCTCTTCGCGCGCGGCCATCCAGTCGAGCACCTTCGTTGTCCCGTTGATGGATGGGCCTTCCTCGTCGCCGGTGATCAGCAGCGACAGCGAACCGCGGACGCCGTGCTTGTCTATTTGGCGCAGCGCGGCCGCGATGAAGCACGCGATGCCGCCCTTCATGTCGACGGTACCGCGGCCGTAGAGCACGCCATCCTCGATCACCGCACCGAAGGGGGCGTGCTGCCAACCCTTTTCATCGCCGACCGGGACTACGTCGGTATGCCCGGCAAAGCACAGGTTCGGGCCTTGCCGGCCGTAGCGCGCGTAGAGGTTTTGGACGTCCGGCGTGTCGGCTTCCGACATCGTCATGCGGTGGCACTCAAAGCCCACCGGCTCCAGTACATTCTGGAGCAGGGTCAATGCGCCGGCCTCTTTCGGCGTCACAGAGGGACAGCGCACCAAGGCCTGGGTCAGCGCGACGGGATCTCTCGGGTCCATGGGGCCTCCGGCTTGGATCATCAGCAGGCCCAACTTCTACCATCGCCGGCGCGTAGGAAGCCAGCGCCGCGTGCCAGTGCTCGACCGGTCGAGATCAGAATTTTTGAGCAAACGCGTCCGCTATGCTTCGCCGTAGTGGACGCGACGGTAGCTGCGCGAGGGGATCAGGTCGTCGGCGATGATGTCCCAAACGGTAGCGACGTTGGCGCCCTGGTGTTCCCTGAACAAGCCATCGAGGCTGCCGCTCTGGCTGACGGTGTTGCCGGCAAGGCCGAAGCCGCGCGCCATCGCCGCGATATCGCCGCGGCCGTGGATCGCGCCGGACGGGTCGATGTTGTTGGCGCGGAATTTGTGGAACTCCGCGCCGTAGCCGCCATCATTGATGATTGCCATGAGCAGGCGGATGCCGTGCCGCTTTATGGTGTCGAGTTCCTGCGTGTGCATCATCAGGCTGCCATCGCCCTCGATCAGGCACACCTTGCCGTCGCCACGCGCCTGCGCCACGCCGATCGCGGCGGCCAAGCCGGAACCAATCGCTCCAAAATCGTTGATCACATGATATTTCTCTGCCGGCCGGCCTTTCAGGTGGGTCATCGCGATCGAGAAATAATGCCCGCCGCCGATCACCATGTCCCAGTCCTTGGGAATGGCCCGGTCGAGTTCCTCGATGACCCGGCGTTGATCGAGCATGCCGGGCTGCACCGGATATTCTTTGCGGTCCGGATGGTCGTCGGCGATCTGCTGCGCCATTGTAGCCGTCCTGAGCCCGCTCTTGGCAATGCCACGCGCTTCAAGCCGTGCTTGGATCGCCTCTGCTGCAGCTCTGGCATCGGCCCGCACGTGCAGGTCGGCCGTCTTGAGACCCTGCCAAAGCCCGCGCGGGTTGGTGTCGATCTGTACGACCTGTGCACCTGGATAGAGATAGCCGCCTTCCGTGGTGTAGTGGCCGAGCCCGACGCCGATGCCGATGACAAGGTCTGAATAGGCAAACTGCTCGCGTGCAAAGTCGCTGGCGAACGCGCCGGCGAGATCGAGGTTGTGGGGATTGCCCTCAAACAGCCCCTTGCCGAGTAGGGACGTCGCCAATAATGCGCCTGACTGTTCCGCGACTGCTTCGATCGCCTCGCGGGCGCCGGACCACATCGCGCCGCGTCCGGCAAGCAGGATGGGCCGCTCGGCAGCGGCGATCATGTCGCAAACCTTGTCGACGATCTCCGGGTCGGGGTTGGGTCGCTGCGCGGCGGGCACCAGCTCGACGGACGGCGTATAGTCGGTGAGATGTGGCCACGGCTGCTTCTGCATGTCCATCGGCACCGACAGGACGACCGGCTTGCGCTCGACCTCGGCCACCTGGAAGGCTTCGCGAACATTGTCGAGCAGGCGGTCGATGTGCTTGACCGCCACGTAGTGCGCGCCTGTGGCATGCGCCAACGGCGCCATGTCGAGCTGCTGCAGGTACCACGACGCGGCGATTGGCGAGTCTCCGGCAAAGACGACCAGCGGAACATTGGCGCGTGCCGCCATTGCCAGTGATGTCATGATCTGCGTGAAGCCGGGCCCGCAGGTCGTCGAGGCAACGCCGACCTTACCGGTCGCCCGATGATAGCCTTCGGCCATCGAAACGGCACAGGATTCGTGCCGGGCGTGAATAACGCGCATGCCGGGCCGCTCGGCCATCGCCGTCGACCAGTACATATTGGCATCACCCATCAGCGTGAACAGTGTGTCGACGCCTTCGGCTTCGAACGCCCGTGCCAACATGTCGGACGTGATCAGCTTGCTCATGATTTCTTTCCTCTGCCAAACAGGCTGCCAATCCAGGACGTAAGGGCCGCCCACAGCAGGGCGAGCGCGTTGAGCTCTTTTGCGGCGGGGGCTTTGGTGTGTGGAGATCCGGTTGCAGCGGAGCCGAGCGCGGATGCCGGTTCACCAATCGGCTCGTACGGGGCAGTTGACGTGGCCGACGTGCCTGCCGCTTTCGGGCCGCTGGTCAGCTCTGCCATATTGCCTGCAAATTCGGCCAGCAACGCACGTGCGACATGCACACCGCCGGCATTGGCGAACGTTTCGAGCGGTCCGGAAACCGAGTAGTCGCCGTCGACCGTCAGTTCGGTCTCGTCACCGGCCGCGGCAGCCGTCACGAGCCCGTTGGCCAAGGCCCGCGATGCGCCGCGCTGGTCGATGCCGCGTCCCTCAATGGTGCAGGTGTGGGCGTCGTGATCGTATGTGAGGTCCGCTTCGCCACGAAAAACCGCAACCGTCGGCCCGAACTTCACACTGATCGAGCCTTTCCAGACGTCATCTTCGCGATCCTCCGAAAGCGTCGCGCCCGGAATGCATGACGCAACCGTCTCCGGGTCGGACAACAGTGGCCAGACCGTCTCAAGTGGCGCGGCAATCGTAATGGTCTCGGTTAGAGTGGGCATTTGCCGCTTTCGAATGTCGGATGGTTGAGACGGCGGAAACCTTAATCCAGGTGTGATGAACGCTCAATTCGGTGAGCGATAGCTTTCTTCAACCCGTTCCTCATGACAGAATTACCGGCACCAGCCTTAGGGAGTTGTTCCAATGTCAGTGATCGATACCCGGACCGCCTATGACATTGACGTTGCCGATGTCGTCTATCTCCAGCACGAGGGGAACGATCTGCTCGCGCGCATTTATCGCCCGCGCGACAGCGGTGCATTCCCGATGATGGTCGACCTGCACGGCGGTGCCTGGTGCAACGGCGACCGCCACAATGACAAAGTGCTGTGCGAGGCGCTTGCCGCAAGCGGCGTGGTCGTTGCCGCGTTGGATTTTCGCCAGCCGCCGACGGCGGGCTATCCGGCAGCGATGGCCGACATAAATTTCGGCATCCGCTGGTTGAAATCGAAGGCCGAGGCATTCGGCGGCGATGCTGAAAGAGTGGGCATGTTCGGAATTTCGAGCGGTGGTCAGCAAGCGATGCTCGTCGCCATGCGGCCCGATGAGCCGCGCTACGCCGCCATTCAGCGACCGGAAGTAGCCGGCTTTGACGCGACCGTCGGCTGCGTGGTGTTGTGTTGGCCGGTGATCGACCCGCTCGGGCGCTACCAATACGCGCAGCAGCGCATAGCGGCCAACGACGGTTATCCCAAGCAACTGCCGGGTGTCATACCTAATCACGACAAGTTCTGGGAGTCAGAAGACTCGATGTCGGAAGGCAGTCCGGTTCGCATCCTTGAGCGCGGCGAACGAATCGAAATGCCGCCGGTTCTCTATGTCCAGGGCGAGGCCGATGAGATGCACCCGCGGCCTCATCTGGATCGCTTTGTCGAACTCTATCGTGAACGCGGCGGGTCGGTTGATCTTCGGCTGTATCCCGGCGAAGTCGAAGGTTTCGTTACGCGCGCACCGAATGCCGTGGCAAACCAGAAGGATGGCACGGAACGCATCGTCGCCTTCGTGCATGACCAACTCAACCGACGGGCAAATTAAGGGAGAACCCAAATGACCAAGATAATTCGTGCCAATGCGCGAGACACCAAAACCCAACCGCCGACTAATTTTGTCGGCACGGTTTATGCTGACGAAGTCAGCGTTGGCGAAGCGCCCTCGCGGATGCGGGCGACCCGCGTGACCTTCACACCGGGTGGCCGCACGAACTGGCATACCCACCCGGTCGGCCAGGTGTTGTTCTGCCTGATCGGTGTCGGCCGCTATCAGTTGGAAGGTGATCAGGTGCACGAGATTCGCCCTGGCGACACCGTCATCATCCCGCCCGGTGCCAAGCACTGGCATGGCTCGGCACCGGGTCAATTGTTTTCCCACCTCGCTCTATCCGAAAATGATGACGACGGCAGAGGTGCCGACTGGCTTGAGCCGGTTTCTGACGAAGACTACAACGCGCCACCCGCGCCGATGACCTGACGGGCTTCAAGTCGGTTTGGGCTTGGCCAACAGGAACACCAGCGGCAGGATCATGAACGCGGCCCAGGCGGTCAGCTGGAACACGTCGAGATAACCGATCAGCTGCGCCTGGCGCGTGACGAGTTCGTCGAGCTGGGCAAGGTGGGTTGGCGAGCCCTGATCGACGAAACTCGCAAGCGGCCAATACTGAAATGCGGGATTGAACGGCGAGACATGTTCGACCAGCCCGGCCCGGGTCTCGTTCGCGACGCGTGTGACTATGAACACGGCTACGGAAATGCCGATGCCGCTCCCCGCCGAACGGACGAGGTTCCACATCGAGGCGGCTTCCGTGCGGTGTCGCGGGTCGAGCGTCGCGAAGGTCAGGGCGCCGAGTGGCACGATGATCGCACCGGCGCCGATCCCCTGCACGACGCTGGTCCAGATGATCTCGAAAGCACCGACATCGAGATTCCATCTCGCCATGAATAGGCTTGGGATGCCAAGCATGAGAAATCCGGCAAACAGCGTGACACGTGGATCGATACGCCCGCCGATCCGGCCGAGCACCAGCATGGCAATCATCAGGCCAAGACCGCGCGGCGACATCAGCAGCCCGACGGTTGAGACCGGATAGCCTTGCAGGCCGGAAAGAAACGGCGGCAGCAGGATCATCGGCGGCAAGGTCAGCATGCCGTAGATGAATGCGAACAGCATGCCCAGCGAATAATTGCGATCGCGCATAAGGCGCAGGTTCACGATTGGATTTGTGCTCGAGAGGCTGTGCACGACGAACAGGTAGAAACCGAGCAGGCAGAGTCCGGCCTCGATCTGAATCTCCAGGGCTTCAAACCAGTCCTGTCGTTCACCGCGGTCGAGCACCAGCTGGAAACAGCCGACACACATAGCAAGTGCCATGAAGCCGAACACGTCGAAACGGGCCTTGTCTCGTTCCGGGTTGTCGGCGGGCAGAAACAGCCATCCGCCAAGGTACGCGAGAATGCCAACCGGCACGTTGATGTAGAATACCCAACGCCACTCATAGAGTTCGGTCAGATAGCCGCCAATGGTTGGCCCGATGACAGGGCCGAATATGACACCCAACCCCCACAGGGCGGTGGCGCGGGCATGTTCTTCCGTCGGGTAGCTGTCGAGCAGCAGTGCCTGGCTCAGCGGCAGGAGGAAGGCGCCAAAGCATCCTTGCAGCGCCCGGAACAGAATCTCTGTCTGAAGTGAATTGGCAGCGCCGCACAGGAACGAAAAGAACGTGAACCCGGCGACCGCGATCAGGAATAGCCTCTTGCGCCCGACGGCGTTGCTGAGCCAGCCGGTGGTCGGCAGCACGATGGCACTAACGACGATATAGGATGTCATGACCCAGGCGATCTGATCCTGTGTCGCCGAGAATGTGCCCTGCATGTACGGCAAGGCGACCGCAGCGATGGTCCAGTCGATCGAATAGATCATACTGGCCAGGATGGCGGTCGCCGTAATCAGCCCGCGATTTTTCACCGGCTTGTCGATGGTTGCCTCGCAGGAAGTGAGGAACCGTTTTTTAGCAGTTAGTTCACGACACCGCCATTGACCTGCAGCAGCTGGCCATTGATGAATCCGCCGCGATCCGAGCACAGCAGTCCGACGACAGCCGCGATATCATCGCTTGTCCCTAGTCGGCCAACTGGGTTCTCCGAAAGCAGCTTCTGGAACTGCGCGTTGCTGCCGGCATCAATATCTTCATCGGGAAACGTGCCCGGCGAAATGATGTTGGTCGTGATGCCTTTCGGCCCAAATTCACGCGACAGCGCCTTCGTCAAGCCCCATGCCGCATGCTTCGAGACGGTCACGCTCGGCCGCCCGCCCGTACCCTGCTGTGCGTTCATGCCGGTAAAATTGACGATGCGCCCCCAGCCGCCGTCGATCATGCCGGGCAGGAACGCGCGGGCAAGCCAGACGGCGGAATTGAAGTTGACGTCCATCACCCGCGTGAGATCGTCATCGGTCATCTCCAGGAAGGCCTGGCCGGGGCGGATCGCGGCATTGTTGATGAGTACATCAATGCGCCCGAACGTCTTGAGCGCACTCGCCGCCATCGCCTCGACGGCAGCCTTGTCGCCGATATCGGCCATCTCGATTTGCGCTTCGGTGCCGATCGCACGCACTTCGTCGGCGACCCGATCGCAGTCCGCTCTCTTCGACGAGCCGTTGATGACGATATTGAAGCCGGCCCGAGCCAGTTCCTTGGCGCAGCCGCGGCCCATGTTCCTGCCTGAACCTGTGATCAATGCCGTGCGTGCGCCTCTTGCCATGTCGCGTCATCCTCCTGCTGGTTTGATGGCAATCTGGCCGAGGTGGATGGTCAAAGCAATCATTGCCTGGATCGACTCGTGCTGTGCGAAGTGGGTCTCCTCATTTATGGTTGTCCGCACGAGCCTGTTCCCGCGTACGGGCGCAACTTCCTGAGAGGCTTCCGATGACCGAACTTCCCCTCGCGCGTTTCAAAGTTCTAGACCTGACGGCGCATCGCGCCGGCCCGACGGCCGTGCGTCAGTTGGCCGACTGGGGTGCTGACGTGATCAAGATCGAGCGCCCGACCAAGGGAGGGGCCGATTCGATGGGCGGTAAGCTGCACGGACCTGACTACCAGAACCTGCACCGCAACAAGCGCAGCCTGACGCTCGATCTCAAGAGCGAGGAAGGCCGTGGAATCTTCATGGAACTGGCCAAGAACGCGGATGTCATCGTCGAAAACTATCGTTCCGACGTGAAGACCCGTCTGGGGATCGACTACGATGCCGTCTCGGCGATCAATCCGCGCATTGTCTACGGCAGTATCTCCGGCTTCGGGCAGTCTGGACCGGATGCGACGCGTCCCGGGGTTGACCAGATCGCGCAAGGCATGGGCGGTCTGATGTCGATCACCGGGCTGCCGGGCCAGGGGCCGGTACGCGTTGGCATCGCCATTGCGGATCTGACCAGCGGCATGTTCCTGGCGCAGGCCATCATGATCGCGCTGCTGCAGCGTGAACAGACCGGCAAGGGCCAATGGGTGCACACGTCGCTGTTGGAGGCGATGATCTTCATGCTCGACTTTCAGGCTGCGCGCTGGACGATGAAGGGCGAAGTTGCCGGGCAGGCGGGTAATGATCATCCGACGTCGGTCCCGACCGGCGTGTTCGCGACGTCGGACGGCCATATCAACATCGCGGCTGCAGGTGGCGCAACGTGGGAGCGGTGCTGCCAGGCAATCGGCAGGCCCGAGTTGCTCGATGATCCGAAGTTCGCGACTGGACAAACGCGCTCGGACAATCGCGCCGAGTTGCGCGAGATTATCGAAGCAGTGACCCGGACTGAGACCAAGGCGCATTGGATTGAGACCATGGCGAAGGCAGGCGTTCCATGCGGATCGATCAATTCAATTGATGAAACGTTTGCCGAACCGCAGGTCCAGCATCTCGGGATGGCCAAGCCCGTCCATCACCCGACACTCGGCGGGTTCGACATCGTTCGCCAGCCGATCAATATGACGAACGCGCCGCAGCTCGAGGCACTGAAACCGGCGCCCGATCCCGGCCAGCATACCGAGGAAGTCCTGGAGAGC